>JAITQK010000106.1 GCA_031288975.1 Treponema sp. | reverse complement strand
CGGAAGGTCATACGGGAACGTGAGAGGACTCATGGTCTGTGGGAGTGAATAGCCGCCAACGGGAACGGCGGGGTATAAATCGACCGGGCTTTTCCCAAGCTCCGAGGGGGAAAGAGGCCAACACGGGAGTTGAAGTATAATTCATCTGTTTCAGTAACTTCTTCCCCAGAATACTAAACCATATCTCTATCTGATTTATCCATGATGCATGTCTCGGCGTGTAGATAAAGCGAATCTTATGACTGCTATCACTGAGAAAGGCTGCTCGACTCTTCATGTTTTTCAGTATCCCTTCCTTCCCTTTCACTCCTAACTCTTCATTCAGCCCCTCATGTTCAGCAACTAACCTCACTAAACTTTCAGATTGGTGCGTGTTTAATCTATCACTCAAGATAACCCAGTTCCCCTTTGGGTCCTGCATAACCATATCCCGTACCACCTGCTCAAAATCTGCCTCGACTCATGCACGATCTTCCCACTTGATACTTCAAGAAAGCCTATTGGAGGTGATCCAGAAAGTATGCTGCCGCAGTTCCAATTTTTCTCCCCAAGGTGCAAAGAAAGATGCGGATTTCCCTGTTCTGTCCGATTTCTTGACATCTTGGCGCTTTTACGTGAAATTTTTTGAATTTTTGTGCTTTCAGTATGACACTAAATTCTCCACAATATCTAATCAGCATACTTTGTAGATCACCACCCAAATTAAAAATACAGCTTATACAGAACCATGGCGAAGATGAGCAGGCCAATTAATACAGCCCAATAAATAACCGTGCTTTTACTCATAGTAGTCCTGCTCCTTTTTGCGGTATTCGAGAACCGCCGCTGTTATTGCCGCAGTAATTTCTGGGCTTACTGCTCCGTTTGCGTTTTTTGGCGTTTCGGTCTTCAGTGGCTGTACATCTTTGTCCAATCCTAAAGCATGAACCGCTTTCCCAACCGCATTAACACAAATAATCATAAGCCACAGAAAAGCAAAAACAATCGTCATGCCAAGCAAGGTGAGGATTGCGCTTTGTTGCAGCATTTCCAAGATAGTCATAGTAGCCCCTTCATGTCAGTTGTTCAAACTGGCACAATATATTGTGGACATCTTGAGTGCTTTGAGCCACCTGTATTTTTGAAAGCACCTGCGAATTAAGCAAATCAAAAATTTTGCTTAAAATACGCACATGCTTTTCACGGTACGCATCACCCATTACGAGCATAAAAATACAATGCACCGGTTCCCGTTCCCCGGTATCGTATTCGATACCTCTATGGGAAATGCCCATCACGCCAACAATGCTGTTCACTGCATGACAATAGCCATGAGGCACGGCAACACCGGGAACCACAGCGGTATTCATTTGGTTTTCCCGCATGGTTACCGCTTCAAGCATTTCCCGCCTGTTCAGGTCCGGGTGCATGGCAATAATCGTTTCGATAAGTTCTTCAAAAACTTCATCTTTTGTTTCGCTTTCAAGGTCCAGCTTAATGTGCTGGATATTGAATACTTCACTCAACAACACCCTTCCCTCCTTTACGGCTTGCCCGGTCTTCACAATACAGTGCAACGGGCACGACAACGAGACCGATAATGCCGCTTATACCCAGCCCAACCGCTATAATTGTTTGGGTGAATGAGTATATGACCGCACCGGAATGTTGAAGGATACCAATAATAACACCAATGACCATAGCCACTAGTAACGATACTCCAAAGAGTTTCCAAAAAAGAGACCACGATTTGTCCATACCTTGCTCCTGTATTACATGGTTTTTCCGCGAAGCAGGTATCAAATGCGGAGTTTTAGAAGAATGTTCTTTCTTAAATCGTGGTACTGTGTTTTTGTACCATTGATATGGAATGATTGAGCATAAGGCTTCCCACTAATCGGCGAGCCTACGAGGGATGCAATACACGGAGAAAACCGGGTGCTGCCCAATTTGGTAATAATTGCCGGTTCCTCTGCCGGATGTTGGATAAAAAAGTTTTCCAAGGAACCGAAAATCTTATCTTGCGTCTTGTTTTCTATCTCGCATTGCACAGCATGGTACGGTTCCACCGCCGCGCCTGAGTATGTTCCCAGTACGGCAAGGGCGGTATAAGCCGTTATAATGAGACAAAACAGCCTTTTTTGTGCGCACCAAACCATACCCATACCATACATCACAATTGGGAATTCCCATGAATTGGCCGGCTGTTTTTGTTTTTATCGATAAAGAACCCTACAATCGACCAAATCAAACTACAAAAAGTTCCGATAACAAGCGGCGTCATCAGACCGAAAGCAAATTCTTCTGATAAAGCGTTTGCAAGCGGTAAACCAGATACGCCAGCATAGAGGGCTTTTCCTAAAAACCCCACAACCGCAGATACTACCAAGAGTATTCTAACTATTTTGACAAAAGTATCCATACAATAATCCTCCGTAATTATTTTTATTCCACCCATAAGCCAGAGAGGAAATTACAATGAGCGCACGGGGAACGGAGGTATCAGATTCGGAGTTTTAGAAGAATGTTATTTTTTAAATCGCTGTGCTGTGTTTTTGTACCATTGATATAGCATAATTGAGCATCAGGCTTTTCGTTAATCAGCACGCTTAATAGAGACGCGAGACGTTGAAAACCTATTCGCAACGGGGAAAACCGCGTACTGCCCAATTTGGTAATAAGTACCGGTTCCTCTGCCGGCTGTTGGATAAAAAAGTTTTCCAAGGCACCAAAAACCTTCTCGCCTAGAACCGCATGGTAAGGTTCCACCACCGCAAATGAGAATGTTCCCAATACGGAAAGGGCGGTATAAGCCATTAACATGAGACACAAGAGCCTTTTTTGTGCACACCAAACCATATTCATAACTATACCATAAAGCAAATCTTTTTACAAGTGGGTATTTAAGTAAATAAGTAAAAAATACCGCTATTAGGTTTTTCCCCCAGATACACCGCAGAGCGCAGGGGTGTTTTTATGTTTTTTCCCTGCCTGCTCTGCGGTTACATGCGTTATATTCCAGCTTTTTCCCTGATATACCGCCGAGCCTTAATCGCATATTCCAGGGGATTGGCCTTGGCAGGGTCCTGTTCAGCCTCTACCACCCACCAACCTTCGTAGCCTGCGTTTTTGAGTTCAGTGAAAATAGGGGTAAAATCGAGACAGCCGTCTCCAGGTACGGTGAAGACCCCTGCTTTCACCGCCTTGAGGAAGGACCATTTTTCCTGCACGGCCTGTTCCCGAAGGGGAGCGCGCATATCCTTGAGGTGGACATGGTGGATACGCTTGATCCACTTCCTCAGTACTTCCAGGGGATCCTCTCCGGAAAACACCAAATGTCCTGTATCGTAGAGGAGTCCCAGCAGTGTGGGATCGGTGTGCTCCATGAGCCGGTCGATTTCAGCGGTGGTCTGGACCCCGGTTCCTATATGGTGGTGATAGGTGAGCTGCATCCCCTTTTCAGCGGCCAGCGCGCCCAGCCTGTTCAGGCCCCCGGTAAGGTTTTCCCATTCCTTATCGGTGAAAACAGGTTTTGCGTCAAAAACTGGCTTGTCCTGTCCCTGAATTGAGTGCCCCTGTTCTGCCGCGCCAATAACCCTGGCCCCTACCGCGTAGAGAAAGTCCCGGTGCTTGATAAACGCCACTTCCACCTCTTCGTAGGGCCGGGTGGTCAAAAATGAACTGAACCAGGCATTGCAGATGGTGAGTCCCCGGAGTTTCAGGGCCTTGTTGAGGACCACCGGGTCCTTCGGGTACTTGTTCCCCACCTCGCTGCCGGAGAACCCTGCCAGGGCCATTTCGCTGACACACTGCTCAAAGGGTATCTCCCCTCCCAGTTCCGGGAGGTCATCGTTGGTCCACCCAATAGGGGCTATGGCTAAACGTATCGTTGTTTCTAGCATGGTTTAAAATTTCCTCGTTTTTATAACCTCAGCGGCCATACTCTTGGCTGCGGCTTCCACTTCGGGATTGGTGGAAACCTGGGCCGTACCGACCCGCCACCAGGATTCATAGCCCCGGGTCATGGACTTGGGGCTGGTCTTCACATCGATGAGTACCGGCCCCTTGGCGGCCAGGGCTTCCTTGACCGCCTGAGCCAGTTCATCCACGGTCCGCGCCCGAAGCCCCAAGGCCCCCCAGCTTTCGGCGTTTTTGGCGTAATCCACCTGCACCGAGGGACCATCCAGCCGTCCACTCTGGGCGTTCCGGGTTTTCCATTCGTTGCCGAAGTGGACTATCCCTTGGCTGTGCTGGAGGTTGTCGATACAGTGGAACCCCGCGTTGTCCAGAACCACGATGATGATCTTCTTCCCTTCCTGAACCGCGGTTAAAAGTTCGGTGTGGAGCATGGTATAGGCCCCATCTCCGACAATGGCCACTACTTCCCGGTCAGGCCTGGCGATTTTGACCCCCAGGGCTGCGGCGATTTCATAGCCCATGCAGGAAAACGCGTATTCCATGTGATAGGTGTCTCGTACCCGGATGCGCCATACCCGCTGCATATCCGAGGGAATGGATCCAGAACCGGATACCACGATCCCGTCCTGGGGCAAAAGCCGGTCGTTGAGTTCCCCCAACACCCGGACCTGGGAAAGCAGGGGCGATCCATCAGGAGCCGGATCAGCATCCTCGTGGTAAAGCCGGTCTACCTCGGCTTTCCACTCTTCCCGGACCGCTTTGATCCGGTTCCCCCAGGCGGATGTATAACCTGGCGCCGCAGTATTTAAGGCTTCCAACATGAGTTTCGCGTCGGTGATAATGGGTTCACCGTTCATTTTGTAGGCGTCAAAGGGGGCGATGTTGATCCCCAGGATACGGCAGGCGGGATTCTGAAACAGCCACTTGGAACAGGTGGTAAAATCCCCCAGACGGGTTCCCACCGCGATGATCAGGTCTGCTTCTTTGGCCAGCTTGTTCGCCGCGAGGCTTCCGGTTGTCCCGATACCGGAAAGATTATAGGGATTATCCCAGAGAATCGTACCCTTCCCGGCCTGGGTTTCCCCAAAGGGGATGTGATAGGTCTGACAGAACTGTTCAAGGGCCGCTCCGGCGCCGGAAAAACGCACCCCCCCGCCGCAGATCACCAAGGGCTTCTTCGCTGCCTTGAGCATAGCCGCAGAGCGTTCAATCTGGCCCGGCGTGGGAATCCGCCGCTCAATATGATGCACCCGTTTGGCAAAGAATACTTCGGGATAATCGTAGGCTTCTCCCTGCACATCCTGGGGCAGACACAGGGTAACCGCTCCGGTTTCTGCCGGGTCTGTGAGCACCCTAAAGGCGTTGATCAGGGCGGACATGAGCTGTTCCGGACGATTGACCCGATCCCAGTAACGGCTCACTGCCCGGAATGCGTCTCCCGAGGTTTTGGTATAATCATGGGGGATTTCCACCTGCTGCAAGACCGGATCAGGCTGCCGGCAGGCGAACACATCCCCAGGCAGGAACAGCACGGGGATATGATTTGCCGTGGCGGTTCCCGCGGCAGTAACCATGTTGAGCGCCCCTGGTCCGATGGAACTGCACACCGCCATTATGCGGCGGCGGTTGTTCTGTTTGGCAAAGCCCATAGCGGCATGGGCGCCACCCTGTTCATTCTTGGCCTGGTAGAATGGCAAAGGGTTCTGCTTGGCAGCCAGGGCTTCCCCCAGCCCAACCACCACCCCATGCCCGAAGATCCCGAACACACCGGCGACAAATTTGATCTCCTCGCCGTCTACTTCGATATACTGATTATCCAAAAAACGCAGCAATGCCTGCGCTGTGGTCAAACGTATTGTTTCTTCCATACCTTTGTGATATGCTTCATACATATCACTTTCAGGATCACCTAATGACCTATCCAATTCAGGCATTGATATGCCTATAAGGGTATCAGTCATATCAAGTGAACGAAAGTCAATAACATCACTTACTGCATTGAGATTTGCAGTATTGAAGATGAAATCATCGTTTCCTGTAAATATGCCTCTGGCGTCTGTTTCCATGTATAATTCCTCACTTTTTTTGGGTTGCCAGATCGCCTCTTGCGGGCCGGTAACCCACTGGTGTTCCTCTGCAACGTACTGAGGGCCGTAATGGTTCCCCTCAAGATGGCGGATCACCCAGAGATACCACATGGCATAGCCTGGAGCGGTTACCTGGGGATGATCCTCCCCATCCCGGATGAAGATAGTATCCTTGTCCCGGATGATATAGGGGGTGTTCCCAATGGCGGTGAGGCCGAAGCCCTGGGAGGGGAGAAACCGGTAATGGTAAATCTCTGGCTGAGGGTGGTGATGCGGCGGGTAACTGGACCATTTCCCCGGCACCCCGATGACTTCCCCAATGACCAGGTTGGATTCCGGCCGGTTCGTATCATCGAAAATGGTCCGTACGATCCGAGTAGAGGTTTCCCGCATGGTCCCTTCCCCCCGGAATTCACTGCGACATTCTTCGGGGGTGTAGAGCTTGGAGGCGAAGGGCTTGACGTTATCCGTTGCGGCGTAATACCACTCACAACCGCCTGCCCCGCCTGTGATATTGACCTGCGTCCCGAGAGGAACCGAAAGACACCACGGCGAATAGTCAAAGAGATTGGGCCGTGAAACCGTATGAAAACCGCCCCTGGTCCACGAAAGCTCTGCGTTGCCACAGGCCAGAAGCCAGCACTGCTCGTCGGTTTTCTGATGGCTGACATAGTGCTCGCCTTCATTCACCCGCAACACCCCGAAATCCATGAGCATATCAGCTGTGGCCCCGGCCCGGGAAGAGAGCATTGTTAAACCGTGATTAAAGGGTGGTTTATGATGGAACTGCATTTTTATTAAAAACCTCCAGATTATGAGGCCACGGATTAACACGGATTTTTACCGGGTAATCGTGGACCGTTCTTCTTCAAATTAGGATTATAACCCCACCGTCACGTTAGGGTCTCTCCGAATCTCGTCCACCGCGACCGGCCGCTTTTCTTTAAGTGACTTAGTGGCGGCCAGGGCGGCGTACATGTTCTCAAGGCCATCTTCCCCCTTGACCGCCACGGGTTTATCATGCAGCACCGCGTCCACAAAGGAAACCATCTCATCTAGGAAGGCGCCCTTATACCGTTCCAGGAAGAAGTACAGGGGCTTCTCGCCGGTAACCCCCGCCTCATTGGAAAGGGTTACCCTATTCGGCAGATCGTTTTCCGCCTGAGCCGCGCCTTTGGAACCGAAGACCTCCACCCGCTGATCATAGCCATAAACCGCCTTTCGTGAATTATCAATAACCCCGATGGCGCCATTGGCAAATCGAAGGGTGACGATGGCGGTATCTACATCCCCAGCCTTGCCGATTTCCGGGTCTACCAGTACCGCGCCCTGGGCATACACCTCGGTAATCTCACTGCCGGCCTGGAACCGGGCCATGTCAAAGTCGTGGATCATCATATCCAGGAAGATACCCCCGGATACGGCCACGTAAGCCGGCGGTGGTGGCGCGGGATCTCGGGAAGTAATCTTTACCACGTGCACCGCACCGATTTCTCCGGCCAGGGTATAGTCCCGGATACGCTTGAAATTATGGTCAAAACGGCGGTTAAAGCCGATTTGGAGTTTAACCCCTGCCTTGTTCACCGCCTCCAAGGCCGCTTTGACCTTGGAAACCGTAAGGTCTATGGGCTTTTCGCAAAAGATATGTTTTCCCGCTTCCGCCGCGGCAATGGTCAAATCCGCATGGGTATCGGTGGAACTGCAAATAACGACTGCCCCTATGGAAGCATCACCGAGGAGGTCCTGGGGGTTCTTTGAAACAACCCGTGCCCCCAGACTCTTGGCCCAAGCCTGCTGTTCCGCGCTTAATCTTATATCCACGATTCCTTCCAGCTTCGCCTGGGGTATAAAACGGGCCATGTTCTCGACATGGATTTTGCCGATCCGGCCTGCCCCGATAATCCCGACGTTCAATATGTCTGCCATAGCATCCTCTCTTAATTTATGAAAACGTTTTCAATACTTAGTTTATAATACATCACCCCTCAAAATTTGTGAAGCATTTTTTACCTTTTTTTACCGATTTTTTTTAATGACCCAAGGTATACAAGAGAAAAAACTGCAAAATATCACAAATATCTTTTTCCTGTATAGCTTTGATGGTTACATTCTCCAAAACGGCGTGATTTTACGATTATTTTCCTGATAAAAAAAATTTCTCTGTTTTTCCTGATTTTTTACATTTTCACTTGACAAAAAAACGCCGCTTCATCTATTATACTAATAAAGTATTCTAGGAAATATTCCTTGGATACTAAGCGTATTTAAGGCTAATCTTTTCATCCATACTATGGGTGAAAAATTAAGCACTATTTTTAAGGAGTGTATTATGCACAAAAAAATGGTTTTCATGGCTTTGTTAGCAGGGCTATGTATTGCGGCATTCGGGCAGACGACCGAACAGGCTTTTAAGATGGGTACTAAGGCGACTGCTTCCACCATTACCAAGTACACGGGTAAGGAAACCGCGGTCGTTATTCCGGCAGTCATAGGCAAGGTTAAGGTAACGGTTATTGGGAAGCAGTCATTCTATGATACCAAGCTTACCTCAATTACCATTCCCGAGGGCGTAACGGCTATCGAGGAGTGGGCATTTGGTCTTTGTGCCGGTCTTACCACCGTCACCATTCCCGCCAGTGTAACGACTATCGGGAAAAATGCATTTGCCCGTTGTGCTGGTCTTACCACCGTCACCATTCCCGCCAGTGTAAAGACTGTCGGAGACGGGGTATTTGCCGATTGTACTAAACTTGACCCCGCCGTAAAGGCAGACATAGAAAAGCGATTTGGCGCTAAAGTTTTTACTCAAGCGAAATAAAAATGCTGGACGTAACCGTTCATGGGTACTATATATATAGCGTATAGCAAGATAATATAAGCTATATTGGGGCCGTGAACAGGTTATGGGTAGCCCATAGCTGACAAAAAGGGTAGTAGAGATAGTATAGAAAAATATAAAACTCTACTGCCCTCATGTTATCGATGAGCGGGAACTGACGTATAATGGCTACCGTTCAGTAATTTGTAAAGTGTTTTTTATCAATTCCTGTTGCCCGGATACTTGAATTATTCAACCACAAAGACATAATCGGCTTATCAGCGGTGGCGGTCACTAAGTTACAGGATACCATCTATCATCATCCTATTCTTCTCATCCTGGATTCTAAAAACCTTGTCAAGATCGTAAAAAAAGTGCATGATAAGAAAAGACATTAGGCTATAATAGCGTATAGAACCATGGCTGTGCACTGCGCCGGTGAGGTTCTTGATTCCCATGGAGGCATTATGAAAAAACGAGCACTCTTCAGTGTGTATGATAAAAATGGCATTATTGACCTGGCATCGTTCCTGGTCGAAAGTGGCTGGGAGATCCTTTCCACCGGGGGGACCGCACGGTATTTGCAGGAACATGCCATCCCGGTAACCGATGTGGCGACAATAACCGGCTTCCCAGAGTGTCTGGATGGCCGGGTAAAGACCCTCCACCCTGCTATTCACGCAGGCCTGCTGGCCCGGCGGGACAATCCGTCCCATCTGGAGACTTTGGCAAAACAGGGCTTTACCCTCATTGATCTGGTATGTGTCAACCTGTATCCCTTCTTTGAGAAAGTTCAGGCTGGGCTTTCTTTGGAAGAAACCATCGAGTTCATCGATATTGGCGGGCCGACCATCCTGCGTGCGGCGGCTAAGAATTACCGGGATGTGGTCATCCTCACCGAAAGGGGAGATTATGAGGAGGTTATCGCGGGGTTGAAGGCGGGAACTGTGCCAGAGGCCTTTCGGCGGCGCCTGGCGGCTAAGGTCTTTGACCTGACCGCTGCCTACGACGCTGCGGTTGCCCGGTATTTTCTGGATGAGGCCTATCCCGCCTATTGGCCCCTGTCCCTCAAGAAGGTCCAGTCCCTGCGCTATGGTGAAAATGGGCACCAGACCGCGGCCCTGTATTTCTATACCGACCAAAGCGGCGCCCTCACTGCCATGGAACAGCTCCACGGCAAGGTAATGGGATATAACAATATCCGGGACCTGGACCTGGCATGGAAAACAGCCTGCGCTTTTGGGCTGTCTTCCGATGGAATTGGGTCTTTGGGGGAAGCGGATGTGGCCCGGCTCCTGCCGGATATCGGTCCCTTTCCGCCGGTGTGCTGCGTGGCGGTTAAGCATAACACCCCCTGCGGTATTGCCTTGGGTGCGACGCTTGAGGAGGCATACACCAAGACCTATACCGGCGACCCGGTGTCCATTTTCGGGGGCATCGTGGCGTGCAATGTGCCGGTGAATGCGGTGGTGGCAAAGCGGCTGGCAGCGCTGTTTCTGGAAATCATCGTTGCCCCGGATTTCGATGCGGAAGCCCTGGAAATACTCAAAGCAAAGAAAGACCTCCGTATTATCAAGGCCCCCAAGGCGCCTCGGGAACAGCAGGAATGTATTTCCGTGGATGGCGGCCTTTTGGTTCAAGATGCAAACCACCGGCTCCTGGAAAAGTGGGAGGTGGTTACTAAGGCCATGCCGGATCCGGCGGATATTCCAGACCTGATCTTCGGGATGCGGGCAGTAGCTTATGTGAAATCCAACGCCGTCGTGGTGGTGAAGAATCGGGCTGCAGTGGGTATCGGCGGAGGGGAGACCAACCGGATCTGGGCTGCGGAACTGGCCTTGAGCCGGAGTGCCCGCCGGATTGCGGTAGAGGCTGAATCCGGCGCTGGTGACGGCAGTCCCGCACGGGTGCTTGCCTCGGATGCCTATTTCCCCTTCCCGGACGTGGTGGATGTGGCGGCAGCAGCGGGGATTACCACCATCGTCCAGCCCGGAGGTTCCACGAACGACAATCTCTCGGTGGAAGCCTGTAACCGGCTGGGGCTGGCCATGGTCTTTACAGGGATCCGGCACTTTAAGCATTGAGGCGATAGGTGCTGTGATCATATTGGGGAAAACAGGATGTTTAAACTTTTAAAAGATATGAATCGACTGCATGAAACGGTTTTCATGGGAGGATTAACGCTTTTCTGTATTGGCGCTTCGATCTTTCGATGGTTGTATACTGGTACACTGGTCTTTCTGTTTTTAAACTGGAATTTATTTTTGGCATGGATTCCCTGGGCCTTGACCAGTGTATCAATGGTTAAACCAAAGATACATCAATCAAAACTCGCCGTTTTTGTCTTATTGATCTTTTGGTTGCTGTTTTTCCCCAATGCCCCCTATATTTTCACCGATTTATTTCATTTGAGGCTTCAATCAGCCATGCCGATTTGGTTTGATTTGATCTTAATCCTCTCCTTTGCGTGGACCGGCTTACTGTTTGGCTTTTTGAGTTTATGGGATATTGAGCGCATTATGTGCAAGAAAATGAAACGCCCGTGGGTTACCCTCCTCTCAATGATCCTGTTATTTATCGGGAGTTTTGGTGTCTATCTCGGTCGCTACCTCCGTTGGAACAGTTGGGATATTATCACTGAACCAGTGGAGTTGATGTACGATATTGGGCAACGGGTTATGAATCCCCTGGAATATCAAACCACCTGGGGCATGACCCTGTTTATGGGACTATTTCTGAATATGATTTATTGGTCCTTTCGCGTCATCAGAAAGAGAATTTTTTAGCTTCGAGTCCATCATGAACTAGGCGGGGGAACATGCTTCTTCTTCTTTTTCTGCTTCTCCCCTATCTGTTCCAGCACAATACCGGCCAGTTTCTTAAACTGCTGGGGGAGCAGTTCCTCATCAGGGCTGTCATACCGGACGAGGAGGGCGTTGAATTCAGTCTGTGCGGCATCGTATTTTTTCTGTTTATAGTGGATGAAGGCAATCTCATATTCGGCAGTACAGACCATCTCCAGGTTAGAATCAAACCGGTCAATAATGGCTGCATAGTACTGCAGTGCATGATTATACCGGTTCCGGTCAGAAGCTTCCTGCCCGCGCTGCACGAGATCTTCAGGTCTTAAATCGTCGGGGATGTTTATAGGCCCTGAAGCGCAGGCCGTCATAAGCGCGGCGATACAAAAAAGATATTTAATACGAATCATACTACTAGGATACTACAATACGCCTTTGAAAACAAGGAGGGGAAGAGCGGTATTAATTGGTGAAAAGGGTGTAATTTGATGCGTTTTTTCTGTTTCTGTGTTATACTCAACCATCATGACGATTAAAGAGACCGTACGAATGGGCGCTTTGCTTGCGGCATTGGCACTGGCACCGTTCTGGGCGCTTCTTGCCCAGAGCGCGGATCAAGGGAGACTGGTGGTCTTGGGGAGTGATGGGAAGCCCCTCATGAACTTTACCGGGTCTCACGCCTTGGTGATTGGGGAAAGCGTCTATACCAATGGGTGGGCGCGCCTGGATGGGGTGCGGGAGGATACCCTGGCAATCAGGCAGCTCTTTACGGAGCAGGGGTTTTCCGTGAAGACTCTGGAAAACCTCAACAGCAGGGACCTCAAGGCGGGGATCGCGGCCTTCTTCGACGAATATGGCTATGAACAGGACGCCCGGCTCATTGTGTATTACGCAGGCCATGACCACACCTTAAAGCTCGATAACACCCGTGATATGGGGTACATCGTGCCGGTGGACAGCCCCAACCCCCGCCAGGATGAGCTGGGATTCAAGCGGACCGCCATTGCAATGGAGCAGTTCAACACCTGGGCAACCCAGATAGAGAGCCGACACGTGCTGCTCATCTTTGATAGCTGCTTCTCAGGGTCGGTCTTTGCCACCTCCCGTGCGGCACCGGGGATCATCGACTACAAGATCGCCAATCCAGTACGACAGTTCATCGCCTCGGGCGCGGCAAACGAGACCGTGCCGGACAAGAGCATCTTTCGCGCCCAGCTTGAGGCGGGTTTGCGGAACCGGGAAGCGGACTTAAACCGGGACGGGTACGTGAGCGGGAGCGAACTGGGGGATTTCCTCCAGAGCACCGTGGTGAACTACAGCCGCAACTCCCAGCATCCCCAGTATGGGAAGATCCGTAACCCGGCCCTGGACAAGGGGGACTTTGTGTTTGCCGTGGGGCTCGGCCCGCCATCGGTTACGGTGGCCCCACCGGTGATACCTACCCCGAAAATCGGGGAAGTGCGGGTTGCCACCGGGTCCCTGGAAATAGCCACGATTACCCCAGGGACCGTGGAGATTCGGGGGACTGGACTGAACCAGAAGCAGGCGCTTCCTGCGTGGGGTTCTTTCCCTATTTCGAATATCCAGGCAGGGACATACACGGTGAAGATGACCTATACCGACGGCAAGACCGAGGAAAAGACCGTAGAGGTGGGCCGCGCTGAAAGCAAGAAACTTGAGTTCAGTTACCGCATTGCAGCAGCGCCTGTGGCTCCAGCTCCACAGCCTGCTGCGGTCACGCCTGTGGCGCCCCCGACGGTTAGACCTGCGCCCATACCGGCAGACTTTGTGAAGATCAACGGGGGGACGTTTACGATGGGGAGTCCGGCGTCGGAAAAGAAGCGTCTGGACAGGGAATTGCAACATCAGGTAACGGTGAGTTCTTTCTATATGGGAAAGTATGAGGTAACTCAGAAGGAATATAAGGCGATAATGGGGAAGAATCCCAGCTACTTCACGGGCGACAACCGGCCGGTGGAGAATGTAAGCTGGTTTAAGGCGGTGGAATACTGCAACGCCCGGAGCCGGAAGGAAGGCTTGATACTTGCGTATACGATAAGCGGCGGGTCTGGAGATAACCGGACGGTAACGTGGAATCGGAACGCGAATGGGTACCGGCTACCGACGGAAGCGGAATGGGAATACGCCTGCCGTGCGGGAACAACGACACCGTTCAGTACGGGAAGCACTATCACGACAAACCAGGCGAATTATAATTGGATCTATCCGTATCCGTACAACAATAAGGCCAAGGGAACTTATCGAGAGATGACGATAGCGGTGGGAAGTTTTGCGGCGAATGCGTGGGGCGTGTACGACCTACACGGCAATGTCGAGGAGTGGTGCTGGGATTGGTATGGGGACTATTCGAGCGGCTCTCAGACTGATCCCCAGGGCGCGTCCTCGGGCACGAACCGCGTTATACGCGGCGGGGACTGGTTCGATGGCGGCCAGAACCTGCGCTCGGCGTTTCGGGCCCTCCGCAACCCGTCTCGCTGGAACAACGACCTCGGTTTCCGCCTGGTCCGGCCCAGTTTATAGGTTAGGCCCAGCAAGCCCAGCACAGTAGCTGCGGCAACATGCTCCCCCACAGATGGGACGGACGTGGACATGGAGCAACAGCACAAGAGGGCCGGCATATAAACATGAGGCGGGAGGCTTGGGGGGCTTATAGCCCCCCAAGCTTTTTTATGTAAAGAAACAGCGCTTTGAGGACAAGGTGTTTGAGGGAGCGCGAGGAACGAGGGATAGCGTTATGTGAGCAGGTCCTTGTCCCATCCCGCAAGCACAGTATCCATTACCGTTAGACTATCAGTAACTGCGAATGGCGTATTTCTGGTCAGAAACAAAGCATCCCCGGTCGTGAACGAGGCATCCACGGTCGTGAACGAGGCATATCTGCCTAGATTCACGGCATATCTGCCTAGATTCACGACATATCTGCCTAGATTCGCGGCATATCGGCCTAAAGTCAGAGCATCTTTGGGCAGATTTATGGCATATCTAGGCAGATATAAGGCATCCAGAGGCGTAAATGAGGCATCCAGAGGCGTAAATAGGGCATCCCAGGCGTAAATAGGGCATCCAGAGGTGTAAATGGGGGCATCCAGAGGTGTAAATGGGGCAGGCACAGGCCCAAATGGGGTGTTTTCTTGAGACGCTATAGCATAGAAGAGTCCGCTGATTTTCGCGGATAAGACAAGATTGCTTGGCGTTAATCCGCGTTAATCCGCGGACGGTCTTCTTCTTGTGCGTCAGATGAGTTATATTATAAACAGGAGGATTAGATGGGAACGGTATATGCGGAAATCACCCTAGCGGCGAGATGCATTTCAAGCGCGTGTGATTGCTATGCCTGAAGAAACACCACCTCAAACCACGGG
>JAITQK010000102.1 GCA_031288975.1 Treponema sp. | reverse complement strand
GGTATACATTACAAGGGGCAAAATCATGCCCAGACGCAGAAAAAACGCTCTGTACTCTCTATAGGCATATACGTCTGTAACCTTCAATTCCACACTCCCTCTATTAAACTTGAACTTCTTTAAACTTCTTGTTTGAAAATACCACCTTTCCAAATGAAAAACAAGAATCAAACCTTACCAAAACTGACAATAAAACGCCTATTTTTGCTTTTCGGCACTTTTTACCAGCCTCGAGACCTTAACGCTTACAGTATGATATGACATTCTGTATTCGTTTGGCTTCATTTTAATATATAACACTTTTATTTTCTTTTATCAAGCAATTTGAAAAAAAATTTGCATTTTTTTTATTTTTTTGTAACTACTAGACCGCGAAGGCACAAAAGACGAAAATAATGTTGTATTTTTCTTTAATGGCCACGGGGATAGGGAACTGGGATATATAGATTAACCACGGAAGCATAAGGCTTTACCTTGCATCCGCGAAGCATCCGTGCTTTTCCGTGGTTAATTTAAATTCAGCTCTTCCTGATACGGGCGTCCGCTGCCACAAAAGTGTTGCGAGCCGGATCGTAGATCACCGGGTTCAGGTCAACCTCGGTGATGCCGGGCAGGGTAAGCAGCATGATCCCGATACGGCATACCAGCTCGGCATCAGTAATGTCGTCCATATCGGGACGTTCCTGCTGCCGCATCCCGGCAAGCATCATGGCAAGCTGTTCTGGGTAGTCGGCAACGGGAATACCGTTCCTGATAAAGGCGTATTTCGCCGTTTCTTCCGTCCAACTGGCGGGCGCCTCCTGCACTACTCAAAAGAGAACCGGATGAGTGTCAACGCGGCAAAAATCGTCTTTTCCCATGACAAGGCGAGTATCCGGCACAAAGACCATCCGGTGGATGACAAAACAAGGCTGCGTCCCTTTAACAGCGATAAATGGAAGAATTGCCGGCTTGCCCGCGGCCTTGGGCTGGAAGATGTCGCAATGGCGATCAACATTTCACCTTCGTATCTCTTCAAGATCGAGAATGAGCGGCCCAATGTTTCGTTGGACATTCTGCAAAGGCTTGCCGACTTCTATGGAGAGAATTTGCTCTACTACTTTGATGAAGTTGAAAACGAACGGCATCTCGTAAAAAAGGGAACCGGAGAAAAGATAGCGACTCGTTCAGCTTCCGTTCAAAGGATAAACACTCATGGTTCAACCAGGAGAAACGTGAGGCGCACATACTCTGGATATACACACCTAGTCCACCCCAAAATTCATCTGAATCTCTGGATGCCGCAAAACAAGCCCTAAGCGTACTGGGAGCAGTGCCAGCGCATCAAAAAATTTGTCCATAGATTTAATGCATCTATGATAAAAATCAAACAATTTTTGCAAGGGGATGTTTTTTTATATCCCGACTATAATGATACTCCTTTTTAATAAGAACCTGATAAAAGGCGGCTATTTATCCACCTCATGGATCCGGTATGTAAGCAGCGCCTCGACCCTTGGCCGAGACGCCACCCCTTTATAGACTAAAGGTCAAGATACGAATCCGCATAGAGCGTATTGTTCATGATGACATCCGATGTTTTAATAGCCCGATTGAGCTGCTGTTCACAGGGATTCACGATGGCTGAGGTAAGCCCCTGATTGATTGCCATGGAGATCATGATAGAATTCACCAGAGGGCGAACCTCTTTGGGCATCCCGTTGGAAACATTTGAGAGTCCACCGGTAGAATTGAGTCCCTGACTGGAGAGATCGTGAATGAAGCTAAGCACATCCCTCTGTATATCCTGCATTCCCTTAATGACCAAGAACAGGGGATCAAACCACATATCATCCGGCGCCATACCGAGATTCATGCCATGTTCAAGCATCTGCTGGCAATACCCCATGCGTTCATCGTTATCCGAAGGAACTCCCTCTTTAGAACACAGGGCAAGCACAATAGCGTCATTGGCCGCCGCGACATCAATATATTTGATACGATCACCGGCATCCGCTGAGTTCACAATGGGCTTGCCTTTTGCACGATTGTAAACCTTGATCCCATCCTCAATTTCCGCTATATCCGCCGTATCCAGAGCAATGGGAACATTATCAAAATGTTCTTGCAACAGCTTGATACCCCAGGCCATAAGCCCTTTACTACCCTTTCTGGCAGGTCCGATATTAAAGTCGAGATAGGTTGCGCCAGCTTTAAGCTGATCTTCCGCCCGTTTAAGAATGGGATCCGGCTTCCGCTCATCCATAGCAGCACGAATCGAAGGCGCGATACAATGAATGTTTTCACCGATCATAATAAATTTAGCCATAAAACAACTGACCTCCAAAAAATAAGAACATTGTAGAGACATTTTCAAAACTTATTTTGAAAACGCCCCTCCTTTCCAAAATCTAGAGAGGCTCCTGAAATACATCACGAGCCTCTCCCCACAATCAGCCCTTGAATTCCTTGAGGAATTTGACCACCCCAACGGCTTCATTAGGCCCAACGATGATCTTCCAGCCCGGCAGGTTCTCTTCGAGTTCCCCCTTAAGAACCGCAACCTTTCCTGGGATAAGAAGATTACGGTTTTTAACCTGTCCCTCAATGCCCTTGTCTTTAAAGAACTTAGCAATTGAACCGGCTGAGAGTTTACCGGCGGCCCACGCAGTGAGTACCGAATACCCGCCCGCATCGGAAATAATCAGGTTTACAGGAACACCGGAGCGCTCAAGTTCGCCGTTGATGACGAAATAAGAAAGAGCGAAGTCAACGGTAGTAGCACAGAGGGAATTTTCGTCTGCACCGTTTACCTTATAGATTCCCGGCTCCATCTTCATCGGCTTCTGGGGGTCTGTATAGATATTCTGCCGCAGCCCATAGAGGGGCAGCGCCTGAGCATAGGTCATACCGCTCATGACGACGATGGAACCATATTTCAGGGTGAACAGGGAAGCCAAAGCCACTTGCATGGCGCTGTCCTTGGGGGCCAGCTTCGCCACATTCACGATGGTGGGATACCCGAAGCTACGGTCAGCATCTTTGAGGGCCGCCCGCCGGATCTGCACCGTATTGGCAAAGGCATCTTTTACCGAAGCTGTCCCCACATCAATGACCAGATTCTTGTTGCCCAGGGCTTCAAGTTTCTGAACCGTATCATAGATACTGTCAAGGTCTGTACCGCTAACTCCCAGGACAACCCCTGCCTCGGTGGCCAGTTTACTCATGGCCTCATAGTTAGACGCATTCGCACCGTTGAGCAGGGGCTTACCGGCTTTGGTAAGTTCCAGGGCCGCCTTGGCCGCATCCGGGTCCTGAACGTCGAGGATCAGGGTACGACCCACTGCCTGGGACTTCTTCACTGCATCAAGGAAGGCGTCCTTGTTCCCCGTGTATGCCACACTGATGAGTTCTACATACATGCGCTCTTTGATGCGCTCGTAATCTACCTGTGTTGCATCTGACAGTGCCTTGTCAACACAATCAGGACACACCCCCACGGCAAAGAGGTTCTTGGAAACAAAGGTTTTTTCATGCCTGAAAAGAACCGTCTCTCCTCCGAGACTAAACTCGGCTTTATCTGCGCCGATCTTGATGGTCTTCATGGGTGGAGCAGTGGCCTCACCCAATTTCTCCAGGGCCTCCGGCGACATGTGGGTGCATTTATCAAGGGTGACCCCACCCTGAGCGACCTTCATGGCAAAGGCCATACAGGTCGCGCTACCACATTCCTTACAATTCGTCTTGGGGGTATATTTAAATATATCCAATCCTTTAAGCGCCATTCTCGCACTCCTCTCTTGATATCAATTAGATTAGATCCGCAATGAGCTTGGAGACCGTGGCCACCGATACGGGGTGCCGCAGTATCACCGCGTTCGAGCCTGCAGCCAAAACCGCGACCGCAGTAGTGATTTCCATATCAATGCCCCGCTGTTCCTGGGGACCCCAACCGGCCGGGGCGTCCTGCTCGCTTTTAATCGCTTCCCCAACACTCCACGCCTGCTCTCCCACAGGGGTAATGATGGGCAATTGGAGGGTCGCATCATTCTGAGCAAGGGCCGCAGCCTTAATCCGGTCCAAGGTGGAAGCGACATATTCAAAGCCATAGCCTGCAGCAGCAGCTCCCACATTCATGGCATAACTTTCATTCTTTATCCCCAGTTGGGAGATAAGGACATTCAACTGCTTTGCCAAGTTGAGATCAACCGCCGATTCCGCAACGATCTTCTGCCCATAGGCCTGGACCGCCGCGACCGCTATCTGCTTGTGATTGTCTTCTTTTGCAGACATCAAAAGCACATTCTTGCCCTCAAGCGCTTCGGCAACCTTCGCAAGAAGCTGACCATCCCGCTCGACATTCTTACTGCCCTGAACAACCAACGGGAGCGTAACCGCTTCGGCGACCTCTTTACAGAGAGCCACACAGTCCTCTACCGACTTGTTCTCTCCATTGGGATCGGCGCTATCGAGGACGAGACTGACAAAACTGGCCCCCGGCATTTGACAGGCCCGCTTCGCCACATCGACGATGCTCTTTGCTTCTCCATAGAACGCGGCAATACCGGGTATATCCCGATTTGGACCGCGATCAGAAACCTCAACCCCTACCTTGGGAGGGTTCTTAATCGGGGCGTCAAAGCTATAGAAGGGAAGTACATTCTCACCCCCAAGCGTGACAGCTTTATCCCCTGTCCCTATCACCACTTCCTTAATGGAAGCGTTGAATTTTTGCGGAACACGTTTAAATGGCATAACGGTTTTCTCCTTAAATAACACGGCGCATAATTTTATTCAGGCGCCGTTTGAAATTTAATAACAGAATATCATACAAAACAAAATTAGTCAATAAAAAAAATAAAAAGTTGAATTATTCATACCCCACTCAGAATTTTTTCTCTTCTCCCAAATGAGGTACGCTTATTCCCACTATCAACAACCTCCCAGATTACAGGAGAGGCGCAAGCTCAAGCACCGGATGCTTTTTCTCGTTCAGGAACGTTACCAGGGTATCGAGATCTTCCTCACAAACGCTCTCATCAGCGATCATGGAGGCAAAATCATCTATACCATAGAGAGCCTTCGCGGACTTGTTGAGTTTCCCACCCACCAGCTCCTTCAAAGCCTTGGGCATCCACACGATACGAGCCGGGCCGCCTTCCGCTTTCATGAACTTCTTGGAAGAGATGAACTGCTTACCGTGGCCCATAAAACCAGGGGTCTGCACTCCGCCGCCAGTACTCGCCGCCAGCTCAGAGAAGGTCATACCAACCGGAGTCTTCCCCGTGTGTTCCCGGTTGACGATAACCACGCCGTTGGTCGAAGGTTCAATACCGCAGATACATTCGAAGCACCCACAACTGGTCATGGGGTCTTGCAAGATGGAATAG
The DNA here is from genome assembly GCA_031288975.1 of Treponema sp. Classification (GTDB taxonomy): domain Bacteria; phylum Spirochaetota; class Spirochaetia; order Treponematales; family Breznakiellaceae; genus JAITNP01. Next base: position 1,268 of record JAITQK010000102.1, on the reverse strand, counting down.
AGGGTAACCTGCTGGGTAGCTCCGTGGGAGTCCCGGTTCACCACTTCGTTGACATCTTCCCATATTCCGAGGTTCTCATCGAGCACCCGTTCCTTAGTGACCACCTGACAGGGGCCGTTCGGATCAAGCTCGTTTGTGGCCTTTGCGTCAAGCCAAGACACGGCGCCGCAGAGGCCGAGCCGTTCCGGGGTAACAATACACACATGGGCCGGCGAGAAGGACTGACAGAGGATGCAGTTATAGAAGACTTCAACACTCTCGTCGGTGAGGGATTCGAGCCGTGCGTCCCGAACCTCATAGACCTTGTTCACTTCGGCCCGCAATCGCTTGAGATCCTCCGGTTTGGTGTAGATCTTAACCTGGCATTTGTCGACCACCGCATCGTAGTCGCTCTTTACCTTGGCATAGAGCACCTCACCGAAATGTTTTGCCCTGAAACCGGCATCAAAAGCAGCCTTGCTCACCCGAACACGGATCAGATCCCGCTGACCGGTGTGCATGACCCCTTCAATACAGTTGAGGAAGTTATGGAACTTCCGCTCGAAGACCGGCTCAAAGTCGCTCTGCATGTTTTTGCCGGCAACCTCGACGATGTAGGCAAGGGCGAAACGGCTTCCTGCCGGCACACTGTCGATATCCGGGCCGATGAGTTCAATGGAATGATCCTCAATCTCACTGCCATCCTTGGTACGCACCCACTCGAAACAGTCGAGCCGGGAACCATCAATATCAACCTGCATGTCGTTTCTGCGGATGATCTCCCCCTCAAAAGAGTTAGAGAAGGCCACTGGAATATCGATCTTCGTTACCTTGATCTTGATATCCCGGGCTTCCAGGGAGGTTTCGATCCAGTCCTTGGTATTCTCCTGAATGATGAGGCTCTTGGGAACCGACCACATATCTTTCGTATCGTTGGTAATGACCGGGAAGCCCATGGCAATGGCGCCACCGCCGCAGCCAACCACGATGTCCGGAACCGGGGAAAAGGCATTCACGAACGCACGAATACGGTGGAAGGTGTAGTGGTCAAATTCCTCTTGATCCTGGGGCTTAACCGCACCGAATATCATAGCAGCCCGGTTAACCAGGGAGATGATATGCGCCACCGACCAAATCTCAGGCCCCACCGGCACAACACGAACCGAGAAGTTCATATTCACCTTCATGCGCTTGGCCTGATCGATGATGCCGCCAATAAGGAAGACGAAAATTGCCCGGGATTGATACCCCTTGATAAGCTCTACCGCCTCCTCATCCGAAGGTGCAGG
>JAITQK010000071.1 GCA_031288975.1 Treponema sp. | reverse complement strand
AGGGATAAGCCCACCGAATGCAGCGCCTTATCCACCACTGCCGTGGCGCTTTTCCTGTCCGTTGCGGCATCAAAGTTGATTGCCGTGTCATAGAGGTATTCCTCTACCCGGCGCAGGGGATTGAAGGTATCAAAGGGATTCTGAAACACCGGTTGAACCTTCTTCATGAACGCTTTAAATTCTTCACGTTTCTTGATCTTAGTAACACTGCGGCCTTCAAAGCGGACATCCCCCTCGCTGGGTTCAAGGTCCCGCAGCAGGAGCCGGGAAAGGGTAGTTTTGCCGCTCCCCGATTCACCGGCGATGGTGAATATTTCGGGTTTATCTTTGCTCAAGGCAAGACTCACATTGTTCACCGCCATGAGCTTTGTGCCGTTTAAGAGGCCCCCCACATGAAAAAAGCGGGTTGCGTGATCTATTTCAAGCAAGTATTCCTGTCCGGTAACCGTACTCATTGCTGCGCTCCCTGTATAAGATGGCAGGCCGCCCGGTGCCCGCCGCCCAGATCCCGCATGGCCGGGACTTTAGTTTTGCAGGCCTCTTCCGCCACAGGACAACGGGGATGGAAGCGGCAGCCTTCGGGAGGATTGGCAAGATTCGGCGGCGTACCTTCAAGGCTTGACTTACCCGACTTGTCCCCAATCACCGGGAGCGAGCTGATCAGATGCCGGGTATAGGGATGCCGCGGCCTTTTAAAGATTATTTCTGACGGGGCTTCTTCCATGAGGCGCCCCGCGTACATGATCCCCACCCGGTCCGCCACATTTGCGTGTACCGCCATATCGTGAGTCACGAGGAGAACCGTGTTTTTCGATTCCGCCTGTATCTCCTTGAGGAGCTGCAGCACCCCCCGCTGAACCACCACGTCCAACGCGGTGGTCGGTTCGTCGGCGATGATGAGACTGGGGTGGAACACCGTTGCCATGGCGATGGCAACCCGCTGCCGCATACCACCGGAAAGCTCGTGGGGATAAGAATAGAGCACATCCGGCGGAAGCCCTAATTTTTTAACGTGATCTTTGATCCGTTCAACAAATTCTTTGTGATTGGAAATCCCTTCGTGAGTGCTGATGATGTCCTCAAAAGTTTTAATGATCTTCCGCACAGGATTCAGCACACTCATGGAACCCTGCATGACATAGGATATCTCTTTCCAGCGGACGTTTTTTTGCAGTTCTTCGTTGCTTACCTTTGCCATATCAACATTGCCATGCTTGAACTGATAATTTACGCTGCCCTCATATATTTTGAGAGGCGGTTTGATGGTCCCCGACAGCACCTTTATCAGGGTCGTTTTACCGCAGCTTGATTCCCCGGCAACCCCGTAAATTTCGTTGGGCTGCAAGTCCAGCGACACTTCGTCAATGGCGCGGACTATCCGGGAAATGCCGTACATTTCAGTTTTGTAGTACGCTTTAAGCTCTTTTACTTCTAATAATGCCATGCTAAGCTCCCATCCGGCGCAATCGCGTGCGGGGATCGATATATTCGTTGACACTGGAAAATAAAAGATACAGTCCCAGAAAAAGGATGATGGAAATTAAGATAGGAGAGGCGAGCCACCACCAGACCCCGGCCATCATGGCCTGATGGGAGTTTGCCCAGTAAATCGTAGACCCCAATGTAGGGGTAGTGATACTTGAAAGACCGAGTACCCCAAGGGTCACTTCCATGCCTATTGACCAGATCATGTTGTTGATGGTCGTGGCGAATACCACAGGAAGTACAAAGGGCAGATGTTCTGTCATCGTGATTCTGAATGAGCTGGTTCCGGAATACACCGCCGTGCGGGTAAAGGACCGTTCCTTCAAACTGAGCACCTGGCTTCGGATTAACCGCGCGTCCCAGGACCAGCCGAAGAGTCCAAGGAACACGGCAAGGATTGTAATGTTCATGTTTTCCCGGACAAGAAAACTCAGGAGGATAAGAATGGGCAGTACCGGCATGACGACAAAGCTGTCGTTAATTGACATGAGAACATTATCTACCCAGCCTCCGCGATAGCCGGCGGTAAGACCGACAATCACCGCGATAACCCGGGATACAAGGGCGGTAATAATGCCGAGGTACAGTGAATTACGCACCGCAAAGGCCATCCAGAAAAAAAGGTCCTGACCCCGGGTATTCGTCCCAAAGGGATGCTGGAACGAAGGGGGCAGATCCATTCCCACCTGAAAACTTTTGCTCATATCGTAAGGCGAAAGCCATGAAAGAATCATCACCACAATAATGAATAACAGGAAAGCAAACGCCACCCGAAAACGAATATCAAATTTAAAAAGATCCCGAAATACCTTTAACATCGGCCTGCCTCCCTATTGATGCCTGACCCGGGGGTCAAACAGCGGATATATCAAGTCAAGAATAAGTGACGCGGTGGCAATACCGATTATCGAAAAAATGGAAATGCCCAGGATCAATGTATAGTCGGTGGAAAGTATAGCCTGATAGGCCAGGAGTCCAAGCCCCGGATAAGTAAAAATTACCTCCAAGATAAGGGCGCCGTTAAATACCATACCAAGACTTAAAGCGAGGCCCGTTATCTGGGGAAGCATCGCGTTGCGCATCACATAACCAAAAAGGATCTTGCGATCTTTGAGGCCCGCGGTTTCGGCGTACACAACATAATCTTCACTGATAATGTTTGAGGTTAAGGATTTCATGCCGATAAACCAGCCGCCTATCCCGCCCAATACAAGGCTGAATGCGGGCAGCACAGAATGATACAGGACGGTGAAAACGAATTGCCACGACCAGTTCGGCCTCATTCCCATGGGATAGGCGCCGCGAATCGGAAAAATCGGCCAGATGTAAGCAAAGAGCATCACCAAAAGCAGGGCGAGTATATAGTAGGGAATCGGCCGTACCGCCTGACTCAGGACATCAAAACTGCCAAGCACTTTATTTTTGGGGTAATAACTGGCAAGAGCGCCCAATAGATTCCCCACAATCCATGAAATGACCGTGGCGGTAAGAAGCAGCCCAAGGGTCCAGGGAATGGAATTTCTGATGAGTTCAATGACCGGTGTCGGAAAAGACGAGAGCGAGCGTCCAAGGTCTCCCCTGAGCAAACGTCCCCAGAATTCCAGATATTGTCGAAAACTGGAACCTTCAAGACCGTACAGAGCTGAAAGGGAGGCCCTGAAATCGTCAAGCATCTCTTTGGTGTACTGAACACCACTGGTCATCATGCGGTTGATCTGAGCCGTTACGGGATCGCTCGGAGACAGACGGGGGATGATAAAGGTAACGGTAACTCCCACAAAAATAACCATAATGTACTGCCCGATACGGGGGAGCACATAGCCTAATAAAAACTTTTTCATTTCACCGTCCTCAGGATAAACAGACCGCAGGGACTTTAGGTCTCCGCGGTCTATGCTAAAACTATTTCCCGGTAGGTTTAAGCTTCAAATACATATACCGTGAGTTCGCCCAGTTCGGAACCGGATCGGTGTATGGGTTGTTGATATCAGGATAACCTGTCCAGTAGTATTCGTCCATAACAGTGAATACGTTATATGAACAGATCGGGATCTCGAACATATCGTCCAGTGCCACTTTCAGCCACTGCTGGCCGAGTTCGACGCTTCTATTGATATCGTCCATATTGGTTTGCATCATCTGATCCACGATTCTATCCGTTTGCGGGCTCTTCCAGCGGCCGGAGTTCCTTCCGAATTGAGGCTGTCCAATCGGCACATACTGGTTGGAATGGAAATAGGGGAGGAAGTACGAAAGATCGGGATGGCCGCCCCATGTTTCAATGTTCCACTGGAGATACACGTCAAAGTCGCCCGGCTGGGTGTAGGGACTGAAATCCGAAGAGACGTTCAATGACGCGTCAATACCGAACTCTTTCCAACACTCCACCACCATGGCCGCTAAACGGTTCTGGCTCGGTTCATTGTCGGTCTGCCCTACAACGGAAATTTTGAATGGCTTCCCATCCGCGAATTCCCAAATGCCTCTCGCGTTTTTCCGCAAACCACCCTTCTGCATCAACTTGGCGGCGGCGGCGACATCATACTTCCACCAGCCCGCACCGACATATTTCTTGATATCCGCGGGGGCGGTTGGAACCATGTCTCCCAAAGACTTACGGGCTTCGGTGGCGATGTTAATCGCCGCTTCTGTATTATACGGCTTAAATCTGGTCCCATCGCCTAAATCCAGCGTATAGTCCACGAGATACTGCTCAAGAGGAGCATGGTAGTACTGGGGATACATACCGGTAGGTGGCACCGCGAGGGCCGAGATGGTCATAGCGCCGCGATAACTGGCGATAGCGAGGCGAGTAATATCCATGGACAGAGCCAGCGCCCAGCGGACGTCTTTGTTGTCCAGGCCGGGGCGTTCGTCGTTAATAACAACGGCTACCTGGGTCGGATCCGGATGCCCCCAGGGGAAGTTGGGAAACCAGGTCTTGGATGTGGGATTGGTCCTCTTGAGGGTGATAACGCCTTCAGGGGCCATATCATGGATCACGTCAAGCTGGTGCTGCTGCTGGGACATAACCTTGACATCACTTGTCCCGGCGGCTATGTACATGGCGTATTTTGGCGCCTGCTCAAGGCTGCCCAGACGGGCAAGGGAAGTCCTCTGCCAGTCGCTCCGCTTTTCCCAGAGGTACCAGTTTCCCTGCGGATCATAGTCTTTCAGCGTATAGGGCCCAATCGAAATAGGGGGATTGAACTTGAACGTGGTAATATCGGCCTGTTTCTCAAAAATATGCTTTGGCATGATAAAACACGCGCCCCAGCGGACAAGGAAATTGGTATGGAACCGGGAATTGGGCTCTTTCATGTGAATTTTTACTTCGTAATTGTTAACCTTCTCTACCCGGCTGACATACGCGTTAAACGGGCCGGTAAAAGCCATTCCCGGGGTTTTCATCTGGGCTTCGATGGTGTAAATAAGGTCATCGGCAGTAAACTCAACCCCATCGCTCCAGTAGATCCCGTTGCGCAGCTTCACCGTCAATTGGGTAAAGTCACTGTTGTAAATGGGATTTTCCGCGGCAAGGGCGTTTTCCCAGACGCCGTTAACACCGGCATCAGGATCTATGTACCAAAGCGCGTCTAAAGCGATCTGCTGAAAACCGCTCTGGTAGGTATTATTCCAGCCGCTCCAGCGGTTAAAATAATCCGGCGGATTACAGCGCCCGCCTGGATTTTCCAGAATTATGGTTTGGTTCCGGGGAACATTGGCGCCCTGGATCATTCCACCACTGGCGCCTCCGCTGCTACCGCTGCCTCCGCCGCCAGCCTGTCCTCCGCCGGCGGCAAACACCATTGCAGCCGTGCAGAGAATCAAAAAAGAAACAAATAACTTTTTCATACTCTCCTCCTAAAATAAACATGTGATTTTCCTAGCTTTTTTTCCAAAAACCGTAAGGAAATACCATGAATAGAGTATGACCCCGTTCTTATATCTTGTCAATAAAAATATTATATATCATCTTTT
>JAITQK010000242.1 GCA_031288975.1 Treponema sp. | reverse complement strand
TCGAAGTAGTTCACGTTCTTGGAGAAGGGATCGGTGAAGCCCAGGGGCATGAGGTTCATGAAACGGAACTCAATGGGGTCCAGGTTCAAGGCCCGCGCCATATCTTCTATATGGGACTCAATGGCAAAGACCGCCTGGGGAACGCCGTATCCCCGCATTGCCCCGGCTGTTGCGGTGTTTGTATATACCGTAAAGATGTCAACCTGGCGGGCTTTTTCATCCTGGTAGAGCTGACGGAACACGTTGGTCCCCTTGGCGGCAATGCTGTGGCCGTGGGAACCGTAGGCACCCTGGTTTGAATAGGAGCGGTACTTCCGCGCTACCAGGCGTCCGTTGGGGCGTATGTATGAGGTGAGGTGGATTTTTTCTCCGTGGCGTACCCGGGTGGCAAAGAATATCTCTTCCCGGCTTAATTCCAGCGTTACCAGACGGCCACCGAGCTGCATGGTCATGAAGGCATTGAGGGGTTCATAGAGGGCGTCCTGCTTGTTGCCGAACCCGCCGCCGATATAGGGTTTTATGATCCGCACCTTGCCCCAGGGAAGCCCCAGGGCCTGGGCCACGATACGTCTGACAATATGGGGTATCTGGGTGGAGGAGACCACCACCACCCGTCCGCTTTCCATGTATGCAAAAGAAACCACTGGCTCAATATGGCAATGCTGGACCATGGGCGTTTCGTAGATCCCTTCAAATTTGAGCAGCCCCGGTTCCTGGATCGCCGCTTCAAAATCGCCATCTTCAATAGTGGTATGTTTCAGTATGTTATGGGGGCACACTTCATGGAGCAACGGAGCGCCTTCCCGCATGGCCTCCTCGGGACTGAGGAGGACCGGATACGTTTCGTATTCGACCCTGATCGCCTGCAATGCCCGGGAAGCGGTCACCTCATCTTCGGCAATCACCACGGCAATGTCATCCCCATAGAACCGCACCCGGCGGTTGAGGAGCTTACGGTCCGCCGGGTCCTGATGTGCGGGATCCGTGGACCAGGGGTGCCCTGCAGTGGGAAAAGGGATATCCGGTACCTGGAAGCAGGTGATGATCTTCACCACCCCCGGCAGCTTTTCCGCGTGGCTTATATCCATCTTGGTTACGAGTCCGTTTGCAATGGTGGAATGGAGCACCTTCCCAATCAGTGCATTGCGGTCAACCAAGTCACCGGTATACTTTGCCCTGCCCGTAACCTTTTCATAGGCATCAACCCGGGGAACGGTTTTTCCTATGCTCATTACTGTATGACACCGCCGCGGACGTACTTCGCGATGATATGACGATCATCCGAAAGGTACATGGCCCGCTCAAGCCGGTCCCCTAGGGTCAAGGCAAAGGGAGGGGCAAAGCTGGTATCGTCCATGACCAGAGCATCGAATTCATAGCCTGCAGCAAAGGAACCAACCTGGCCAAAGAAAGAACCGCCCCCCAGGGTGCCGAGGTAGAAGACTTCTTCCATAGTGAGAGGCGTCTCGTCGCAGGCCCCGGTGAAACGGCGCAGCTTGGAGATCTGGATCGCCTCGGTCATGGTCCGGAAAATCGACGTATGAGCGCCACCGGCAATATCACTGCCCAGGCCCACCGCTATGCCCGCATCAAGGTAGCGCCGTATCGGGGCCATGCCAGAGGCAAGGTTGCTGTTTGACTGGGGACAATGGGCAACATAGACACCTCGGCGACGGAGCAGTTCCATTTCTTCCCCCTCGGTCCACACGCAGTGGGCCATAATGGTCGGTACCTCAGCGCCGAAAAGGTCAAACCGGGTGTATGCATCACCGTAGCAACTGCTCTCAGGGCAAAGCTCCCGGACCCAGGCGATTTCCCGCTGATTTTCCGACAGATGGGACTGGAGGGGTAGCCGGTATTGTTTTTGCAGCTTTGACAAACCGCGCATCAAATCATCGGTACAGGAGGGGATAAAACGGGGGGTGAGAATAGGCCCGCAATTTGTGTTTTTTTTATCTTTCTTTTCAGCGTACCGGTCAAGCCATTCCCGTGTTGCGCCTATGGAAGCTGCGGCGTCGGTCTCCCGTAGCCCATCGGGGCTATTACGATCCATGTTTACCTTGCCCACCAGACTCACCAACCCGGACGCTTCGAGCAGGTCCATGAGGAGGAGGGTGGCAGGTACATGAACCGTGGCAAAGATGCAGCAGCGGGTATTGGGGCCTTTCTTGAGGTCCTCCACCAGGGCGGTATAGGCCCGCAGCGCATAAGCGGTATCCTGGTACTTAGCCTCTTCAGGGAACGCACGGACTTTCAGCCAGTCCAGGAGTTCAAGGTCCATGCCCAAGGCTCTGAAACTGAATTGAGGTGCGTGGAGGTGGAGGTCTATTAGGCCCGGTATAATGAGCTTGCCAGTATAATCAATAAGCGGGAGCTGCCTATACTGCGCAGGTACCTGGGAAAACACCCCTGCGGATTTCCCGTCACTACAGACGAGGAAGCTGTTTTCCGAAGTACAGAGCGCGTCCTTTGCTATACTGTAAGCGATATCCCCTTTAAGTACAAAATCACGGTATCCCACTTGTTTTCTCCCTTACTATCCGGTTTAATTATGATAGTACCATTTTATATCTGTCAATGGCAGGTTGAGGCTATTCAAAATAAGCCTCAAGAAAAAATAAATTTATGACGATAGAGATAGCTTATACATGAATACATTGCATAGCGTTACCTGGATAGGCTTTGTGGCGTCCCGGTATGTATCCAAAGGCCGCCGCAACTCCCCCTCCCCGGTGTTGTCGGTCCTGGGCATTGCCACCGGGGTACTGGCCTTGACGGTCATCATTGCGGTGATGAACGGCTTTCAAATGGGCTTTATCGAAAGCATCCTGGAAATATCCTCGTATCATATCAGGATAGTACCGGAGCACCTGGAGACATTTGAAACCGGGACCCCAATCTCTCAGGCAGCAGCCATTCCTGGCATTGCGTCGGTTGTTCCTTTCAGGGAATTCCACGGTATCCTCCGGGGGAAACGGCAAAATCAGCAGGTGGGGGTGATACGGGGGCTTCCCCCGGATGCCCTGGAAAAAGACCGGGGCATGGCGGAAAAGCTGGTGTTTGAGGCCGGTTCTTTTGATATTGCCGGGGGGCGTTCCATTTTGCTGGGAGCGGAGCTGGCCCACCGCCTGTCCGCCCGTCTTGGGGATGAGATCATCCTCGTGTCAGTGACCGGATTTTTACCTGGTGATGATGCCGAAGCGCTTGCCACAGATTCCCGTTTTACCGTAACTGGTATTTTCCGTTCCGGTTTCTATGAATACGACCTGGGCTGGGGCTTTATCAACCTTGATACCGCCGGGGAGCTAGGGGGCGGCACTGTATCCTGGGGGGTTAAACTCAAAAACCGCTGGCAGGACAGCCGGGCTATTGCCCTGCTAGGGCATTTTCTTGAAACTGAACTGGCCATACCAGCGGATGCCTTCAAACTGAGTACCTGGCGGGATTATAACCGGGCCTTTTTCGGCGCCCTGCGTACCGAGAAGCTATTCATGTTCGTCCTGGTAGGACTCATCTTCATCGTGGTGGGGCTTAATATCTTTCAGGCCCAGCGGCGGGCCGTACTGGAACGCCGGGAGGAGATTGGTCTGCTCCGGGCCTTGGGGGCCGGTGAACGGCAGGTACGACTGGTATTTGTCTGGGACGGTTTCATCATTGGCCTGGGAGGAGCGGGGACCGGTATGTTGCTGGGGCTGCTCATTGCTTTCCATATATCCCCCTTCTTTACGGTTCTTGAAGGGCTGGTAAACGGCTTCATTGCGGTGTTAAACAGCATTGCCGGGCTTTTGGGGATCCAGGGGGCGGATTCATTCGCTATCTTTTCACCGGCGATCTTTTATATCAAAGAAATCCCCTCCCGGATCATACCCCATGAGGTGGTGCTGATATGTATGTTTGGCTTTTTATCCGCCCTGTTGGCAGCATGGTTCGCCTCGGGCAAAGTTTCCCGGACCCGGCCCGCGGAGGTGCTGCGTTATGAGTGATCCCCTGGTTCGGGTAAGCAACCTGGTAAAAAACTACGTCTCCGGCGGGGAAACCCTGTATATCCTCAAAGCGGTGAGTTTTGAGGTGGAACAAGGAAGCTCAGTGGCAGTGAGCGGTCAGAGCGGTAGTGGTAAGAGCACCCTTCTGAACATCCTCGGCGGCCTTGACCGGTGCGATTCAGGCTCTGTGGAGATTGCCGGCGCGGATATCTCAGGGCTTTCCGAAAACAGCCTCTCTGGGTACCGGAGCCGTCAGGTGGGCTTCATCTTTCAGTTTCACTATTTGTTAAAGGATTTTACCGCCCTGGAAAACGTGATGCTCCCGGCCTTTATCGCAGGGATGAAGAAGAAGGCTGCCCTGGAAAAGGCCCGGCTCCTCCTCGCTGATGTCAAGATGGAGACGCGGCTCCATCATTTTCCCTCCCAGCTTTCCGGAGGTGAACGGCAGCGGGTCGCCGTGGCCCGGTCCATGGTAAACGACCCGGATATCATCCTGGCGGACGAACCCACGGGCAACCTGGACCCCCATAACAGCGCCCTGGTAGCGGAACTCCTCTATGCAGGGGCGGAAAAATGGGGCAAGACCCTCATGGTGGTAACGCATGATGAACACGTTGCCCGCAGGGCCATGTACCGCTATACCCTGGATAACGGCACCCTGAGTAGAGAGGGAGCGGTGAAGGATGCGTAAAAAGTCCGGGTATCGGAAAACCCCTCATTCCTCACTCCTCACGACTCACTTTATTGCCCTTCGGTACCTCTTGGGCAGGGCACACGAAGGGGGCCGGTATCTCCGGGGCGCTGCCGCAGGTATCGCGTTGAGCCTCATCCCCATTATGGTGACCCTTATCGTGGCGGATGGCATGATAAGGGGCATTACAGACCGGTACCTGGAACTGGGGACCGGCCACTTACAGGTGTTTGATTATATGGATGGCGAGTTGGGCCCGGTTAGTCTTGAAGATGCGGTACCACTTATTGCCGAAGATGAAAACGTCCGGGGGGTGTGGCCAGAACAGCATAGTTTGGGGGTGCTGGTGGGGAATCATGGAAAGGCCGGCGCCACTATCCGGGCGATTGATCCAGCTTTTTGGGAGGATCCGGGGAGCGGCGCCTACCTGGTTACGGTGGCGGGGAGTTCCCGGCTCGAATCCAATAGGGAACTGCTTTTGGGGGAAGCCTTGGCCGAATCCATCGGTGCCGAGGTGGGAAAGACTATCCGGCTCATGACCGTCCGCCTGAGCGAGGACGGGAGGAGCATACCGCGCCTCACCCCCTTTACGGTCCGGGGGATCATCTCCTCGGGGTACCGGGAATTGGACTCCCTCTGGTGCGTCATGACGTATGAAGCGGGAAAACAGGTCCTCCCGCCAGAGCTGTCTTCGTCGTATCTCATGGTTAAGATACAGGACCCCTATACCAAGGCGGAGGACGTGGCGCTGTCCCTGAATTTTACCTTGGGGGCGGGTTTCGGCGTCTATACCTGGAAGGAACTACAGCGCTCCCAGTATAGTTCTTATGAATCCACCCGGCAGCTTCTGCTTTTTATCATGGCCCTAATCGTGCTGGTGGCTGCGGTGAACGTGTCTTCCGCGACCTCCATGCTCGTTATAGAACGGCAGCGGGATATTGCGGTCCTCAAGGCTGCGGGGGCAAGTCCCGGTGACACCGGACGGATCTTCCTCTGGGGCTCCTTCTTGACTGGCCTTACCGGGGCGCTTCTTGGTATTGGCGTGGGGCTGCTCATCGGGAGTTTCATCAACCCCATCATCCGGGGTCTGGAAATCATCCTGGGATTTTTTTCCCGCCTCTTCCACGGCGGGGACGTCAAGATCCTCGACCCTGGGTACTACCTTGAGACCATTCCCATTGTCATAGATTGGAGCGCAGTTTTCCTCATCGGCCTGTTTACGATTTTCAGTTCTATTCTCGCATCCTGGATTCCAGCGCACCGAGCTGGGAAGATACGGCCCATTGAGATACTGCGGAAATATTAATTCCTACGTTAAAAAGCGTAAGATAGCGGGGCATAGGTAATTTTTTAAATTTGATTATAATATCCTAAATTGGGGTATTCTCTTTCACATGTCTCAGTAGTAATAGATTCCACCAGTACAATAAATGAATCTATACTAAAATTTCTGAAGCGAAATGAATACTCTGAGCCTTTCCCAAAACTCCGTAAAACAGCTAAAATCGGCTAAAGGGGGTATAGAAAAAATGAGAGGAACCTTGTAAGATTGGAATTACTTAAAGACCAATACAAGGAGGCTCTCATTA
>JAITQK010000219.1 GCA_031288975.1 Treponema sp. | reverse complement strand
GCGCCCCTGGATGTGCGGCTTTTCTATGAAGAAGACGAAAGCGATGACACAGTGGTACAGCCGGACCTGACGGTTATCTGCGACAAGAAGAAGCGCGGCGAAGAAGGCTGCCGGGGAGCACCGGACCTGGTGGTGGAGGTGCTTTCCCCATCCAACTCAGCCATCGAGATGGAAAGGAAGTTGGGCTTGTACGAGGAAGCGGGGGTACGGGAGTATTGGATCGTTGACCCTCAGAACAAACGTATCCGCGTCTGCCGCCGCTCCGGTGTTCATTTCGATATGCAGCGTTACAGTGAAGGCGTCATTGCTTCCACAGTGCTGCCTGGACTGGAGATAGCCCTGGAAAGTGTGTTTGCAGAGTGAACCGGGTTATTCACCATCTAAAAAATCCGACAATTCAAGAATAATTATAACCATACGTGCTGCTCCCAGCAGGGTACTGTTTTTTATTTTGTCAAAAACAGGCGTTTTATTGTCATAACTGGTAGGCTTTTAAGATGGTTTTTTTATTTTCCATTTGATATGCTTTAATCATTAATATAAAAGCGTTTTTATGACGTTTTGTAAAGGTATGAGATGAAAAGCTTAAAGACACGATTTTTTCTTTTGTTTACTGGACTGGGTATTTTTATCGCCTTGGGTGTGGGCATGGGGATGTATATGCAGTACGTCAAGTACATTAAGACGACGTATCGCAAGACCTTGACCAATGTATTGAAACTGGTTGAAAATCAATTTCCTGTGGTATCTGATCCTGATTATCTGGTTCAAGAAGGAACAGCAGGGGCAGAAGAGTACTGGAACTTAATCTACCGTATAAACGACGTTGTTAGTACCTTTGATTTGGCATATATCTATTTTTTGCGCCCCTCTGCTCATACCTACCAGTTTGTTTTTTCTTCAGAATGGTCTCTTGACACACCAGAGGATATGTTTAATATCTACGATCCTGTGGATATTCCTGATGAAATTAATAGGGCGTATATTACAAAAGCGATAGTAATAACACAAAAGCCCTATAGTGATGAGTGGGGTACTTTTGTATCGGCATATATGCCTGTATTCAAAGATGGCAAGGTGGTGGGGATTTTAGGCGCGGATTACGATGTATCATTCGTAAAAAATCTGGAAAGAGAGGCGCTTCTGGCCTTGTTTGCTGCCCTTGTTCTTGCGGTCCTCCTATCGGGAATCCTCGCTATCGGTGTTTCTGCGTCTCTTATTAATCCGATAAAATACTCCATCGCAGTACTTACAACCATCGCAGCAGGGGATCTTACCTTCCAGATTGAGACGGCAGACACAGAGCAGCGATCTGTTGATGAGATCGGTCTTATGATGCGCCTCTTACACCAAACCCAAGAGGGTATCAAAGCCCTGGTTGTTGCTATCGAGGATAAAGCCGATAGTCTTTCTGTAGTTGGGAATGAGCTTTCCACGATGATGACCCAGTCTGCTGCGGCAATACACGAGATAAGCGCCATTACCCAGGGCATGAAGGCAAAGGCCATCAACCAAGCTGCTTCTGTAAATGAAACAAACGCGACTATGGGACAAATTATCCTCAATATTGAACATCTCAATACGAATATTGAAAAACAGGCTGAGAGCATCTCTCGGTCTTCATCGGCGATTGAGGAAATGGTTGCGAATATCGCCTCGGTAACCAAAAGTCTTATACAGAACGAGCAGAATGTACAGGAGCTTTCGGAAGCATCGGACCACGGATATACCGCGTTGCAGCAGGTATCCATGGATATCCAGGATGTGGCACAGGAATCAGAACGTCTCTTGGAGATCAACAGGGTCATACAGAATATCGCCAGTCAAACGAATCTCCTGGCGATGAATGCGGCTATAGAAGCGGCTCATGCTGGGGAAGTGGGCAAAGGCTTTGCGGTGGTGGCTGACGAAATACGGAAACTGGCGGAATCGTCGAGTGAACAGGCGAAGACCGTATCAGTGGTCTTGAAAAAGATAACCCAGTCTCTTGGGGGAATAAGCAATGCGACTGTGGTAGTGCTGAATCATTTTGATATCATAGATCAGAGGGTGAAAACCGTATCTGAGCAGGAAGGGCATATCAGAATGGCGATGGAAGAGCAGGAGGCGGGAAGCAAGGATATACTTTCAGCAATTACGACGTCAAACACCATTACGCAAAATGTGCGGTGCAGTTCCGAAGCGATGATGACCGGCAGCAAAGAAATTATCGGTGAAGGGAAAAACCTAGAAATGCTGTCCGCCGATTTGACCAACGGTATGAACGAGACTGCATCGGGCATGGATCAGATAAACACAGCGGTAATGCGGATACAGGAGATAAGTCTTGAGAATACGCAGAGCATTGAGGTGTTGGTACGAGAGATTACGAAATTCAAAATCGCATAAAAATATGCGGGCGAATAATTATTTGGCGGAAAGCCAAAGGAATTTTTTATGAAAATTGGTGTAAAACTTACTACGGTTATTATTCTGTTGAACGTTATTGGTACAGGCATCCTGATCGCTGCGGCCATTGCCCTTTCCAGTGCTCAAATCAGCGCCCTGGTATACCAGAATACTTTGAGTACCGTGGAAAAAGGCGGGGAACAAGTCAAAGAATGGGTGGAAAGGTATCTCAACGCTGCCCGGACCCTTGCCCAAATCATGGAAGACTATGAAACGGTAGAGCTGAATTCCCGGCGCGCTTATTTCGATAATATGCTGAAAAGCGTCATCGACAGCAACGCTGAGGTGATCGGAACCTGGACATGCTGGGAACCCAATGCCCTGGACGGCCTGGACAGCCAATACGCGAACACCCCTGATAGCGATACAACGGGCCGGTACATTCCCTTTTTCATTAAAACTGGGGGCCGCGTCATCAAGGAACCTCTTCTATATTATGACCAGCAGGGAGACGGGGATTATTATCAGGTACCGTTCCGCTCAGGACAGGAATCGGTTGTCGAGCCTTATTTGTACCCGGTGGATGGGAAAGATGTGCTCTATTTAAGTCTTACCGTGCCGATTAAAAAAAACGGCCGGGTCATCGGTGTTGTGGGGGTTGATATCGATATTGAAAAAGTCCAGGCCATGATTACCACGGATCACGCGGTTGAAGAAGGACTGGTGGCGGTATTTTCCAACAGCGGTATTGTGGTAGCACGGCAAGGACTGATTGATCCCGCCTTCGACAAGGCCAGCATCGGGAAAAACATGCGGGAAACAGAACGGGAGATGGGCAATGACCTGAACGACATGGTACAAGCGGTCAAAAACGGACGATCCTATGACAGCCATACTTGGTTCAGCAATCGCAAGGAGAATATGCGGGTCATTGCCGCACCTTTTACCATGGGAAACAGCACCACCCCGTGGTCATTCGTGGTAGGCATACCAGAAAAATCCATCATGGCCCCGGTATACCAGATGCTAACCATCTATATCATCATCGCCGGAGTGATGCTCATAATCATATTCGCCGCAGCTTTGATTATGGCCCGCTCCATCACCAATCCCATAAAGTATACCATCACTATGCTGAACGATATGGAAGGAGACCTCACGCGGCGGCTTGCGATAAAAAGCCGGGATGAAATCGGGAACTTGGCGGGGATATTCAACAATACCTTCGATACTATGAAACACCTGATTGCCATTATCAAGGATAAAGCCGAGGCCCTTTCAAAAACCGGTATCGAGCTTTCCGGTAATACCAGCGAAACCGTCGGGGCTATCACGGTCATCAGCACCCGGATTCAGGATATGGAGA
>JAITQK010000207.1 GCA_031288975.1 Treponema sp. | reverse complement strand
CAATTTTTATACAGAAAATATCTAAGATATTCACTATTATTTGTATAAATTACCACTCCTCATACATTACAGCTCTCGCTTTTCTTTAAATTTAAAATACTATACTTTAAATTTATAATCAAGGGGAGGGTATGAGAAATAATATCTAAAATGTGACGGCAAGCCCGATGTCGGCTTCGTAAAAACAGCCCTCCTGTGAGCTTAACCCAATTAAAGAAGAATAATTACACCAGCTATTATACCCATAGCGCCAGGAATTGCAGGTACTGGACACCATGGACAAAATCAAGGAGAATTGTACTGGAGGACTCAAAGTGAAAAGAGTATCGGCTCACTATTTATCGTATTATATCCTTTCTTATGTTCCATCAAACCAGCTCAAAATTCAAAAATTGGTCTATTATTGCGACGCTTGGCATCTTGTTTATTTTGAGCAGCCCCTTATATAGGTATCCCGCTTCGCCCCAAAGGCCTATTCAAAACCAGCCATATTTTTATGGTATATTTTGCTAAGATAATCCTGTATTATTATAGTCGATAATAGAAGGGGATTTTGCTATGAGAATTACCACACGGGGCCGTTATGCACTCAGGGCATCGCTGGCGTTGGCAAGGCTGGGAAAGGACGGATCCCCAGTATCCATTAACAATTTGTCGGAAGAGGAGCACATTTCATCGGTGTTCCTGGAACAGATATTTTTTAAACTCCGAAAGGCAGGGATTGTCTCCTCGGTCCGGGGGCCTGGAGGGGGGTTTTATTTTGCCCAGCCTTTGGATAAACTCACCATTAAGGCCATCCTTGACGCTGCTGGGGAAGACCTCAACGCTATCCCTTGTGATAAACATACGGAAACCTGTGAGCGGTTAGGGGATTGTTTGAGTCATGAGGTATGGACTGATGTAACCGAATTGGTCAATAATTTTTTTAATAATGTTACTTTGGCTTCAATTCTGGATAAACATCTGGAAAAAACTTTAGATTTAGAGCAAAATAAAGAGAAACTATAAAGAGATCGGGCAATAGGAGCAAGTAGCCATGGGATACCACGTAAAAAACAGGGAAGCGTATCAGCACATAACCGATACATTCAAAAAACAACAGAAGGGCGCTACCATTGCGGATATCGTCGCTCAAACCAGCCTACCCTTGCACACGGTCCGGGAACTGGTTCCCATGGTGGCTGATGAGTATTCTGGGCGCCTTGAGGTAACGCAATCCGGGGAAATATGTTACTCCTTTCCACGGGGATTTATCAGCAAATACCGGGGATTCCGGGCAGGACTTCGTAAATTCACCGAAAAGTTCAGCAAGGGGTTGCGGATCGTCAGCAGTTGGGTCTTTAAGGTTTGGATCATGGTGATGCTGGTGGGGTATTTCGTGATTTTTATGCTCATCGCCTTAGCCGCCTTGGTCCTTTCTGCGGCTGCCAGTTCCTCCAGTTCAAATAACCGTTCTAACCGTGGAGGTGGCCTGGGGGGGCTGTATTTCGCCTCCAGTATCTTTAATCTCATCATCAGGATATGGTTCTATTCTGAACTAACCAAATCCATGGACCGGACCTTGGATTCCCGCTATGGCCGTTTCGGCTCAACAGCGCCCCAGTCCAAGAAGCGTCCGTTGTACAAGGCGATCTTCTCGTTTGTGTTCGGCGAGGATGACCCAAACGGCGGGGTACCTGGAGCGCTGTCCGCCAAGGAAAAGCAGGAGCTTATCGCCTACATACAGGCCAACCAGGGGGTCATTTCCCTCCCGGAATTTATGATGCTCACCGGGCTTCCCCCTGGACAGGCGGAAACAGCAATCACCGCTTGCTGCGTGGAATTCGGCGGAAGCCCCGAGGCGAGTGAGGATGGAACCGTGGTGTACCGCTTTGATGAACTCCTCCTGCGGGCGGATAGACGGGATCGCTCTTTTGGCGGCTCCTCTCCCTTAAAGCGGCTTAAAAAATTCTCCTCCAACCCCAAGCAGATGAATATCTGGTTCAGCGTCATCAACGGGATCAACCTAATTTTCGGTTCTTATTTTCTGTTCAACGCCTTGAGCACCGGGGACATCCTTACCCAGGCCCACTTCGATGCCGCTTCTTATGTCTATAAGGTCACCTATTATCTCTTATCAGTGCTGGGCATCAATCAACCCCTCCCCATCATCGCCGTGGGACTCGGCGTCATTCCCCTTGTGTTTTCCTTCCTGTTTTGGCTCGTCCCGGCCCTGCGCTATGGTTCTATGAAAATGGGAAATGAAGCCATCAAACTTGAAAACCTGCGGAAGGTGGGATACCGGCGGATCTGGTCAACGCCGCTGACGGTTAAAAGTGGTGAGATTCAGGCTGATCTGCCGGAATGCCGGCCCAAGAACCTGGCAGCAGCCCAGGACAAGGTGCTCAAGGAGATGGGCGCCTATTCGGTTCCCGAAGTGAGTCTTGATGAGCAGGGAACGCCGGTCTATAGTTTTGGCGACCTTGAGCTGGAAAAGGTCGCTCTGGACAAGTACCGTGCTGGGATAAACCCGGATGCCTCATCTCTGGGGGCAACGGTCTTTGACAGCGACCGGTAACGTTGAAGCGTAAAAATGCTCCATCGCCGTGGCAATATCGACAGCAGCGTTTAGTCAAGTTACCGTAGGCCCGCCGCTTCCTCACGAGTACTCTTGCGCCAGAACTGACTGCGGCCTATACCCAGTCCTATCTCACCGCGCATCTCCAGGGTATTGCTCTTGAAACGCTTGCCGTCCACCGGACGGAAGGTGATTTTACATTTGTACATGTTTCCGCTCTGGGGATCGACGATATTGCCGCCACTCCATTGCCCTGGCTTTTCCATCATCAGACCGAAAATCCAGGGGGTGCCGACCACGGGCAGCTCATTCACCTTACCTGCCACGGGGAAGCCCTGGTAGGAATCCTTGCAATACACCGCTTTAGCATGTTGGGGGAAATCCGCCACTGAGAGCATCTTTCCATAGAGTTTGCCCTCAGTCTGATACATTTCCCAACCGGCAGTAACTTTTCCGGTTTTATCATCGACGCTGACCCAGTAACCTTCCACCGGGTCTGCGGCAAAAAGCCTTACACTCAAGAACAACCCCACGCAGAGGGTCGTTATTTTTTTCATAGGTTCTCCGTTTCTCCTCGTATGTTGGTAAAAATCTAAAACGAATAGGTCACAAGGGCTTTCACAAAACCGTTACGGTGATATTGCCCCAGTTCACCTGCTGCATCTCCACCGAGGATGCCCCCGGAGAGTTCCACTGCCACATCTCCTTTGGTCCAAATAATAGCGGGCAATATGAAGAAATCCTTATCTTCAATGCCCCAAATCCCCGTAACCTTGAGTTCCAGTTCGTCCCGGAGCAGCTTCTTTGACAGCACCCCGGTGATCCGCGTTGTAGTCATATCCGTACCTGCCTCGGTGTCCAGGGCGATGTTGCCACCGGCCTGGTCGTTTAAAAGGCGTATGCTTTCTGTGGCCTGGAGGTTCAGGTTGATCCCCCATACCACGTCCCGGTCAAAGCCCACAGACCAGGCGATAGAGGGATTGTACACCGAGCCGTTGTCCCCGGCGCTGTCTTCAGTGATATTGCCGGCTAGTTCTGCGCGGAGGTTGAAACCGGCGATCACCTGGGCGTAGTCCAGACCGATTTGGTGGTACCAGTTATAGGTGATGGTGGGGGTTATAGTTCCCGTATATATTGGTTCCATCGGATTGCTGAAATCCATCTGTTTCCAGAAATCTTTCACGCCATTCAATGTGACCGCAGGACGCGGCAGCCTACCAAAGTAATACTGAACACCGATGTCCGATGAACCGATGGTGGTAGTGAACCGCAAGCCTGCTTGCGCATATTTTAACGTGTCTGTTTTGGGATATTCAAATGCCGGTGGATCAGAAGGTAATCCCTCCAGAATCGTTGGCAGCATTGCTGATGGAATCGTTGGGGGAGCTGAAGCGATAATATACGCACCGGTCGCTGCGGTCATCTGGTCCGGCAAATCCGTAAGCTGCGACGGCGCCCAACGCCCCTCATTCGCAAACCGGTGCCCCTCAAACCAGGGTATAAAGACCCCTTCCAGCTTTGAGAAGGAGCCGAGGCTGTAGGAAGCGTGGATCAAGGGCCGGGCTATCTTGCGGCCCATGATGTCGGTCATGTTGGTGAGGTCCGAATAGTCCAGGGGATTTACCACATCCAGGGGGCCGAGACTATCCGCCTTGCCCCAGGTGAGTTTCCGCAAGCCCCCCTCAATGGTGAAGCCCCCGAAATAGGCCCGGAGGTATGCCTCGTCAATGGCCACAGGCGAAGCGGAACCGTCAAATACCGGGGCAAGGTTCAAGTTGATCACCGCCTCGGCGTTAGACCCGGAGGCGGAGAAGTTGAGCTTCCCAGAAAATACATCCCCCAGGGTGGTGTCCTTTATGGTGAAAGACGACGTAAAATCGTCCCCATAGCCTAACAGTTGGGCGGAAACCTCCCCGGACACCCTGGCCCCGGAGATGAAGGAGAACCCCCCGGAACTGCTCGGCGCCTCCTCGGTTTCATCACCAAACCCGAACCCAAAGTCCTCCTGGGCCGCAAGCGGCGCCACCACACCCAGTACCAACAAACCCACCCTGAGCATGAAGCGCGGCCAAAACCCCTGTACCCCAACACGTCTCACTATCATCGTGCTCTCCCGGTTTCAAGGTACTGGGTGGTGAAGACCGTCTCGGGGATGGGATCATCGTATTTTATGATGTCCACATAGATCGTGGTAGCGGTGTTTGCGGTGAGGGTGGTCATTTTTGTTTGCATTGGCGTGAGCCTTCCCTGTATGTCTTTCAGTGCCCCCATTTCCAGCCGCTTCACCAGGGTTCCCTTCTTGTCGTACATCTCAATCTTATGGGTTACACTGGTGCTTTTGTCTATCCATTGTACCATCCTGGAGTATTGATACCCGCTGTCCTTGGGAATCGACTCAATCACATAGCAGGCGCTCCCGTTCAGCGTTTCCTCCCGGAGCAGCCGGTGATTGTCCAGGCTCACATCACGGGAGGCAGAGGACACATCATCGTAGGAGAGGTCGGTTCCCACGAAGCTGCCCGAACCCTCTGACGCGGCGATCCGGCGCACCTTGCCCAGACTCGGGAGAAATATCCAGCGATCATCGGCGCTTTTGGGGTTTTCAATGGTGAGAAACCGGGTCCCGGCCACGGCAGCAGGTTTCTGGAATACGATGATGGTCCGGTTGTTACCTTGGGGACCATCTTTGGAAAACTGATCCATGAGCCGCTCGGTGGTGGAACCATTTTTGCCGGTGATCACCATGCGGGAACGAGTGGAAACCGTATCCGCCTGGATACGGTTCCGGGCGGCGTCCACGAGAGCCGCCGCATCCTGGGCACTGAGCAACGCAGCGGACAGAACCAGGATCGCCATAAAACACACCTTTTTCATCAGAATCTCCTTAGTTTATTTTTTTTAAACGCTGCCGATAAACTTCGGCTTAATCAGGATCAAGAGCGCCGGTATCAGCACAAGCCCCACCAAGGCGCTCATCAACAGGGACAGGGCGACCAGCAGGCCGAACTCGGCAAGCATGGTGAACCGCGAGAGGAGCAGCACCGCAAAGCCCAGGCTCGTGGATACCGCGTCCACCAGGATCGCCGTTCCAGAGGTGAGGTAAACCGTTCTCAAGAATCCACCCTCCTGATTCCCCTTCTGGGATTCCCGTTTATAGGCTTCAATAAAATGAATCGTATAATCAATCCCAATGCCCATGGTCAGGCTCGAAATCATGGAAGTACCGATGTTGAGCTTGATCCCTACAAAGCCCATGACCGCGAAGTTGACCAGGATCAGTATGGAAAGGGGGAGGACGCCGATAAGGCCGGCCACCGGGGAGCGGTTCACGGCGCTCACGATCAGAAACAGGGAAACCAGGGCGATGATCATGGAGGTCCACACGGACTGTACCACCAGGTCATTGGTTGATTTTTCCACCAGCGCGGTCCCGCCCACGGTTACCCGCACCGTATCCGGGAAATTCGCCGCCACATAGCGATGAATCACCGCCACCGCCCGGTCGGTATCTTCCTGTCCTACGGTCCGCAACTGTATCAGGCTCCGTATGGCTGTGGGTTCCAGGGGATCATTGGCGTAGTCGTCGATGTTTCCGGAAAGGAGCACCAGATAGTTGGACACCAGCCCCTGAAGCTCCTGGGGATCCCGCTTCCCATAGCGCGCTGGGTCAGCAGGTATCTCGTAGTACGCGGCCCCCTCGTAATTGGTGAGGCGTTTCAGTTCCCACACCAGTTCCGCCGTGTCCATACTGCGGTCCCCGGCGGAAGTCTCCGCCTGGTCCAGGAGCGAGAGAGGAATGAACAGGGATGGTGCGGAATGAGGAGTTGAAGCAAGGAGTGGCTCTGGTAGTTCCGGCTCTTCAGGCGTATCGAAGCCGAAGCCGCCGAACCCGAAGGCGCTATCCGACTCGGTCCCCGCATCATCAAACCCGAAAGACGCTTCACTGTTCACGGCTACCTGCGCACTCCTCACGATTCCGCTGGGGGATTCATCGGCGTTGAAGACCTGGTTAATCCGCTTGATGAGGTCGGTGAAGCCCATCACCTTGCCGGTTTCCGGTACCTTGTCCAGGAGGTAGGTGGAAAGGCCGTCCATGGCGCAGAGGGAATCAGGGTGAAGCAGGATTTCAGGGCTGTCCGCCTCGACCACCACGCTTATCACCTTGGAACCGCCGAACTTTTCCCGGATGAAGTTTTCCGACTTCACGATGTCCGTGTTGGGCTTGAAATACTCTACAAACACGTTGTCGATGACCAGTTTTGATCCGCCGTAGAAGGAAACCACCACCAGGATCGCGCCTCCGATCAGGACCGGGTAGGGTTTCAGGGCTAGGCCCATTAAGAAGTCCATGATATAGTGATGGGTCTGAGCGTTCCCGTTCCGCTTCTTGATCCGCAGCACGTGCAAGGGCTTGGGGCCCCGGATGAGGAGCAGGGCGGGGATCAGGGTCATGGCCGCAGCAAAGGAGGCGAACACCCCGAAGGCGGAGAAATAGCCGAATTCCCGGATGGGAAGCACCCTGGTAAAACAGAAGGCCAGGAAACTCACCAGGGTGGTAATCATGGCAAGGGCTACCGGTTTGGCAAGGTCCCGGATCATACCCATGACAAAGTGGTAGTGCGCTTCCCGGCTCATCCGGTTAAAATCCGCCCCCGCCCCCTCAATATAGTGGATGATTACATGCAGCCCGTAGGAGTTGCCCACAGCGATGAGGATCACCGGCAAGACAGTGCTGATAATTGACAGCTTGATCCCGAAGAGGGGCATGGCCCCGATAGACCAGATCACCGCCACCAGTACCCCCAGGATGGATAGGCACACGAAGCTCACCCGCCGCAGGGGGAGGAAGATGATACAGAGCACCACGATGATCACCAGGGGTACCAGGAGGATAAGGTCCGCATGGACAGACTCGTTGATGGTGGCGCTTATCACCGGAAGCCCTGTAACGTACACCGTCGCCAGGTCTGCGAACATCTCCCGTGCAATGTCCCTGATTTGGATAAACCCGGCGATAACCTCCGGGTTACCCGACTCTTCCGGGGAAATATCCATGGGCACAAGGATCTGGGTGGCGGTAAAATCATCGGAGATGAGGGCGCGGCGGTACATATCCCAGGAGAGCAGCCTCCGCTTCAGCCCGGTGATTTCTTCGGGGGTACCGGTAAAATCATCGGGCAACAGCTTCTCCACCACAATGGCGTCGTCCCGGCTCGTGATGTAATCAGAGGTAATGATGGAATTCACCTTCCCCGCCACCTCGATGGTTTCTATCCGTTCCACATACTCCCGGAGCCGGTTGAGAAAGGCCCTATCAAACACCGTACCGTATTGCCGTTCAAGCCCCACCAGGATGAAGTTGGAACTCCCAAAGGTATCGTCGATATAGGTGGATACCCGCCGGGCTGTGTCGTTTTCCGGCACAAAGCGAAAATTGTTATTATCCAACTGGGCGCGGGGAATCTGGAGGGCGAAAAAGAGGGTTATAGCCCCAATCACTGCGATAATTATCCACGGATGCCTGAAAAATTTCTCTAACACGCGAAACACCTCATTTCTTTCTATAATTAATATACTCCAATTAATATACTCCATTTGCGCATGGGTGAAAAGGAGCCCGCAACGATTGCCATAGGTGAGCAGTTCGGAGTTGGGGTCTTGAAAAGGCCGGCGCTTGACCGTGGGAGTGGAGACCAGCATACTGAACCCAGGAGGCTTCATAATGACAGCCCAACCCGAAATGATACACCGGAGGTCCAGACCCCGGACCAGTTCCCCGATGGAGAATAATTAGTATGTTTCCCTCATGTCATCATGTGCGGGTTGGGCGCATACCGCCGCGCCCCCGGTACTTGCCAGTGGCGCGGCGGTAATGGAAAACAGGTCTTTTACGGCCAAAAACACGGATTTGCTGGCCAGAACTGAGTTGAATCCGGCCGGAAATGCAATATCAACAGGGTAAGTGATATTATAAGGAAGATTAACCACTAAGTTACACGAAGTCGCACAAAGTATTCCTTTCTCTATCTTACTTTGTGAAACTTTGCGATACTTTGTGGTTGCTATTCTTCTTAACCTGTTGACATTGGTCAGAAATGAGTTGTCAATGATGAATTGGAAGGAGAACAATATGAGTCGTAAAGAACCGCAGCCGCTGCCGCTGGTGCTTCGTGAAGGAAGCCGTACACAAGACGGACGTAATCCGCTAGTAAACGTGGTACGGCAGCCTGCGCCGCCGCCCCCTCCACCGCCGCCGAAGGCGAAACCGTAACAGAATATGCTTGTGAATCGCCTTATTCTCGGCGACAACCTCGAAACCCTCAAAACGCTGGAAAGCGAGAGCGTAGACCTTATTTACCTTGACCCGCCGTTTTTCAGCAACCGCAATTACGAGGTTATCTGGGGAGATGCTGGGGAAGTCCGCAGTTTTCAGGACCGCTGGGCGGGCGGTATTGACCATTATATCGCGTGGCTCAAGGAACGGGTTACAGAAATGCACCGTGTATTAAAGCCGGCTGGTAGTATTTTCCTGCATTGCGACTGGCACGCAAACGCTTATATCCGGGTGGATATTTTAGATAAGATTTTTGGTATGGATAATTTTCACGGCGAGATTATTTGGCAACGGCATAATTCACATAATGACGCTAAAAATAAGCTTGCTGTACTTACCGATACAATTTGGTATTATACAAAATCGGATACCTGTATCTACAATCCAATTTATGGCTCTTTAGATGAGAAATATACTGACAGTTTTTATAAATATGATGATGGTGATGGAAAAGGATTATATCGGTTAGGAGATATGGCAAGCCCAAATCCACGCCCGAATATGATGTACGAATGGCAGGGGTTTCCGTATCCCGCAAAAGGCTGGCGATATGAAAAAGAAACAATGCAAAAACTGCATGATGAAGGGAACATATACTATCCGGCTGATAGCGAGGGAAATTATGATTATTCCAAACGTCCTGCCTTAAAACGGTATCTTAATGAACAAAAAGGCCAATTACTTGGAAATATCTGGACTGATATTCAAAATGTACAATCACAATCCAGCGAACGTATCGGTTATCCTACCCAAAAACCGGAAGCGCTCCTTGAACGCATTATCAAAATGGCAAGTAATGAAGGCGATGTGGTACTTGACCCCTTTATGGGTGGCGGCACAACCATTGCCGTGGCGGATAGACTAAACCGGCAATGGATAGGCGTTGACCAGTCGGCAATGGCGGTAAAAGTTACCGAATTGCGTTTGCAAAAACAGACGGATTTATTCGCCGCGTCCTATACCGTGTAGCTTCATAACTACGATTATGATACACTTCGTTACAAAGACGCTTTTCCCTGTTCACACAGAGGCGGACTTCTTCTGCCGTTGATAGCAATCGAAACCAACCGCCACCAGCAAAACAGCGCCCTTAATAAGCATCTGCATATATTGGGTAACGTTCATCAGGACCATGCCCAGGGAATTTGGCGTTGATCCATTCCGCCGCCTGAGTACCGATGACCCGGCCCAGCTCGTAATTGCTGATTAGCCAGTTGACATCGGAATTTTCAATGTCATTGTCCCAGCAATACACCTTGATGCCAGCTTTGCGGGCCTGGGACAAGACGTTTTCCAGGGCGTTCGGTTCAGCGACCTGAATGATGATGACATTCACGTCATTGGAAATAAAGTTTTCCACCTGCTGAATCTGGCTGTTTGGATTGCCCTGACAATCGACAAAGGTGAAGGTCCCGCCATCGGCCTTAACCAGTTCGTCTATCCGCTGACAAGTAGCGGACCAGGTCGGATTACTGAGGTCCTTTACCGTCATGCCGATACCGAAGGTGGCCTTTCCCCCCGGGGCCGCCGCTGATCCAGTGTCTTTTTTCTGACACCCTCCCGCCACGATGACGAGGGCTGTCATACAAACCGTCGCCACAATCTTTCGCACTTTACAAAAATATTAAAACCCCGAAGGGTTTACGCCGTGGTTATAACTCCGGGGTAGCGCAGTTCCCCCGTGGTTCCTCAGATACAGGTGAAGGCCCCGTCAATAACAAAATCAGAGCCGGTGGTAAAGGCGCTTGAGTCCCCTGCCAGGTACACCGCGATGGCCTGCAATTCTTCCGGCCTGCCCATGCGCTTCACAGGCGACATGGCGTTCCATTGCTCGATAAGGGGCTTTAGGAGCTCGGAATTCAGGATGAGGTCAGTACCGATATAGCCTGGGCTGATACAGTTCACCCGCACCTGCTTCAAGGCCCACTCCACCGCCAGGGACTTGGTAAGCTGAATAACCCCCGCTTTTGACGCATTATACGAACATTGGGGCTGGGGCACGTTGACGATGTGGGCCGACATGGACGCGGTGTTGATGATCGAGCCGCCGCCCTGCCTGATCATCACCTTCCCCGCTGCCTGGGCGGTGAGGAACACGCCGGTCAGGTTGATGGCAATGACCTTGTTCCAATCTTCCAGGGTCATCTCCTCTGCGGGGATGTTCATGCAAATACCGGCGTTGCAGAAGGCCGCGTCGATCCTGCCGAAGGCTTTGAGGACGCCGTCGATCATCCCGTCCACCTCGGCCTTGCTGGTAACATCCGCCCTGATCGCGATGGTTTTCCGTCCTGTGCTGGCCGCAATTTTTTCCGCTGACTCCCGGGCGGTTTTTTCATCCATATCGACGATTGCCACATCCGCGCCAGCCTCGGCCAGGGCAATGGCGATGTTGTAACCGATTCCCCGAGCGCCACCGGTTACAAAGGCTTTCTTGTTATCAAGCCGCAATTTTTCAATGATTCCCATAAAGACTCCTTTAAGCCTTGTTTTTTTAAGAAAAACGTTTGCGCCAACGTTTTTCCAATTTTAGCATTGCCATTTTCATCTGTCAACAAAAATTTTTACAATTTTTCCGCGACCTGTCAGGACAACGGCATTTGCTTTGCAAGTATGTTTTTATGATAAAGAAGGCTTATAGGCCAAAATTGCTCTGATAACTCACCTTACGCATGATTACAGGTTTTATATTGCAAAACGTGAAAGATCCATGACGTTTTTTGTCAACAGGGGGCTTGCGCCCCCGATTAAATTAACTTCTGCTTTTTATATAGTCATAAATCGCTGTGGCTGTATTTTCCGCGCCGATAGAACTATTGATACACAGATCATATTGCCGCGTGTTTGCCCATTCCAATCCCGAAATATTTTTATAATAGGCTGCACGCGCCGCATCGGAACGCACAATGCTCTTTTTGCCTTCCTGTTCGGTGTCGCCGTATGTTTTCATCACATTTTTTATCCGGTACGCCTGTGGAGCGTGAATGAAAATACGGGCAACATCCTCGTAATCGCGCAATACATAATCGGCGGCGCGTCCCACAATCACGCAGGAACCGTTATCCGCAATCTTCCGAATAATTTTCTCCTGTGCGATAATAGCCTGCCGAGCCACGTCGGTACTCAAATACAACTCGTGCATAACGGACGGGGAATTGGCATTGAGATCGGACACGAACTCTTTCGCAAGACCGCTCTCCTGCGCGGCAAGGGCGGTCATTTCTTTATAGTAGAAAGGAATATCTAATCTTTTGGCAACAAGCTGCCCGATGTATTTTCCCGCAGAGCCGTGTTCGCGGGAGATTGCGACAATCACGCCTTTCCGGGAAGGTTTGAGCGTTGGAACATCGGATACAAGCGTATCTTCTGCTTTTGCGAAATCAAGCTGTTTCCATACGCGAAAAAGGACAACGGCAGTAATGATTATCGCAAGAATATCCGCTGCGGGGGCCGCCCAGAAAATGCCGGTTACTCCCATAGATACCGAGAAAACAACTGAAAAGACAATCAGAAAAACGACATCCCTAATCATTGCCAGAGGGATAGCCGCGGTTGCCTTCCCGATTGACTGAAGGAAAATCGCGCAGGCTTTTTGAATACAGGTCAGGATAATAAGGGATAGATAAACACGCAGACACTTGATCGCAAAGGTTGTGTATAGCTCTCCGTCAGCGCCAAACAGCCGGATAAACGTATATGGTATGCTCTCGAACAAAACCGTGGCAACGGCGCATATAACACATGTCCATAGTATGATGTATTGAAAAGTCTGTTTCACGCGGTCATATCGTTTCGCCCCGTAATTGAATCCGATGATCGGCTGCGCACCAGCCGCAATACCGATGGCAATACACAGTACAATCTGGAATAGCTTCATAATGACCACAAAAGCGGCCAGTGGGATGTCCGGGCCATACAGGGAAGACGCGCCATAGGATACCAGCAATTTGTTGGTTACAATCGTTACGATGACGATGGAAATCTGGGTGAGAAAGCTGGAGCCGCCCAGGGGAAGCACCTGCCTAATCGCTTTCCAGTCCGGTCTGAAATCCGATAAGCGGATACGGAAGGTTTTGCTCCGGCGAAGATACAGAACGCACAAAACAAAGCTGACAAGCTGGCCAAAAATCGTTGCATAAGCGGCACCCTTGATTCCCCAGCCCCATACGAAAATGGTAATCGGGTCAAACACAATGTTTATGATGGCGCCAACGCCCATCGTCATCATTGAGTAGCGGGGGCTGCCGTCCGAGCGAATGATGGATGCTAATGATAATTGTACCATCGCAAACGGTATCATTATAAAGATGATATATCCGTAATCACGGGTTAAGCCGATGGTGGCTTCCGTTGCACCAAGGGCATAAAGAATGTGGTCCCCGAAAAGATAGCAGACCAGTATTATCAGTATGCCGGACAAAATGGAAAACAGGATGCTGTTGGCGATTGCAACACCCGCACTTTTTGTGTCTCCGCGCCCTTGCGACAGGCTAAGATAAGCCGCCGCACCGTCACCGAACAAAAGGGAAACACCCCATCCCACAACGGTAATCGGGAAAATGATTCCGGTTGCCGCATTGCCCAGATAGCCGACGCCGTTTCCGACGAAAATCTGGTCAACAATGTTGTATAGGCATGAGATGATTAGGGAGATGACGCACGGAATCGCAAATTTGGGCAGGAGTCTGCCTATGGGTTCCGTGATAAGATAGCTATTACGTTGCTGTGCTTTTTCCACAGTTTTACCTCGCTTTTTCAGAAAATTTGGAGTTTTTTCCGAGAAAAAGCTACCTTAAAACTACGTCATAGCACTTTTGGCTGAATGACTTTTGTATTTTAACAAAATAATTTTTTTTGTCAAGTGGCCCTTAGGCAGGGCAATTGCTTTGCACGTATGTTTTTATGACCGGGTAAATGCCGCTGCCCAGCGACGTACTATCCCTATTTGACAAGAAAACGAAAGAGCGACACTATGGGTTCATGGATCTCAGAGACGAGTACCGAAAGCCGACCATGAAAGATGTGGCTGAATCCGCAGGGGTTTCCATATCTACCGTATCCCATGTTTTGAATGGTACCCGCTTTGTTTCCACTGAGGTAGCCGCCAAGGTTCAGGAAGCCATACACAGACTGCAATTCAAGGCCAATCCCATTGCCCGAAACCTGAGAAGCGGAGAATCCCGGCTCATCGGTTTTGTGGTCTCCAATATGGAAAGTTACTTCTATGTCAATATCGCCAAGGGTATTGAGAAAGAACTCAGCGCCCTGAACTACCAGCTCATGCTGATCGATTCTGCTGAAACAAAAAAGACGGAGATGAAAAACATCGAGTCCCTGTATGTCCGGGGGGCTGACGGCATTATCGTGGCGCCTACCACCACTGATTGTGGCTATCTCAAGAACCTGCTCCCCCCGGACTTTCCCCTGGTCTTCGTGGACCGGCAGCCTGCCAATTATCCAGCGGACAGTGTGCTTCTGAACAACGCCGAAGCGAGCGGTGAGGCGACGCGGTATCTGCTCAAGAAGGGGTATACCAGGATTGGGTTTGTTTCATTTCATTTCGGGGGAACCACTATTGACGAAACCATCATGGAACGCATCGACGGTTATAAGCAGGCTTTCCGGGGAGCCGGCCTTGAAGTCAATCCCGATTATATCAGGGCGGTCCCCAGCACGTCCCTGTCTATCCACAAACTCCTCTACGCGGAATCGTATCAGATCATGAAGGAACTGCTGGGCGCCTCAATCCAGGGGGTCATCTGCGGAAACAGCCTCTCCGCCATAGGGGTATTCACCTGCCTCCGGGAGGCGGCTATCCGTATCCCCGAAGAGGTCGCCCTCATTACCTTTGACGATGACCTGTGGCTTTCCATGACCAACCCGTCAATTACCGCGGTGGTACAGCCGGCCCAGTCCATGGGATCCAGGGCGGCGACTCGTTTATTACAGCGGATGCAGGAAAAACAATTGCCTTATGAGTCCCTTCGTCTCAAGGCGAATATCCTGTTCCGTGAATCCTGCTGAAACGCGGACTTTCACGGATTGGAAGCAATGAAACTGACGATACTGCTATCGTTTTATGTATTAAACTTGCGGTAACTAAAAAACGCCTCATAACTCCATAAAACTGTAGTTTTTACAAACGATTAACGGCTTTCTTGGCATGGTTCTTGCTTAATATAAGTAAGAACGTTGATCGAAGTGCCAGTCACTCGCTCTTCTTGGAAAAAACTTGACATTTATACTACCATACTAGTATGTTAGTAATAAAATAGCACTTTAAAGACTAAACCGAAATTTTTCGAGGTCCCAAAATCTTATGGATGGGGTGAGTGGTCCCGCAAAGTGCTTCCTTGTTAATCTTGATAGGAGTCAGAAAATGCAGATGACCATGCGCTGGTTTGGAAAAGGCTTTGATTCGGTTACCCTCGAACAGATCCGGCAAGTGCCGGGGGTAACAGGCGTGATTACCACGCTGTATGGGAAATTGCCCGGCGAGGTATGGGAGACCGCGGAAATCACCGCGTTAAAGGCGGAGGTCGAGGCCGCAGGCTTACACCTCGCAGGGATTGAGAGCGTGAATATCCACGACGCGATCAAGACAGGCGCCCCTGAACGGGAAACTTATATTGCCAACTACATCACCACCCTGGAGCGGCTGGGCCAGGCGGGGGTGAGGCTCGTGTGTTACAACTTCATGCCCGTGTTCGACTGGACCCGGACGGAACTGGCGCGGAAGCGGGAAGACGGCAGCACGACCATGGCGTACAACCAGAAGGCCCTTGACGCCATCGATCCCGATGCCATGACCAAAACGATGAACGCCCAGTCCAAGGGCTATGTGATGGTGGGCTGGGAACCGGAACGGCTTGCCCACCTGGCAGAACTGTTTGCCATGTACAAGGATGTTGATGGGGAGAAACTCTTTGCGAACCTCACGTATTTTCTTAAAAAGATCATGCCGGTGTGTGAAAAATACGGGATTCACATGGCCATACACCCTGACGATCCAGCGTGGCCGGTCTTTGGACTTACCCGGATCATCAACAACAAGGAGAACATCCTCCGCCTGATGCGCGCCGTGGATAATCCCCTGAACGGCGTTACCCTCTGCACGGGGAGCTTGGGAACCAATCCCCGGAACGACCTCCCCGGCATCATCGCTGCCCTCAAGGGACGCATCCACTTAGCCCATGTGCGGAACCTCCGCTACAACAGCTCCGATGCTGTTGATTTTGAGGAAGCCGCCCATCTTTCAGGCGACGGTTCTCTCGACATGTATGCTATCATGAAGGCGCTGTACGACATTGGGTTTGATGGTCCCATACGCCCTGATCACGGGCGTGCGGTGTGGGGAGAAGTCTGCATGCCGGGCTACGGTCTCTATGACCGGGCTATGGGGGCGTGTTACCTCAACGGTCTCTGGGAAGCGATTGACAAGGGACACCGCTAATTGGTTACCCAGCGCCTCACGTTTCTGCTCCTCTTATTGCAATCCCCGCCCAAAGCCGCGCATTCACCGTGTGGATTTGACTTATACCCAAGTCGGCAAGACAGGCGTTGAAGACATGGCGGCCGGCAGGGTGTTTGTTATTCACGGCGCACCAGTTTTGAAAGGCATTGAATAGTTCTTTGATGCGGCAAAGGGCGGTAGCATCGCGGATACAGCAATCATTGATAAAATCAGAAACATTGACTCGCGCTATTTTATAAAAAGCGCTGGTTTTTAAAGGTGATTCTTCTTGAACAGAAGCGGCTTGCTTGGATGTGCCTTGCGGAAAATCAGGTTGTACCATTGAAGATTTATCAGAAAGCAACGTGTCTCCAAAATATTTAACAAATATTTCATGAACCGTGTGGGTGCAATTTTCCTGAAATTCTTGATGCTTCATAAGAAAGGCCGTACCTTCCTCAGTGAGCCTTGTTAGACCTCCGCCGTTCACGCCGCCGCGTTGACGGTACGTTATTTTATATCCTGCCCATTCTTCAAAGCGGTTAAGCAGTTTCCACGCTTTATTATAACAGACGCCTGCTTTTTTACAGGCTTCCTTCACATTGCCTGTTTCATCGATTGCCCGTAACAGTTTCACCATACCCGGCCCGCAAAAAGGTTTAACCAGTTCGCCCGTTTTCGTTTTAATACCGCTATTATTTATCAATACAACTTTAACGACCGGAAATAATTTTATTTCCGCTTCCTGCTCATCCGCTACCAACATTTCCCCTTCAAACATCTTTATCCCTCATGGAAAGTATTGTTTTATTTCGTAGAGCGTGTCAAGCATATGTTCGATACTCGCTGATACTGAAATATATTTGCCGATGCTGGCAGAAACTTTTAAGTGAACGAGTGAATAGCCCTCAAACGGCGCTGGCATAGCGGGAGCCTAAGTATTCAAAAATTTGTAACCCTTTACGCCACTGCATAGAGTGCCATTTATCCTTGATAAACGCCATATATAGTGTACATGATAATTATGATCTGCTTAAATACACTCTATATAGCGTATAATTAAATTAATAACACTATATAAAGGTGAATACCCTGTGAAGGGGTACAAAAATTTCATGCCCCCTTGCGGTCTGCTCCGAAAAGAATGCCGAGAACGAGATTTGAACTCGTACCCCCTTGCAGGGAGGAGATTTTAAGTCTCCGGTGTCTACCATTCCACCACCTCGGCAAAAACCATCACCTCTTATCTTACTGGCAATGGTTTGACTCGTCAAGTACGATGGTTCGCCAGTGCCTGACGAACCACCAACCCAACAGGGCTTTAGGATTAGTAATCCATACCGCCCATACCACCCATCCCGCCGCCGGGCATGGGGGGCGTATCCTTCTTCTCAGGAATGTCCGTGATGGCACATTCAGTGGTGAGGAGGAGGCTGGCGATGGACGCGGCGTTCTGCAGGGCAGAACGGGTTACCTTTGCAGGGTCGATGATACCGGCCTTCACCATGTCAACCCATTCCAGCTTGGCAGCGTCAAAGCCGATACCCTTCTTTTCGCTCTTGGCTTTTTCGGCAATAACCGCACCGTCGAGGCCGGCGTTTTCCGCGATCTGGCGGATAGGTTCTTCCAAGGCGCGCTTGACGATCTTGAAGCCTACCTTTTCGTCGTCAGTGAGACCTGCGGTGTCGGCCTTCTCCAGAGCGATAGCTGCCTGAATCAGGGCGATTTCACCACCGGGAACGATCCCTTCTTCAATAGCCGCACGGGTAGCGGAGAGGGCGTCCTCAACCCGGTGTTTCTTCTCTTTCAGTTCCACTTCGGTGGCTGCCCCGACGTTGATAACCGCCACGCCGCCGGCGAGCTTGGCCAGCCGTTCCTGGAGCTTCTCCCGGTCATACTCAGAGGTGGTATCCTCAATCTGGGCCTTGATCTGGGCAATCCGGTCCTTGATATCCTTCTCTTTCCCAGCACCGTTGATGATGGTGGTGTTATCCTTGTCGATCTTAACGGTCTTTGCCTTACCGAGCTGGCTGATATCGGTGTTCTCAAGTTTGAGACCCAGTTCTTCGGTGATGACATCACCACCGGTCAGAATCGCGATATCTTCCAACATGGCCTTGCGGCGATCCCCAAAGCCCGGAGCCTTGACTGCGACGGTGTGCAGGGTCCCCCGGAGGCTGTTCAGCACCAGGGTGGAGAGGGCCTCGCCGTCCACATCTTCGGCAATGATGAGCAGGGGCTTGCCGCTCTGGGCGATTTTCTCCAACAGGGGAAGCATATCCTTCATGGAAGAGACTTTCTTGTCATGGATGAGAATATAGACATCCTCATATACGGTAGACATGGTATCCCGGTCGGTAACGAAGTAAGCGGAGATATAGCCCCGATCAAACTGCATACCTTCGACGAATTCAATCGTGGTATCCATGGTTTTGGACTCTTCCACGGTGATGACCCCGTCTTTCCCCACCTTTTCCATGGCATCGGCGATGGTATTACCGATTTCGCTGTCATTATTCGCGGAAACCGACGCGACATGGGAGATTTCTTCCTTGTCCTTGATTTCCTTGGAATTTTTCCTGATTTCCTCTACCGCGATTTCAACCGCCTTGTCGATACCCCGTTTGAGTTCAATGGGGGTCATGCCGGCGGCCACGGATTTCAGCCCTTCTTTAACCAGGGAATAGGCCAGAACCGTGGCGGTGGTGGTACCATCCCCTGCTACGTCATTGGTTTTTGTGGCCACTTCTTTCAGAAGCTGGGCTCCCATGTTCTCGTAGGGGTCGTCGAGTTCCACTTCTTTTGCGACGGAAACGCCGTCTTTGGTAACGGTCGGGGCTCCAAATTTCTTATCCAAAAGGACGTTCCGTCCCTTAGGCCCCAAGGTTACCTTAACGGCCTTGGAAATCTGCTCAACCCCCGCAAGCAGCCTGCGGCGGGCATCTTCGTTGAACAACAACTGTTTTGCCATTTTTCTCTTTCTCCTCTTTTATGACCGGCCTTTTAATCATATATAATGAACCGGTGTAATATGAAATGGATTAGTACCCCATCGTTATGGGGCTTTTCTTATAAAATACTAAATCGAAGCGGCAGCGGCAAGGATAAAAATATGTTATAATAGTTTGAAAGAACACCATAGAACGGAGTCCTTATGCCTAAAGAACAAGTTTCCTTATTTGAGATATTCGGCCCCGTGATGATAGGGCCTTCCAGTTCTCATACTGCCGGAGTCGCCCGGATAGCCTTTTTAACCCGGAAGATGTTCGGTTCCGCCCCGCAAAAGGCCCTGGTTCGCTTTTACGGTTCCCTGGCCGCTACCTGGAAAGGCCACGGTTCAGGGGATGCGGTGAGCGCCGGGCTGCTGGGTATTCCTCCTGAGGATGAACGGCTTTTCCAGGGGCAGCGGCTCCTCAGCGCATTGCAGGCCGCAGGAAAGGGATTTCCCGTGCTTATCGAGGCGGTTCCCGTATTACCCCCATCCTGGCATCCGAATAGCCTTATCCTTGAACTTTTCGGTGAGTCTTCCGGGGGAGCGGCCGCCCAGGAGCTTATGGCGGGACAAAGTCCGCGACCGCAGCACCTGGTCATCCGGGCCTCCAGCATTGGCGGAGGGTCCATCCGTCTTGATGAAATCAACGGATATCAGGTAGAACTTTCAGGAGAACTGGAGGCTATCCTGGTTTCACACCATGATGAGATTGGGGTTATCGCGGAAGTGTCCCGTTTACTCGCCGCCGGGCACATCAATATCGCCGCCACCTCTAGTCACCGCAAGGAAAAGGGGGATGAGGCCCTTTTGGTGGTTGAAACCGACGGTCCCATTCCCCCTTCAGTCGTCAAGGGGATCCAGGGCTTGCCCCCGATCTACCAGGTCATACAGGTTCCGGCTTTAGAAGGTTCGGGCCTTACCAGAGAGGCGCTATGAAATTCAGGTTTCACACATTTTCTGAGCTTGAGGGCATACTGCAAGCTGAACACATTACTGCCGAGGATTATGCGGTTAAACGGGAAGCCTTCATTTCCGGGACTTCTGAAGCGCGTATCCTTACCGAGCTTGATCGGCGTATCGCCGTTACCAGAAGATCCCTCATCAAGGGGCTTGAAACCCCACAACATTCCCGTTCCGGTCTTACCAAGGGTGGGGCAGTGTCTTTTGCCGCCTCAGACCGGGGACTCATGCAGGATCCCTTTTGCCGCCGGATCATTGCCTATTCCCTGTCCATCAATGAGGTGAACGCCTGCGGTGGCAAGATCGTTTCCTTCCCCACTGCCGGCTCCAGCGGCATCGTACCAGGGACCATTTGGGCCTGGTGGGACAGTCACGCCTCTGGCGCGAGGGCGGCACGGAAAACACCTTCAAACACCTCCTCCTTACTCCCCCTCCCTCCCACTCCTTCGCAGCCTTTCCCCGCTCCGGTACGCGGTGCCTTCTTAATCGCCAGCCTCGCAGGGGTGCTCATTGCCCAGCGGGCAACCCTGGCCGGTTCTGAGGGGGGCTGTCAGGCGGAATGTGGCGCTGCCGGGGCCATGGCGGCCTCTGCCCTGGGGTACCTGGAAGGGTTGAGCCTGGGGGACTGCTTTTCCGCAGCAGCCCTTTCCCTCAAAAATTCCCTGGGTCTCGCCTGTGATCCGGTGGCCGGCCTGGTGGAGGTGCCCTGTGTCAAGCGGAATGCCTTTGTAGCGATAAACGCGGTGCTTGCGGTTGATTTGACCCTTGCCGGCATTCAGAGCGTGATACCCTTTGATGAGGTGGTCTCTGCCATGAAAGAGATTGGGGATACCATGCCGGGGAGCCTGAAGGAAACTGCCGCCGGGGGCCTGGCAATAACCCCAACGGGTTTATTCTTTAAAGCGCAGATTTTTAAGGATCATGAGGCGGTTCAAGATATAGCCCAGGATCATGCCACACCCCTTAAGGATGTACCGAGACCTGAAACTGGGGACATAAAGATATACACCGACGGTGGCTGTGCGGGTAATCCGGGGCCAGGGGGCTGGGCCTATGTGATCATCGGAGATAAAGATCCTCAGGATAAGCCTACTATCATTATTGAAAAATGGGGCGCCGAGAAGTACACTACCAATAACCGCATGGAATTACAGGCAGTTATTGCCGCCCTGGAGACCTTAGTCGAGTTAAAGCTATCCCCCGGGAATGTAACGGTTTATACTGATTCTCAATATGTGCAAAAGGGGATCAGTATCTGGATCCATGCCTGGAAGAAAAAAGCCTGGATGACTACTGGTAAACAGCCGGTGAAAAACAAGGAACTGTGGGTACGTTTGGACGCGCTGGCGACGGCGTTTCCCATTACCTGGGAATGGGTTAAAGGTCATGCAGGGGATACGTTTAACGAACGCTGCGACCGCATGGCCCAGGAAGCAATTAGGTCTTTAAGTGCGTTAAAAATATAAATTATCCTAATAAATCATATGTTTTTTCCGAAAATGTGTCGATAATAAATTAATAAATATTTTAAGCTTGGACTTAAGTTCATTATAAATGATTTGCTAAGGAGTTGTCTATGCAGTGTAAAAAACTAATACCTGTTTTATGGGGAATGGTCTTTTTTTTGCTTCTATCTTGTGCGAGTGGTCCTCCGCCGGATGAAACACCATCACCGTTGGTATCAAGCGCAGATGAAGCGCAGCCTGCACTGGCAGAGGAACCGGTAGAAGTGGTGTTGGCACCGGAAGCAGTGCCGTTGTTGTCATCTACTCTGGTTGAAACACCGCCTGAACCGGTTGTGGATCTTGATCAGGGGGAGCCGAACCAGGCTTCACTGGATGCGTTAAATGTAGCAATTACGCGGATGCAGACCAGCAGGAAACTTGTCATTGATTTTGAGGGGCCTGAGTATATCCCGCAAGCCTGGGAACGGGCGGAGTCTCAGTATGTGGCCTTTGCAGAGCTGCCGAGAACTACCCTGGGAGAGGTTAAGGATGCGGTGTTGTTGTATAATACTGTTGCCGATGCCTATGATGCCCTTGCTCGTAGTTGTCTGCCCCTCTATTATAAGGACCGGGAGAATGAAATCATAAGTGCCCGAACCGTGGCGATTAACGCGGGCATTAAAGATGCATCTCCGGCTCATCTCTTAGGAGTGGATCGGATAGTTGCGGAAGCGGTGGCGCAATACGAAACTGCTGATTACTATCCTGCGGCAATTTCTGTTTTTCTGGCCCTTGATATGTATAAGGTGCTGAAAACAGAAGCGGATGTATATAAAGTACGGCAGGAAATTGTAAAACGTGGTTTTATAGTCTATGATCCTAATAATTTTCAAAAAGCAGAAGTGGACATGGCAGCGGCGGTAAGGAATTATGAATCCAGGCGGGCTGGCCAGGCGCTTGATAATGCTCAGGAAGCTTTGGCAGGGTATACCGCAGTGCTCTGGACTGGATGGGTGTCTTTTGCTGCGGATAAAGGGGTTGGTGCGAGTACGGAACGTCAGGCCGCCCTGGATCTGCGGGCTGATGTGGCAGTACGGAACGAATACGACGCGGCCAACACGGTGTATAAGCGGGCCGATCGTGCCTTGCGGTCGGAAAAATACGATGAAGCTGCTAGGCTCTATGTTCAATCGGAAACCATGTTTCTGGAAATCTGTAAAGCGGCGGAGGTGAAATTACTCGTG
Source organism: Treponema sp. (assembly GCA_031288975.1). Classification (GTDB taxonomy): domain Bacteria; phylum Spirochaetota; class Spirochaetia; order Treponematales; family Breznakiellaceae; genus JAITNP01. Next base: position 13,823 of record JAITQK010000207.1, on the reverse strand, counting down.
GCTAAACAGGCGGTTAAAACGGCTGAACAAAAGATGCTTGAAAGCGGTGAAAACGCAAAAAAAGCAGAACTTGTTTTTGAAGGAGGCGTATGATGAATCGTGGTATAGCATTACTCATAGTAATGGTAGTCTTTGGAATAGGAATGGTATTCGCCCAGAGTGAATTGCCAGAACCGGTGTTTATTGGACCCGTACCCACTGAACGGAACGAATCTTCTTTTGATTCTGGTCTCTGGTTGCCAGGGTTTAATGATGTGGCATCCTATTTGTGGAAGTTTGAGATAGAGGATGACTCAGAGTCCTCTGTGCTTACCCCCATAGCGGCCTTTGCGGATGCGGCTCATTCAGACGCTTCTCAGGGGATTCCTCAAAACATACGGAATAACACCTATTTCATTGAAAGTGTCAGATTGACCAACCTGGCCCAGGAATCCCTGGAAGATGGTGATTATGATGAGTCCACCAGATATGCGGCAGAGGCGATCCGGTATGCCCGCTTGTCTGATGAATATGTGGCGCTCCAACTGAAGATCAAGGAAACCGATGACGCCCTGGCCTCTGCTAAGAACCGGCTTGACTGGGCGGTGTCGATAGATGCCCTGTGGCGGTATCCTGCGGAATACAGACAAGCCCAGGCTTTATATGAACGGGCGCAGATTGCTCGTTCATCGGAAAACTGGAACGGCGCCATGGATTCTGCTCGGCAGGTTATGACGACCCTGGCATCCCTTCAGGAAGCTCCGCCTCCCGCATCGGTGATGGTAGAGGTTGCCGCTCCGCCGCCGGTACGTCCGGTTGTGGAAAATACACCACCGATTCTTCCGGCGCGCTATATCGTGCGCCCCTGGAATGTGTCGAAGGATTGTTTCTGGAATATTGCAGGCAGGAGCTGGGCCTACGGAGATCCGTCAAAATGGCGCATTCTCTATAACGCGAATAAGGCGAAGTTACCCCAGCCCGATAACCCCAACGTCCTGCCTCCAGGTACCATTCTGGATATTCCCAGTATCCAGGGTGAGGTCCGCCAGGGCATGTGGGATGCCCAGCTTACCTATACCCCGATCCGTTAAACCAAGGGGTTCGGCTTTTCCCGATAGGTCGTGTAGAGGGCAAGGGCCGAACCCATGAGGGCGTGTATATAGGGGGGTGTACCCATCTTTTGGAAAACCGTTTCAATGGGTACCAGTTCTACATCCACATATTCATCATCATCTAAATCCTGATTTCCCAGATACTCCAATTCCTCTGCTAAAAAGAAGTGCACATGGTTTGACATGATCGCCGGATTCGGACTCATCTCCCCCAGTTTGATGATTTTTCCTGGGGTATATGCGGTTTCTTCCCGCAGTTCCCGCGCTGCCGCTTCTGCAGCACGCTCTCCCGCTTCAAAGACCCCGCCGGGAAATTCCAGGCTGAGTTCCTGGGACCCATGACGCCACTGGCGTACCATGACAAATGCCCGGCCCTGGTCTGTTTCTATTACCGGCACCACGATAGCCCAATCCGGGGCATCAATCACGGTAAAGACCCGGACCTCGTTATCAGGGGACCGGGAAGAAGTCTCCCGGAGTGAAAAAATAGGGCATTTGAACACTTCCCGACGGCTCTCTTCCTTCCATACCAGATGGTCGGCACGCTGCGATTTGTTATTCATTAACTAGATACCTTTGTTTTACTTTACTATTATTTTTCCAAATTTGTCAAGACAGATAATGCTGCCATCCAGTAAGCACTTAGGAGGATTACCGATAAATAATCCCTCTTGGCGAAGCCAATCAACCGCATTACGGATGATCTTAAAAGGCGCCTTAGTATGTTCAGTCTTAAGAATATACTGAATCAAAGCCTCGTAGTTCTCGACCTTAAGAATGGGGTCAACAAAAATAGTACTTATCGCATAGATATCGGTAGTAGGAATATCAACGATGTGTATCAAATCATGCATGTATTTTTCGACCAAACTCCTCAGCACAAAAGCGTTCCACTGAAAGGGAATATGGGGAAATACAATATAATCTCCAATAGTTGACGCCACCAGATAGCCCTTGACCTTCATCCGTTCAAGCAGTATACGGCCTATCTCGGTAATGATCTCTTCATCAGGTTTAAACACACTGCGTACCAGTGTTTCACTATCAATGCGTAAGAATTCGTCATTCAAGTCTTTAATCAATATCTTAGGTGAAAAGAAACGCACCCGCTGCTCATTACATAAATGGGTGAGATCCGCCAGGGTTATTGAATCGTAAGATTTAAGATACTGTTTAATGATGTTAATATTAGAAATCTCTTCGGTTCCTAATTTGGCAATATAAGGACGGGAGAAGATAAATTCGGTATCGAACATATACTTGAGAATCCCGAACAATTTTTCGTGATGCGTTATATCATTACGGGTTAAAAATCGAGGGGATGATACCTTTAAGAGTTCCAGGACTTTCCGCGAGGATACCGGCAACTTTTTGGTCTGCTGTTCCAGTACCTCTCTGATATGATAATCCCGGGGCATGATTTTCAGTTTATTCACATGCATATAGGAACCATTACCGATGGATATGATGTTTTTATTGGCGTTTATTCTCATGATAAACATGATATCCGTAATCCCAGGGTATTCCACGAAAATCTCAGACTTATGAATCTCCCCCCGTTCCCGGATAAGCGTTTCCAAGTCTTCGATAATGTCTGCTCCTTCCTCTTTTGCAATAACACCCCTGGTGAAAAAGAACTTATCACTCAGATAATATTTAAGTACCCCTTGAAAAAAGTATTTATTATGAACATTGCTCTCCACAAGCAGTTTGTCTTTAAAGGTTTCAAACAATTCATTAAACGAAAAGGCAACCCGCCCGGAATTCATAATATAGACACAAACCTCATCAATTAAGGCGCGCTCAATCTGAATATGATGGGGGTGGATATACGTCCCCTGCTCACATAGTATCGCAATATCACCCAGGCGTGCGTCAATCGCCCGGTTATTTACCGGCAGGTCTATATCGCCGAAAATCTCAGTAACTTTTTTACGAAAAGAGTTTATCGTACCATCATCATACAATTTGATGCCTGATGGGTAATAGGTATCTAAAATATAATCGTATACCTGGGTTAAGATCAACTTTCCCCGATAGTAGACGCTCCCCGTTAACCGGTAGGTATAATAAAACTCAATAGCAACTGCCTTTAACGGGAGCTCATGAGCCTTACTTATATCGGCGAGGAACATATCTTTTTTTTCTTTGTTAATGATAAAAGGCAGGTTTTTTACCACTTCTTTGAGATGCTCAAAATTGTGTACAGCCCCTTTATAGCAAAACGCACCCAGGTCCCTGTTATAGATGAAGGTATTCCCCATAGAGGTCATTTTTGCCACATAGAGAAACAGATTCATGTACTCAAACTTACCTAAATAACCACACAGTTCCGATACGGTTATGATATAATCACCGTTATGTTCCGCACTGATAAACAAAAAGAAATCAACCGTTATATTACCCAGATACTTGAGCAGCTTATCCAATCCTTTGGTTTCAATTTGCTGTACCCGGGACCTGGTTATTCCCATTTTTTCTGCGATTTCCTGAAGCGTCATCCCTCCAGAACGCTGACACAACACAAGGTACGCACGCTTATTCCTGGAATCACTATAGACCGTATTAAATATATCTTGAATCATTGAAGACATATTAATAGATAAGATGCTGAGTATAGACAAGAAGCGATCCGTTGATCGATTGCTGGTGCAAATACTTTCAAATACCGACGGGAGTTCAGCGATTGTTGTAAGCGGCGCTAATAATTCATTAAATTCCTCAAGAATACCGATAATATCTTCCCCAGCACATGAAGCCAAATACCGGTGAAGGGAGTGATTCATCCGCTGCGCAGGTATGTCCGCAAAGGCGCTTTTCAGTTTTTCTAAGCGCTCACGATTTTTCGCGAGATTATCAGGGCTATGAGCATCAATCGCCGCCAGGGCCTTGACAAGTTTTTCTTGACACCCCAGGATTTCTGCAATGCTTTTTTCCCCTAAATTTCTAATATCGCACAGAATTTTCTTGTCCGTATTCAACAGCCTGTCAACCGTGGTAATCCCCGCCCGAATAAGGGCATTGGTAGAACGAACCGATAGATTAAGCACCTCTATTGGATCACCATATTCAGGAAACCAAGGAAGCTTTGATACGTCCTGATCAAGGGAGATACTTTCAGCCATTACCATTTCCTCTTCCTATTAAGCTCATAATCGTATGTATCCTTCTTTAATAATACCATACATAGAGTTAATATGCAAGTCCTATTGAGTGTTTATCTCATATTTCTGATTATATGACAGCGGGGCGTCTTGAAAATCGAAGAGCGCCCCATCGGCGGTCCGGGTGATGGCCTCCCAATCCTTCCGGGAAGCATCATCATAGATACCATAGACCATCATACCCGCCCGCCGGGCACTCTCTATGGCCTGCAGAATATCCTCAAACACAAGACAATGTTCAGGCGCGGTGTTAAGCCGTGCCGCAGTATGCAGAAAAAGATCGGGATAGGCCTTACCCCGTCCCACCTCGTCGGTGGAACAGATCACCTCAAAGAAATCCCGGATACGGTGGTGTCTCAGAACCGCCTCGTATAATGCCGGCGGGGCAGCCGTGGCGATTCCGAGCTTTACCTGGTTTGCTTGTAATGAACGGAGATATTCCTTTGCATAAGGTTTAAGGGGGATACGAGTTTCATACTCATGACGGGCCATTTCATGCCATTCCGCCATAAGCGCTTCCTCAGTATCGGAAAAGCCAAAGCGCCGGATAGTGTATTGCGCCGTTTGCCGGAACCCCAAGGCCCGGATAGCCTCACCGTAATCACTCGGAACCTCAATGCCTCGGTTCCGTAAAAAAGCGCCATCTATCCGTTCCCATACCCCCATAGAATCGATCAGCGTACCATCAAGATCGAATATCACCGCTTCTATCTGATTCACTTGACCACTTCTGCCCTCGGTTTTATCATTTCCGCGTAGAGTTCCGTGGTCTTGGCAATGATCCGCTCGACCCCAACCCCTGCTCGCTGGGCATAGAGCACCGAACCGCCGGCTCCCACACCTTCCTTGACATACCCCCGCTCGTAATCGCTGAGGCCCTGGTATGGAACCTTGGAGAAGTCCAGGGGCGCTATCCAGGTCTCAAGATCCAGGATCCGGGCCAAGGCGTTAAAGCCGGAACTCTCATCCCCCTGGACGTACTTAGTGGTGGCCACCAAAGGCTTTCGAACTGCGCCCAAGGCGCGTACCAGGGCCGCAACCGCCAGCATTTGGGTCCCGCCGGCGAGGATCACTTCAGTCTCAGGGGGTAGCCCCATAACCAAGCCCGCAACCGCCCCCTGCATGGGATCCCCCAGCTCGGTCAGCGCCCGCAAGGGGTCTTGGGCGAGATCCCCAGGACGGATGCCGATCCGTTCCGAAGCCTGGTTCCAGACCGCTTCTTTAAGGGCCGTGGGGTTTTGAGGCCCTGCGGAAGAGACCATTTCACGGTAGCCCAAGGCCCGGAGGATCAAAAGCGCCGTGGTAGTGCCCCCGGGAATCGACTCGGCGATCATGATGGATTGGTGGTGTCTGCCAAAAGCACGGGCAAACTCCCGTGCCCGTTCAAAGACCTCCACCCCATCAGGTACGGCCGGTTCCAAACGGGGATCCTTACCAAATCCGGCGCCCAGCTCAATGTAGGGGGGAGTCGGCGGTATATAAGAACCTGCCCTGACCACGCAGATCGGAATATCAGCCTCCAGAACCGCCGCCCTGGTGATGAGCGCCGGCGAGGGATGTCCCTCCGGGTCCAGAGGGACCCCGTCCACGACCTTTGGACGCCCAAACCGAATCAGGTCTGCATCCGCCGGTGCAGTAAAGGGCACCAGCTCAGGATTCGCCCCTGCGGCAGAGAGTCCTGGCACTTTTGACAGCTCAGTCCCTCCAATACATAACAAAAACATAGCACCCCCTTATGGTGAAACACGCTCGTATAATATACTATCACTCTTGAGTGAAGGGTCTATCGCAGGGTCCGCATTGGAATCAATGGTAACATCCACACTGTCCCGCCCCTCGGCATACTCATTGGTTGCCCGCACTTCAATATGGCTCATTCCCAGGGCAAAGGTAATCGGAAAAACAAAGTCCATCCGCTGTTCTCGCTCTCCGGTCTCAGATTCGGCAGGTACCGCAATAGTTTCAGTCCTGATGACCTTTCCATTCACCAGCACCTTAATGTTCGTAAGCCCCTGCTTTTTGTCGATAACTGCCACAGAAACCCGCCCCACTCCTGGCGGAAGGGTGCTTTTGTGTTCAGGGCTGCGGATAACCACCACCGGCGGAGCAAAAGCGGCATCGGTAGGGACGTCGATTTCGATAGCAGGACGGGCAGGGGTATTCCCCGCCACAGAGGTGGCAATCAACTCAGGCTTATAATAGATAGAACGGTATTGATCTATAGAATACACCATATTCCCCCGCCGGACATTGAGGTGCTCATCCCCCTTGGGAGATGCGTTATAGTAGCCCTCTGGGGTAATGCAGACCCATTCACCATCACCAATAAAGGCAATACAGCGCAGCAGCTCAGTACCGCTGTCTCCATCCCAGATCCTGATCGAACCATCCCAGGAACCAGAGACGATCCGCCGGCCATCGGGACTGTAGGCCACGGAGTTTACATTCCAGGTATGCCCGGTAAGGGTCTTGAGTTCCTTCCCGCTATCGAGGTCCCACACCTTAAGGGTATTAGTATATCCAGAACCGGTGACTAGGCGCTGCCCGTCCGGGCTGTACACCACAGAGCTTATCAGGTCCGTGTACCCTGAAAGGGGAGTCCGCAATTCCTGCCCACTCTCGGCGTTCCATATCTTAATGGCGTTATCCCCGGAACCAGAAACGATCCACTTCCCATCAGGACTATAGGCCACGGAGTTTACACCCTTAGTATGGCCGGTCAAGGTTCGCAGTTCCTGGCCGCTCTCCGCATCCCAGACCTTGATGGTCCTATCCCGTGAACCAGAGACGATCCGCCGCCCATCAGGACTGTAGGCCACCGAACTGACCCAGCCCGTATGGCCTGCCAGGGTCCGCAGTTCCTGGCCATTTGCCGCGTCCCAGACCTTGATGGTATTATCCCCAGAACCAGAGACGATGCGCCGCCCATCGGGGCTGTAGGTCACCGAACTGACCCAGCCCGTATGGCCCACCAGGGTCCAAGGGGATCCGCGCTCCACATTCCATATCTTGAGGGTATTATCCGCAGAGCCAGAGACGATCCACTGCCCATCAGGGCTATAGGCAACGGCGTATACCGACTGCGTATGCCCTCCCAGGGTCCGGGAGGATCCTTGCTCCACATCCCATATCTTAACGGTACTGTCCACTGACCCAGAAACAACCCAGCGCCCATCAGGGCTATAGGCCACTGAACTGACCCAGCCCGTATGCCCCCCCAGGGTCTGCAAAGGCCCGCGCTCCAGATCCCATATTCTGAGCGTATTATCCCGTGAACCAGAGACGATCCGCCGTCCGTCCGGGCTGTACCCCACCGTGCTTACCAGGGATACATGGCCCGCCAAGGTCCGGGATGATCCGCTCTCCACGTTCCAGACCTTGATCGTATTATCCCCGGAGCCAGAGATGATCCACTTCCCATCCGGGCTGTACCTGACAAAACTGACGCTATTGGTATGTCCGGTCAAGGTCTTGGATACTCCCAGCTCCGTATCCCAAACCTTGACCGTATTATCCGCAGCACCGGAGACGATCCACTTCCCATTAGGACTATAGGCCACGGAGTTTACCTCCTTGGTATGTCCGGACAAGGTTCCCAGTTCCTGGCCACTTACCGCGTCCCATACCTTGATAGTATGATCCACCGAACCTGAGACGATCCGCGTCCCATCAGGGCTATAAGCCACCGCAACTATCCCGCCGGTATGGCCCAGGAGGGTCCGCAGTTCCCGGCCGCTTTCGACATCCCATATCCTGATGGTCTTATCATGAGAACCGGAAACAACCCAGCGGCCATCAGGACTGTAAGCCACCGCGTTTACCGCCTTAGTATGGCCCGCAAAGGTCCGGGGCGCATCCCGCTCCGCATCCCATACCTTGATGGTATTATCCGAAGAAGCGGAAACAATAAACCGTCCATCCGGGCTATACATAACCGCATTAACCCAATCACTATGCCCCGCGAAGGTCCGCAGTTCCCGGCCACTCTCTGCATCCCATATCTTGACCGTATTATCCACGGATCCAGAAACAATCCGCCGTCCATCTGGACTGTAAGCAGCGCTGGTTACCCATCCGCTATGCCCTATTTGGGGAAACACTTCCACCTCTTGGGCCGGCCCATAAGAAACCACGCCAACATACAATAACCCTGCCCACAGTAGGCTAGACAGCCGTTTCACCGGGAACTTCACCGTACTTTTGAGCCTTATGACAACACCCCACATAGTATTCCTCCATCTCCCTTATTATTATAACGGATGAAACAGGGTAATAAAACAGCCTTAAAATGTCAATTCTGCAGTACGCAAGTATTTTTGCACATTTTTATAGCCTGTATCAGATCGTAGACACGGATCGGTTTTCTGGCAAATAGGTGGAGGGATATGCCTGTTTAAAGCTAATACTTGAAATAAAACGCCATATCGCCGTGTTAGGGGCTAGACAAAAGGGAAAGAAATTCAGTATAGTTCTATTCAAGTAATCGGCGCATATCCCGTTGTGCCGGGAACCAACGAGGAGGTCAGTTGTCGGATAAGGATTTACGGATTAATGAACAAATTCGAGTGCGGGAAGTTCGCCTCATTCGGGATGATGGTGGGCAGCAGGGGATTATTGCGACCCTCGAAGCGCTCGCTATTGCTAAGGAACAGAGTCTTGATCTGGTAGAAGTTGCCCCCCAGGCAAGTCCGCCGGTGGTCAAGATCATGGATTACGGTAAGTTCAAATTCGAGAATGAAAAGAAGGTCCGGGATTCAAAAAAGAAGCAGAAATTGCTTAAATTAAAAGAAATCCGTATGCAGCCCAAGATTGACGAACATGATATGGATTTTAAATCAAAACATGTTCAGGAATTTCTTGCTGAAGGCAACAAGGTCAAGGTCACGATTCGTTTCAGGGGCCGGGAGCTGGCTCATACCGAACTCGGATTGGACGTTCTCAAGGACGTTTTAAAGCGTATTGAGGGGGAATATGTGATGGATAAGGCGCCGGCTATGGAAGGCCGGTTCATGTCTATGGTATTAAGCCCCAAGACTAAGAAATAGAGGATGTGTCATGCCAAAAATGAAGACCAAGAAGAGCGCCGCCAAGCGCTACTCTTTCACCGGAACGGGCAAGGTAAAGTACAAGAAACAGAACCTTCGCCATATTCTTACCAAGAAGTCCAGTAAACGGAAACGGCATCTCCGTCATGCTGGTATCTTGTCGTCGGATAATGTGCAGGTGATCAAAAAAAGACTGTTGCCTTACGGATAAAGGGAGGGGGTATCAATGTCACGAGCAGTAGATGGTTCAAGAAGAAAAGACCATCGCAAAAAAATACTGAAACAGGCAAAGGGATACTGGGGCCGCCGGCATTCCAATTACAAAACCGCCAAAGACGCGGTTACCAAAGGGCTTTCCTATGCCTACCGGGATCGGAAGGACCGGAAAGGGGACTTCCGGCAGATCTGGATCATCCGTATTAATGCGGCCAGCCGGGCGGAAGGGCTTTCCTATTCCCGCTTAGTAGACGGCCTTAATAAGGCCGGGGTAACCATTAACCGGAAAGCCTTGGCGCTCCTTGCGCTAGAGGATATCGAGGCTTTTAAGGTTGTGGTATCCCAGGCAAAAGCGGCATTGGGAGCGTAGTATGGAAACCCTTGAGCATGTTAAGGTGCTGGAAACAAAAGTCGCGGATCTCATTGACTTTGTTAAGCGGGTAAGGGAGGAAAACGCCTCTTATCAGAAACGGATCAATGAGCTTGAGGTTTTGATTCAGGGCTTTAAAGAAGAGCGGGGGCGTATTCAGGAGGGGATACTTTCCGCCCTTGGCCGGCTCAATACATTTGAGGACACTATGGAGAAAAAACCTTCCGCCCTTCCACTGAAGAGTACGGGGGACGAACATTCCGAAGACGGCATCGTACCATCTGAAGATGCAAGCACGGGATCACCGGACAGCACTTCTGGTCAAAGCGAAGATAACGTGGAACATCATAATTTCTGAGGTTTTCGTGCCGAAAAGCGATCTGCGTATCGACATACTGGGGATCTCGCTTTCTATTGCCGCTGAAGAAGATGTTACTTATCTTAAAGATCTCCTCAACACATACCGTTTGGCTATTGAGAAAACGCAAAAATCAACGGGTTTGAGGGATCCTCTTAAAACAGCGGTTTTGACGGGGTTTTTGCTCTGCGATGAGATAGCACGGATTCAGAAATGGGAAACCGACGAGCCGGAAATCAAAAGATGTGCTGTGGATTTAATTGCACGTATTGATGCGGTTCTGGAAGATGAGGGGTTGCATGAGCCATGAAACGCCTCAAAAACCCAATCAAGCATTATGCCTGGGGTTCCCCGGAATGGATACCGCAGTTCATGGGTCAGGTAAATCCCGATGGAAGGCCCTGGGCGGAAGTATGGATGGGTATCCATCCAGAGGGGCCTTCGGAAACGGAGGAGGGTACCCTTTCGGCGCTGATCAACCAGGACCCTGTCTCCTATGTGGGGGCCACAGTTGCCGAATGCTTTGGGACCCTTCCCTTTCTCTTCAAACTGCTTGCCGCAGAAAGGCCCCTGTCAATTCAGGCCCACCCCAGTTTAATCCAGGCGCGTTCAGGCTGGGAACGGGAAAACCGGGAAGGCATCCCTCTCAAGGCGCCAAACCGGAACTACAAAGACCCGAATCATAAACCGGAGATACTCTGTGCCCTCACTCCCTTCAAGGCCCTCTGCGGCTTCCGGGAGCCTGGGGAAATCAGGGAGGGGCTTGCGGTTTTTTCCCAGGCTGCACCGGAACCGCTCAAGCGTGGTCTTGCGTCTCTGGCACTTACCCTCCAGGGGGCTTCAGATCAGGAGCGCCTTGGGGGGTTCCTCAAGGCCCTCTTTGACCTGTCCCCGGAGTTGCGACAAGGATTGAGCGAATACACCATACAACAGGGATCGGTTCTTTCGGAAAAACACCCGGAAAGGAAAGCCATCTGGAAACAATCTGCCGCTTTTGCGGAACAGTACCCTGGGGACCCGGCGGTGATTGCTCCCCTGTATCTCAACCTGATGGAGCTTGAGCCGGGGGAAGGGGTGTATCTTCCCGCTGGGGTGCTCCATGCCTATATTCACGGGTTTGGAGTGGAGCTTATGGCCAACTCAGATAATGTACTCCGAGGCGGCTTGACCACCAAGCACGTGGATGTGGCGGAACTCTTAAGTATATTACACTGTTCTGTCTTGAAGCCAGAGATCCTGAAACCCCCTGATCCCCAGGCATCCTTTTTCAGATACCCTACCCCATGCAGGGAATTCTCCCTTTCCCGGATGCGGTGCCCTGGGGACACCCTATCCTTTCCTGAAACCGGTCCTTCCATTGTGCTCGTAACCGAAGGGCGGCTCACCATATCGGGACGTAATACCCCGGATCTCATACTAGAACAGGGGGAGAGCGCCTTTATCTCCGCTGGGGATGGAGCTGAAAACCGCTCATTCACGGGAACCTACACCCTTTACGCCGCGGGCATTGGTTCAACAGCAAGCGGGGATTCCCCATGAAAATCCTGGTAGACGCAGACTCCTGTCCCCGGCTCGTCCGGGAAGCAGTACTGCGGGCTTCCGCACGGACCGGCATCCAGGCGGTTTTTGCGGCGAATCGCCCTATTCCCGACATAGCAGGGGAAACGGCGGTGATGGAACTCTGTCCCCCAGGAGAAGGGTCGGCGGATAACCGCATCGTTGAGTTAGCCTGCCCCGGAGACCTGGTCGTTACCAGGGACATACCCCTGGCAAGCCGCCTGGTGGAGGCGTCAATCATGGTTCTCGATGACCGGGGACGAATCTATACCCAAGAAAACATCCGGGAACGGCTTTCCCTCAGAAATTTCATGGTAGACCTTGCGGAAAACGGCCTTGGCAGTACACGATGGACAAGCTACGGTAAACGGGAACTCAAGGCCTTTGCTGACAGTTTCGACCGCATCCTCACCCAGCTCAGGGGAACCCTGCTCCCCGCAGATCTCACTCAGGATAGAGGCTCTGTATCTGTTTGATCCGGGGAAGAATCTCAAAGAAAATATCCACCAGTTCAGGCTCGAATTTAATACCTGACTGTCGATGGATTTCCGCTAACACCTCTTCCTGGGTCCAGGGGTCTTTATACACCCGCTTAGAACAGAGGGCATCAAAGACATCGGCAATGGCGACGATACGCCCCCATAAGGGGATCTCTTCACCTTTCTTGCCCAGGGGCTTCCCATCCTGATCCGTTTTAAGGGACACTTTGGTAATCGGATCATACCAGCCGGGATAGCCTGAACCATCCCAATTCTCATGGTGGTTCAGGGCCACATCCCGGGCAATCAGATCCAGGGGCGACTGGGGATCATTAAACAAACCTGCTCCGTATATCGTATGGTGCTGCATAATCCCAAATTCTTCAGGGGTAAACCGGCTGGGTTTCTTTAAAATCAAGTCGGAAATTGCCACCTTTCCCACATCATGGAGCATGGCGGCGATTTTAAACATATCCTTGATTTTCTCCCGTTCCACTCCCGGTACCCCATGATGGAATGCCCATCGGTCGTAAATTTCGATTGCGTAACCGGCGACCCGGTTTGCGTGGGAACCGGTTTCCTTGGGGTCCCGCAGTTCAGACATCTTGACCATGCGGAGTATCATAGACCGGGTATTATAGGCCCGCTGGAGTACCATAGTAGCATTGGCGGCAAAATGGGTGATCACAAATTCAGCGTCCTTGGAAAAGGGTATCGTATGCCCCTCCTCATCCATGGCGTTGATGATCTGGATAACCCCCAGCAGTTTGCCTTCCGCTGTTTTCAAGGGAACCGACAGGATGGAGGTGGTTTTATACCCTGCTATCGTATCGAAGGATGTGTTATACGAATAAGGAGCATCTGGTTTGATATGATAGACATCCGACACATTGACCAGGGTCCTGGTGAGGGCACAGTAACCGGAAATTGTTTTATCATCTATAGCAAGCGAAAAAATTGAATAAATCAGCTTTTGGCCTGGTGGGAGCCGTTGTTGTAAAGTATCATTCTGGGCATATTTGATGACCAGTTTTTCAATATTTTCTTCAGTATTTTCCTTTACATAGATTGAACCGGCGTCGGCGCGAATAATCTGCCTGGCCTCCAACAAGATACGTTCCAACAGGAGATCAAGGTCTTGAATCTGATTCAGTTCAGAATCAAGCCGCAAAATAGATTCAAAACTCGCTTCTTTTAACATAACATTATGAGTATCCTTGACTTTTAAAAATTACCAAGAAATAAGCTATACCACTACAACCTGTTCACGGCTGTTACCACCTCCTTATGCCCGGCGGCCTGTACATTTGATAACATGATACCCAAACTGGGTCTGCACCACACCGCCCACCGAACCGGGAGCAAGTCCCTTAACTGCCGATTCAAAAGGGGCCACCATCTTCCCCGGTCCAAACCAGCCTAAGTCCCCACCTGAAGATTTTGAAGGACAGGTAGAAAATTCCCGGGACAGGGATTCAAATTGAGCGCCCTGTTTGACCCGTTTTAAAATATCTTCTGCCAGACTTCTATCCTTAACCAAAAT
>JAITQK010000171.1 GCA_031288975.1 Treponema sp. | reverse complement strand
TTTTCAGGTGTTTTCTTCGAATTTGGCTCGGCTTCCGGTGTTTAAAGCGGTTTTAGATGTCCAGCGTTCTGAGGAGTTCCTCTATAAAATGAGCGGGTAAACTTGCCTCTCTCAAGTTATTTATGAAAACAAGCAGATAAGCTATGTGGAAGGTGACGGGCTTGGCGCGTTTCAGTATAAAAAGACTGATGCCAACACCATCGAAGTAACGGAAATCGACGCGGCAAATGAAGATGGTTCTTTGGAACTCGGCAATACCTCCACGTTTACCCGCACCACTGAGGGGGGATGATGCTCCATGGCTTGCGGATTTAAGCAATCCCTTCTTGGGCGAATGGGAAGCGTTTATTCCTACTATGGGATCAACACTCCAATTTGATTAATAGTTCCTTTGAGTTTGCCAGGTAAAGAATTTACTAATTTTTTACCTGACAAACAATTTCAATTTATGTTTTATGGAGCATCATAGTTTTTTGGCGGCAATATTCGTATTGTTGAAAGAGATTTTGCGCTTTCGTAATATCGCCATATACCTTCCAAAGCCCGCAATACTTATAATTTTTTCCCTTTTGCTCTATAAAGCCCAATACATCATCAGATGGATAGCCAAGGAAAAATCCTATTTCATGGGGAAATTCCTTACATGCAAGGATCCGGGTTTTTAAAACGCCGAGATATGAGAGCGGAGAATTAAAAAACGGATAACCAAAGGAATGGAGCAATTTTCGTATATCCGGTTCCATGATAACGCCGTTTAAAATACTGGGTTTATAGAAAAAAACTAAAATGCCATGTTGAGTAGTTCTCAATATAATTGAGGCGGTCTCATTATCAATTTGATTGATCAAATCGAGTAAACAGAAATAAGATTTTTCTGTTTTGACTATAAATAATGCCGCAGGTTTACTACCAAATAAAACAGGACTGCAATGCCTAATGAGTAAGTGCTCACTCTCGTCGTGATAGGGATTTTCTTTAGATAAGACCATTTTCCCTCTTAAACAGCAAGCCGTTTACCCAATTCATAGCATTGTGCGAGGGCCGCTTCATTGGGTTCCAGTTGGGCAATAATGCCCTCGCCGTCAACCTGGGCGCCCAGACCTTTCATCCGTTCTACCCATGTCCGCATCCATTGCCCATCGCCCCAGTCATAGGAACCAAAAAGCCCCAGGGGTTTTCCCCCAAGTTCAGCGGAACCCAAGCGCTTTATGAAGGGTTCCACTTGCTCTTCTTCAAGCTCCTCGTCCCCCATTGCAGGGCATCCAAACGCCACTGCCGCCGCTTCTTTCACCAAATCCGGCGTAGTCTCGGCCACGTTCTTCAATACCGCTTCCGCCCCGGCATCCTTGGCCCCCTGGGCAACCTGTTTTGCCATGGCCTCGGTATTACCGGAGCTGCTCCAATACGAGATCAATACCTTTTTCATACAAGTCCTCCATCAATTAGTTAGTTTAATCTTACATTTAAGTTATAGCATTCTAACAAAAACCTGTCAACAAGAATTTTAAATTTTTTATCTTTTTTTATTCTTGGTTCAATGTGCGGACGTCCAGCCCAGGCTTTCCTGCTGTATCCGGTAGAGCCGGGCAAATAGGCCATCTTTAGCTATGAGCTGCGCCGCCGTTCCCTGTTCAACCAGTCTTCCCTGTTCCAATACCGCGATGGTATCCGCCCCCAGCACAGTACGGAGCCGGTGGGCTATGACGATTACCGTGCGGCCTCTGACGAGCTCTGAAATTGCCGCCTGTATCAGCGTTTCATTTTCAGGGTCGAGACTGGCCGTAGCCTCGTCGAGCAACACAATAGGCGCGTCTTTCAAAAGCGCTCTGGCAATAGAAATACGCTGACGCTCACCGCCTGACAACGTGGAGCCGTTTTCCCCGATTACTGTCGCGTAAGCATCCTGCATTTCGCGGATAAACTCGTCGCAGCGGGCGCGTTTCGCCGCATCGTACACGTCCTCGTCTGTCGCGCCTTGGCGGCCGATGCGGATGTTGTTCATCACCGTGTCGTTAAACAGCACCACGTCCTGAAACACGAAGCTCATATAACGCATCAGCGTTTCCGGGTCGATGGTGCGGATGTTTTGTTCGCCGATGAAGATTGCACCCTGGTTCACATCCCAAAAACGGGCTATCAGGCGGGACACCGTTGTTTTGCCGCTGCCAGAAGGGCCGACAAGGGCTGTCACGCTGTTTTGTGGAATCGTCATACTGAAATTTTTTATTACATCATCCTCGTTGCAGGCAAAGGTAACGTCTTTCAGTTCTATGGTGAAATCCGTCAGTTTCACGTTTTCTTCTCCGGTCATAACTGGCTCGTTCCGTAGCGCACGCATACGGCGGGTGGAGATCAACAGGAAAAAAAGTTCGGGAAGCAAGGTCAGAACAACGATGAGGGGTGCGTAGATTTTTGCCGCTATGAGGATAAAGAAGAGCACTTTGACCGGCGCTATGGCACCGCCTGAGAGCAGCATCACGCCTACAAAGGTTACGAGGCCAATCCCCACCTGCAAAATCATCATAGCCGAAACAATAAAGACGCCGCTTACAAGTTCGAATTTGATTGCCGTCAGCATCATACTGTGCAACGCATCTTTGTAGGCCGCAAACTTTTCGACTGAAAGGCTGAAAGCCTTGACGACCTTAATCCCTTCGAGGTATTCCTGCGTCCGCTCGGCCACATCCAGTTTCGCCCACACTGTGCGCTCCCCGAATTTCGCCTGTATCCCCTTGGAGAGCAGAATGATGCCCAGGGAGACCGGCATGGCGGCAAGGAGGGCGGCGGACATACGCCAGTTGTAAAAGGCGAGTAAGGCGCAGGCTAGGATGATGGTGATGATGTTGGCAAAGAGACCGGGCACCACGTGGCTCATGGCGTGTTCGATGGAAGCGCAATCTGCCATCATATTTGTGGTGAGTTCTGACAGGTCTTTTTTGTTGAAGAAACTCAAGGGAAGTTTTCGGATACGCTCCGCCACATCGACGCGGATTTTTTCCGATTCGCTGTAGGACGCCGTGTAGGTTCTGTCGTATTCGTTGCGATACACCAAAAAGTACACCACTACCACGGCGAGGGCGGCGGCGCAGAGCCACCACAGTTTTTGTGTGTTAAGCGCTGTCCCGTCCAAAAGCGGCGCCAAAAGAACCGTGATAACCTCCAGAATAACGCCAAAGGACAACAAGAGCGCTAGGTTCGACAACACACAGGCGAATATCGAGCGGTTAAGCGCCTTGGCTCCCGCTTCGTCTAATCCCAATAATTTATACATGACACGCCCCCTGCTTCCCCCCCAAGGTCCAGCCGAGTGAAGCGGTGTATTGTTCCCACATGCGGCTATAGAGGCCCCTCGGCTTGACCAAATCATCATGGCGGCCCTTCTCGGCAACCCGGCCTTTGTCAATCACCACAATCTTGTCAGCGCCCCGCACCGTGGAAAGGCGGTGGGCAATAATAATGACCGTTTTATTTTTCATCAGTTCCTCAAAGGCTTTCTGAATCTTGTATTCGTTTTCCGGGTCGGTAAAAGCCGTGGCCTCGTCCAGAACAAGAACCGGCGCGTTTTTCAGGATTGCCCGTGCTATGACGATGCGCTGTTTTTCACCGCCTGAGAGATGCACGTTCTTTGTGCCGATAACCGTGTCGTATCCCTGGGGCAGGTTTTCGATAAACTCATGGCACTGGGCGGCTTTCGCGGCGGCGATCACTTCCTCGCGGGAAGCGTCTTTGTTACCTATCAGGATGTTGTCCGCGATGCTCTGTTTGAACAAAAACACATCCTGAAATACAAAACTCACCAGGCTCATAAGATAATCGCTCGTCATGTTCCGCACGTCAACGCCGCCTATTTTGACCGCCCCGGTGGCCACGTCATAAAAGCGGGGAATAAGGTGCGCGAGGGTGGATTTGCCACCCCCTGAGGGACCGACGAGCGCGG
Organism: Treponema sp.; assembly: GCA_031288975.1. Lineage (GTDB taxonomy): Bacteria > Spirochaetota > Spirochaetia > Treponematales > Breznakiellaceae > JAITNP01. The sequence goes on along the minus strand of JAITQK010000171.1, from coordinate 15,218 downwards.
TAAGGCAGCCCTGGTCTGCTGTGAAGTTCACATCTTTTAACGCGACAGCCTCATTTTCGTCGTTATACGAAAAAGTAACGTGTTCAAACGAAACCGCATAAGCGAAAGCGGTTTCTGGCGTGGCGCTTTCCGGCAAGGGCTGGGCGTCAAGCGTCGCGTCCATGCGCTCGATGCCGTCTGCGATCTGCCGCCCTATTTCCGACACATAAAGCACTTTGATGAAGGGCGCGGCAAGAGAAAACGAAAAGATGATGTAGAACAGCGCGGAAAGGGCAAAGGCCGGATAGTCTGCACTTCCGCCGGCGAGCAGAATGATCACCGGCATGAGGAAGATATACACATGATGGATTATCACCAAAAAAAGCGCCATGTGGGTTTCAAATGACATGGTGTACTCTTTTACAAACGTGCCGTAGGTCATAATGGTTTCGTGGAATTTGCGGAACGAAAATATGGTCTGATTAAACGCCTTGACCACCGAAATACCCCGCACATATTCCACGGCGGCGTTGTTCATGTCCTCAAGGGAGCTTTGATATTTGCTCATAAAAGTTTGCGCCGCCTTGCCGCTGAAGGCGATCATCTGTATCAGATAGCTCAAAATGATGGGCACAAAGCTGGCAAGCCCCAGCCTCCAGTCAAACACGAACAGAATTACCAGGGCACTAATCGGCGCGGCAACAGAACCGGCCAGGTCGGGAAGCTGGTGGGCGATAAAGCCTTCGAGCTTTTCGATATTTTCATCAACCACCTTCCGCAATTTCCCGCTTGAATTCGCCGTGTGAAAGCCCAGGGGCAATGACGCGATGTGCCGGATGAAGTCCAGTTTCAGGCGGTAAATAGTGGTGAAGGCCGAAACATGGGAACACAGCAGGGCGAACCAATTAAGCACGATTGCCCCGACCGCGCCCCCCCACGGCAAGCCAGCCGAGGCGTATCATAAGCGCCGTATCCAGGGCGCTTAAATCGTTAAAATGCGCGACCAGCTCCCGGATAACGTAATAAATGGTAATATACGGGGTAAACGACACGATGACGCTTATCACCGATAACACACAGGCGAGAGGTGACAGGACTTTTCTGGTAAAAGCCAGTTCCAGTAAACGCGCCATGCCTTTTTTACGTGTTTTTGTATTTTGCATTGACAGCCTCCTTTATAGTTCTCTCCGTGCAAAAAGACACAGCGCCAGAAGCAATGATGTATGCCTCATTGCATAAATCATTGCTTTCTTAGTTTTAGAATGAAATTTTAATACCGACGGGAATACTGAAAACAGTCAACTTGTCATCACCCTCCTTGGTGAAATCAACTTTTAATCCGGCGTTGAATTCGGCATGCTCGCCTACATGGGCGATGAATTTTGCTCCCACGCACAAGTTGTCGAATTTGATTTCTTCGGCACCTCCGAAATCTGTTTTTGAGAACGTGTTCGACACTTCGGCGTTGATGCTGAATCTTTCGTTCAACTCTTTAGTCGCGCCGACTGCATCGTAAATCGTAATAAAAGAAGCGTCATCGTCGGCCAGCCACATCGCATTTTCTGCGCCTTTTGCAAAGGAAAAATTATTGTGGGTCGAGATGCTCAATCCCTCAATTCCCGTCCAGGTGCCCCGCAGGTCGATGCCGCTCCACAGAGTGTTATCCCACGAGGAATGGTCAACTGTGGTAAGAAGACCGGTATACCCCAGAGAAATGCCCAGATTTTCCACACCAGTGAAGTCAAAGTAGACGCCGAAGGTGGTAAAATTTGCTTTTGTACCTAGGGGAGAATCAAGCTCCTCCATGACTGCTGCAATCGACATGGGCCACTGGAATGTTTTAACCATGGCGGCCAAGGTTCCAATGCCAACATCAACGATTGCCCTGCCGCCTATGCGGAATAATCGTCTATTTGACTCAATGTCCTCGTCGAAGAGCTCAGAGGCCCATGCAGACGCACTTTCTTTGCCGTAATTCGGTGCCAGGAGCAACTGCACCGTAACGGGACCAAAAGCCACATCCGTAAGCAATCCGTTTGTCAATGAGGGGTCGCTCAGGTCATAAGGCTCTTCAAAAGCCTCGCCTTCTTCGCTGATAGTGAAAACACCCATCCCAAAGTTATCAATGTCGTCGGTGTAATCGGCAACGCCGTCGGTATTGCTAAAAACACCGCCGGTGAACTTGAAATGCTCACCGAATGGCTTCACCCAGACGTAAAGCTCGTCGATGGAGAGGGGGAAATGATCAACGTCGAAATCATCATAAAAAATCCGCCATGTCTCCGGAGAGAATAAGAACGAAGCGGTCGCCCCCCAACGCTCATCTTCATAGCCGACGCTGAGCGAGCTAGCGTCGTCACCGAACCCCGCGTCGGTCATGCTGTCTACGACCCCCTCGGAATCCACCGACAGGACTGAGGCGTTGAACTCCAGTTCCAGACTCACCTTGTCCGCGATTGAAGGCGCGGCCTCCTTCGACTCGTCCTCGTCTGCCCAGAGGAGCCTCGCCCCAGCGACCAAAGCGAATACGAGCGACACCATAAACATTTTTTTCATAAAAACCTCCTGTACGAGTCCGGCGTTCTTACTCCGGACTACAAATAAAATTGTTAGCCTTAACTCACATAGTAGAGATAGGGATTTCCGTTAGATAAGACCCCTTTCCCTCTTAAACAGCGAGCCGTTTACCCAATTCCTAGCATTGTGCGAGGGCCGCTTCATTGGGTTCCAGTTGGGCAATAATGCCCTCACCGTCAACCTGGGCGCCCAGACCTTTCATCCGTTCTACCCAAGACCGCATCCATTGCCCATCGCCCCAGTCATAGGAACCAAAAAGCCCCAGGGGTTTACCCCCAAGTTCAGCGGAACCCAAGCGCTTTATGAAGGGTTCCACTTGCTCTTCTTCAAGCTCCTCGTCCCCCATTGCAGGGCATCCAAACGCCACTGCCGCAGCTTCTTTCACCAAATCCGGCGTAGTATCGGCCACACTCTTCAATACCGCTTCCGCCCCGGCATCCTTGGCCCCCTGGGCAACCTGTTTTGCCATAGCCTCGGTATTACCGGAGCTGCTCCAATACGAGATCAACACCTTTTTCATACAAGTCCTCCATCTATTAGTTAGTTTTACCTTACATTTAAGTTATAGCATTCTAACAAAAACTTGTCAACCAAAATTTTAATTTTTTTTATCATTTATGGCAATTTGGGTATTTCAATCTCAATATTCACCTTGGCCAGTTCTTCTCTGCCCATTTCAAGCAATTTCTCCGTAGGAAGTGTTTTTGTATCATATTCGATCAGAATACTACCGGTTAAGGGCTTTATTTCAATAGTGGTAATACCAGGTATGTTTTTGATTTTGTCTCGAACCTGTTCCACTATGGATGGATTTTTTAATTCCTTAAAACGGAGCCGTATTCTTCCTGGGGTAAAACTGGCAATCATCGGCGTTAATCTTTGATAAGCGGCCGCATGGCAGAGAGGCTCAATATGATGGTGGTCATATTGTGCAGCCACACAGACCGGGAACTGCCGCCGCTGTTTCCGATTTTATTGACCGGCTCCAATAGATCCAATACCATGAAAACGGTGTTTAACGTTATGGCGGCATGAATAGTATTTCGTATCCGCTTAATAACCCGTTCCGACATGATCCGGGCAATAACCAGGGGATAGAGGCTTGAATCGTTAAGAGAAATTGAAGCCACTTCTCTGGCCATATCAGAACCATCTTTCATGGATATTCCCACATCAGCAGCGGACATTGCAGGCGAATCATTCATCCCATCCCCAACAAACGCTACTTTATAGCCCTTTGCGGTAAGCTCATGTACCAATTTCGCCTTATCTTCGGGCAGTAGTTCACCCTGGCCACCGTCAAGGGATAGTGCCTTTACAATGCGTTCTATGGTTTTTTTGTTATCCCCGGAAAATAAATACATACGCTTGATCCCCAGACCGCGCAGCATGGCAACTACTTCCGCAGCCTCTTCCCGCAGGGTATCCTTGATGAGCACAATGCCCATCAATGCGTGTTCCTGTGCAAGGTACAGAATCGAAAACCCCTGTTTTGCCGCTTTTAGTTCATCTTTCGCCGCGATAGACAGGTCAATTCCCTCATCTTCCCCAATAAAATGGCGGGAACCTATCACCGTATGTTTCCCCTGGTATTCTGTTGCAATGCCGTGGGCGGCAATATATTTAACCGTTGAATGTTCTTCCCGGTGCTGAACATTCCGGGACAGTGCTTCGCTTACAATCGCCTTGGCCACCGGATGGGGAAAATGCTCTTCAAGGCAGGCGGAAATTTTTAAAATCTCGCGTTCGCTGTTTCCATGATAGGGAATTATTGTTTCCACCATGGGCATTGCTTTGGTAAGGGTACCGGTTTTATCAAAAACAATGGTATCCACATCAGCAAGGGCTTCCACCGGGCCGCTGCCTTTAAAAAATACCCCTTTGGAAAGCCCTTCACGGATAGCCGCAAGAAAAGCCAGGGGGATACTTAATTTTATGGCGCAGGAATAGTCTATCGACAATATGGAAGCGGCCTTACCGAAATTACCGGTTGTTATCCAGGTCAAAAACGCGGCGGCAAAACTGAGGGGAACAGCCCGGTCCGCTATTTTAAACGCCTTGATCTGGGTTTCGGCTTTTGCCTCTTCGTTTTCCATAACAAGCGAGACTATGTGCTCATACCGGGTATCAGCGCCTTTTTTATTGACTTCAACAATGACTTCCCCTTCTTCTATTATGGTTCCCGCATACATTACGGAACCCTTTCGTTTTTCGGTTCCCAGCGGTTCCCCGGTCAACGTGGCTTCATTGACAAGGGCCAAACCGTCAAGCACCTTTCCGTCTACCAGGACCACCGCTCCCGAACGCAGCACAATATGATCGCCAGGATTAATGTCCGAATAGGGGATTTCAAATTCTCCGTCTTCCCGTTTTATCCAGACTGTTCCGGCGGCAAGGGAAAGTTCAGCCGCCAGATTTTCCTTGGAGCGCTGCTTTGCCCAGGCTTCAAGGTATTGTCCTGTTTTGAGGAGCATGAGCAAAGTTGAAGCGGAGTTACTGTTTCCCTGGCTAAGAGAAGCGGCTATAGCCGAGGCGTCCAACAGGGGAACATCCATCCTAAAATTGGCCAGAGATGTAAGCCCCGCTCTAAAATAAGGGAGGGCACCCAAAATAGTGAACAGGGGCTTTAAAAAAGGCGGGCGAAACAGGCGGAAAAGTTGATATCCGATATATGACCATACCAATGATGAAGCCGGCTTCGAGTCAGGCTGTTTTTGCTTTGCCCCAGCCTTGGTGAGCAGGTGATTCGATTCAGCAATTTTGTCTGGGTGATCCAGATTTTGAAGGAATGCAAGAAACAGAGCCGCTTTAACCATATCCTGGCGGTATAAAATCAGGATACTCCCGGTCCTCGGATTTACTGCAACGCTTTTTACGCCCTCCAGAACCGAGAGTTCCCGGCCTATAAACGCAGATAATGCATTATCCAGGGTATCGGGGTTGATCCGAAACCGCACTCTTCCAGGAAGCACATGAACAACCGCGATACGCATACGGATTATCCCTCAGCCACCGGGGTTTTACGTTTTGCCTCTGCTTCTGCAAGCAGGTCCTCTGCCGATTCCTTTACGGTTTCAGCGGCTTCCAAGGAAGATTAACCACTAAGTTACACGAAGTAGCACAAAGTATTCCTTTCTCTATCTTACTTTGTGAAACTTTGTGATACTTTGTGGTTGATTTTGTTCTTAACCTGTTGACATTGGTCTATAATGTCGAAGGATCGATGCAGGCACTTTAGTCTGTATGGAAAAGTTCGGTAAGCCTATCGCAGACCGGTGATTTGTCAGGATTGGTGTCCATCAAATCAGCCATCATATTCCACCATTGCTTCACGATTTCTTTTTCGCCAAGCTCTTCATCCGTTGCATCATCGGCAAGGTACTGAAAGGCGAACAGGGTATTGGTCTTGCTGTCCAGATAAATCGAATAATCCGAAACCCCTGCTTTACGCAGTTCCGCCTTGAGTTCCGGCCAAATCGCATCATGCCGCCGCTTGTATTCTGTTTCGCACCCTGGATGCAGCCTCATCGCAAAGGCATTTCGTTTCATATTCGTACCCCCATATAAAGAGTGAGGAGTGGAAGCGTTCTTCAAACACTCACTCCTCCCTTCTACTAATCAATACACCGATTTCCAGTCATTTATGTTGGACGCTTCGAATTTGAACGGCGGGCCAAGGAGCACTTCAGTACCGCCATCAGAGGCAGCAGTGATCGTGTAAGTGCCAAGCCTGCCTGCGGTGAAGGTCTCACCAGCCTTGCCGGTGATCGTGCCGCTGGTGAGCGCCGTCGCCACATAAGAGCCGAGGTAACCCACGTCAATCGGGTTCCACAGGTACATATAGGGGCAGGAACCGTTATCAATGTAGTCGGCCATTTCCGAAGGCAGTCCGAGACCGGTGATAAACACCGTGCCAATGAGATCTTTGTCGGTGATCACTTTAGCTGCTGCGGCAATACCAACGGTGGTAGGGGCGATGATGACTTTAAGGTTGGGATAGCTCAGGAGCAGTGCTTCGGTTTCGGAAACAGACTTGTCCCGCAGGTCATCACCGTACGCGATCTTCACGAGGTTGAGCTCGGCGTACTCCGGCTTGGCCAATTCCTTCTTCATGTAATCGATCCAGAGATTCTGGTTCGAGGCCTGGCTCGTTGCCGAAAGAATCGCAATTTCCCCGCTGCCGCCGGCCATATCAAAGGCCGCTTGCACCAGGGTCTCTCCAATCTTCTGAGAATCCGCCTGATTGACGTGAGTCAAACGGCTCGCCGGATTTACCGCTGAATCCAGGGAATAGACCTTGATACCTGCGTTTTTTGCCTTGGTCAAAACCGGCTGCAATGCGTCAAAATCATTACCCACAATACAAATCGACGCGACATGCTGGGCAATAAGCTGATCGACCATCTGAATCTGAGCTTCCGCTGTGGGAAGGTCAGGCGCACGGAGGATAACCGTACCGCCCTGCTCCTTGATGCCGATATCAAAGCCGCTCATCTGGCGCTCACCATAAGGGTTTCCCGTGCTCTTGAACACGAAGGCATGCACATTACTGCTACCCCCACTCTGTTCTGCTTCCTCTTTTCCTTTGGCGAAAACCGCCGCGGAACCGATCACTGCCATGATGACTAAAAGCGCCAACACTTTCTTTACCATGTTTTGCATAAATGCCTCCTAAAAATATACGGGAACCGTAATTCCCAAAGCCGTCATCTGACCGGCTTTTTTCCGGTAATACGCAGGTTCATCACCAGTACCGACAGTACCAGCAGTAAACCCAGAATAATCAGGATTACCTGGGCCGATACGTTGATAAGCCCAAGCCCATAATTCAGGAACCCGATGATGAAGATCGCAAGGAGCGGCCCGGCGATCCGTCCGGTTCCGCCAGAGGTGCTCACCCCGCCGAGCACCACCATAGCAATAACATCGAGTTCATACCCCAGTGCCACATTCGGCCGTGTACTCCCCATACGAGAGGTGAGGAAAATGGCGCAAATCGCCGACATCAAGCCGGTCAAGAGACCGACAATCATCAAAATCCGGTTTGTCCGCACCCCTGAATACGTGCAGGCCAGGAGATTGCTCCCCATGCCGTATATGTTGCGGCCAAAGGCGGTCTTGTGGAGCAGGATCCCGAAAATCACCGCCGCTATGATAAACATAATGAGTATGAACGGAAAAGGCCCGACATAGCCCCAGGCGAAAAAGGAGAACCACGAGGGGAAGCCGCCTGATGCGCGGTCTTCCAGGATCACATAGGCTATGCCGCGGTAGATCGTCATGGTGGACAGGGTGATGATCATCGCAGGCAGTTCCCTGAACCTGATGAGGAGCAGGCTGTTAATGCCGCCGCAGAGCGTCCCGATGCCGAGGGCAGCACCGATTGCCAGGGGCATGGGAAGCCCCGCGTTAAAAAGTACCGCCATCATCACCGAGGTGAAGGCCACGATGGAGCCAACGGAAATATCGATGTTTCCCAGGATGATCACGAGCATCATGGGGAAGACGATGAAGGCTTTGTCCAGAAAGTTCATCGGTCCGTTGAGGAAGGTTTCGGTGGATAGATACCACGGCGAAAGGAAACTGTTGATGATGTGAATGACCATGAAGATCACCACAAGAAGCCATTCCCATTGGAAGAAAAACTGCTTCCAACTCCAGGGTCTATCGATGCTCAGGGTTCTTTCACTCATGCCTTAACTCCTATACTTCTTCTGCGCAGGGCTGCTTTGTCGTTGTTCCGTTTGATGATCACATTCATAAGAATCGCCGCGAGAATGACAAAACCTTGAATCGCCTGTTGCCAAAAGGGGGATACGTTTATCAGAGGGAGGGCGTTGGCGAGAATGCCGAAGAGGATCACGCCGAGGACGAGGCCCGCCACCTTCCCCCGTCCGCCTGAGACGCTGACGCCGCCTAACACGCAGGCGGCAATGACGTTCATCTCATAGCCTGAGGCGGTGTCTCCCTGGGCTGAGGCGAACTTCGCCACCCACAGGACCCCGGCGAGTCCGGCAAGGGCGCCCATCAGCACGTAGACCAGCGCGATGATCCGCTTTTTAGGGAGGCCGGTAATCTCGGCAGCTTCGGGATTTGAACCGACCGCGTAGATCCGCCTGCCGGTTCGGGTAAAATTGATGAAATAATAGAACATAATGAAGATGATGAGGGCAATGACCACAAGGTTGTTGATCCCCAGGAACTTCCCCGTGGCCATAGCCTTGAAACTCGTCGGCATCTGGTGGGCGCTGACCCAGGCCCCGCGGCTCACGATGTAGGTGAGGCCCCGGATCATGTTCATGAGGCCGAGGCTGGCGATGATCGGCAGTATTGAAAAGCGGGCGATGAGGATTCCAATGATAAGCCCCCCTATCGCACCGATGAGCGTCCCCTCGGCGAGGAGGACCAGCGTAGGAATGGCCGGGTGGGCGCTCACCGTGAGGGCGGTTACCATGCCGGAAAACGCGATGGTCGCGCCTATGGAGAGGTCGATGCCACCGGTTAAGAGCACCATCATCATACCGACGGAGAGAATGCCTAGAATCGCCGTGTTGGTGAAGAGGTTGCCGATGTTGCCGATGGTTAAGAACTCGTGGTTCCGCATTTGTACGACAACGCTCACCAAAACAATGAAGAACACCAGCCCCAATTCGCGGAAATTTTCTTTTTTTGGTTTCCTTTTTTCTAATCCCATAGCCATTCCTCCATTGATGCCTGCAAGATACGCTCCTGGGTCGCGTCTTTGGTTTCCATGGTCGCACTCACCATGCCGCCCCGCATTACCACCACGCGGTCACTCATGCCCAGCACTTCGGGCATTTCAGAAGACACCATGATGATGCCGTAGCCTGCCGCCGCCAGATCGTTCATGATCGAATAGATCGCCGTCTTGGCACCCACATCCACACCCTTGGTCGGCTCATCCATGATGATCACCTTCATGGATGAGGTTAAGAGCTTTGCCACAATGACCTTCTGCTGATTCCCGCCGGAAAGGGTGGAAACCGCGTCAAGAACGCTCACCGCCTTGACTTCCAGTTTCTCCGAAAGCTCCCGGGCTTGTTCCTTTTCCTTTACTGTATCAAGCCAGCCGTACTTGCCGAACCTATCCAGCGCAGGAAGGGTTATGTTTTTGGCAATTTCCCAGCGGAGCACAAGTCCTTGTTTAAGCCGGTCTTCGGGAAGATAGCCGATACCCGCAGCTATGGCCTGGGCCGGATTGGGATGATCCAGCATCGTTCCGTCCAGGGTGATGGTTCCGGCGTCGTAAGCAGTGATACCGAAAATTGCCTCGCAGACCTCGGTGCGGCCTGCGCCCACAAGTCCGGTGAGGGCCAGCACCTCGCCTTTACGTAGCGTAAAGCTCACGTCTTTAAAAAAGCCCATCCGGGAAAGGCCCTCCACCTGAAAGATCGCTGCACCAGGAACCATATTCCGTTTTGGAAAAAACTGCACTATCTCCCGTCCGACCATGGCCGTCACCAGGGTATGATTGTCAACATCCGCAATATCCCAGGTGTTGATATACTTTCCGTCGCGCAGCACGGTTACGCGGTCCGCAAGGCGGTACATGTCCTCAAAACGGTGGGATATAAAAATGACCGAAACCCCTTGTTCCCGGAGCTTTTGGGTTATCTTGTAGAGGTCTTCGCTCTCACGGTTGGAAAGCGGCGCAGTCGGCTCGTCCATGATGATGATACGGGCCTTGGAAGAAAGGGCCTTGGCGATTTCCACGATCTGCTGCTGGGCCACGGAAAGCGTCCCCATGATGGCGTGGGCGTCGAAATTTGCCCCAAGCTGTTCCAGAAGTTGTGCTGCCTCACCGTAGATCCCCTTCCAGTCAACGCGCTTAAAGGGGGCGCACACCTTCTCATGGCCTATAAAAATATTTTCCCCCACAGAAATATCAGGGAAACAGGTCACATGCTGGTAGATCGCGGCGATTCCCAGGGCCTGGGCATCAGGGGGCGTTTTGATATCAACACGCTGCCCGTTGATAAAGTAGTCCCCGCTGTTAGGCCGGTGAACGCCGGTGATGATCTTTATAAACGTCGATTTTCCTGCACCGTTCTCGCCCATCAGGGCGTGTATCTCCCCGCTTTTCAGGGTAAAATGCACATTATCCAAGGCCTTTACCCCGGGAAAGGTTTTTGAAATATTCCGCAGCTCAAGAATATACTCTGCCACCCAAGCCTCCGTTGTCTGTTTCACTCCACACGCCCGCACGGAGCGCGACAAAAAATAGAAAAATTAACAAATCTTACGGCACGGGATGCCCAGGAGGTGTCCGAGCTTTTCGAGCGTTCCTGCGATATGCCCCACGCCAATGGCGCAGTGGTGCGCCGGCCCAGCTTTGGCCCATTGATTAACAAAATCCCGGGCCGGAATGGGAAACCGGTAGCGGCTGTTGGTGTTGCCGATTTCAAGAACTGGCCCCGCCACAGACTCCCCCTCGGCGCAGAGGAGGAAGGTAGTCCCCCCTGGTCCCTGCACAATAGCGAGAAAACTTACCGGTCCATTTTTCACGCTCATCTGTATGGAAAGACCCTTCCCCGGTTTACCGTGATACACCGGTAAGGGTACCAGCCCCACCGGACCTTGGGCAATCGCCGGATGCGCCGGCCCGTCATGGCCCCAGAGTACCACATCATCCTTAAAATCAAGGGCGTAGAGTTCTGAAAACGATCCCCCTGCTCTCAATCCGTCCAGGATCTTCATGGCCACAACGTTCTTCACCTCACCTTCCCCAGCCACCGGAACATGGCCCCTGGTGAGCAAGGTGTTTCCCGCAATGATCGATGTTACGATATGTTCGTGATCATTGCCTGGTCTGCCCTCGTAGTAATAGGCAAGGGCACCGAGCCCTTTTCTGGAAACAAGGGCGTCCAAGGCGCAGGCTGTTCGGGCGGCCCGGTCAAGCTCGTACTCCGCACATTCAGGGGAAACAACGAATTCTCCGTCAAACTGCTTCCGTTTACCGGTAATTTCTTCGGCCTTCACCGTGTCCCAGAGCGCTTTCAGCTCGTCCATCTCCAATAGCTCAAAGTGACTGCCGAAAACCGCGGCAAGGCGGGTCACATCAGTATACACATCAAGCATCCCGCAGTAGTAATGCCCCAGAATGCCTATCCGCGTATCCCGCAGGAGGGCGCGAACCTGCGCCGCGTCGCACCAATCGGAGATTTCTTTCCAGGTCCACTCTTCGTCCAGCCATCCGGTGACCATATCGTAGCGAACACCGGCGTTGTTAAAGACATGGGCGATTTCCGGTGCGGAACAAGCCTGACAATGGGCCAGCCATTCCCCGGTCATCCGTCCCCGGTCTCCCAGAGCGTTAAATTCCTGGTAATCAATGGCCGCTACCGGCTGGAGGTTGAGGACAAGCACCGGAACCCCCACACCCTGAGCCACGGGAAGCACCGTATGGGAGAGGGCATAGGTGGAAACATAGAGGAACAGCAGTTCTATCCGCGCTTCCCGGAAACGCTGTGCAGCGCTCCGTGCGCTATCCGGGTTATCCACAAGCCCCGCATCAAACACCTCCACGCCAAAGGTTCTGAGTTTTTCGGCTATACGGCTTTGATAGCCCAGAAGCCGGTCTTTCAGGCCCTCAAATTGCGCCCAATACGTATCAAGACCGACACCAAGCAATCCAACCCTGACCTTTCCATCTTCTTTTATCTGATGCATAATTTCAGCCATATCTAGCATATTATCCATCCTTTTTTATAGGTCGTAAATAGAAACTTTTCTTACAATAATGGATTTTTCTCCTTTTTCCCTTTTTCCAAAGGCCCTTGACCCTGCGCCCCATTCGATGTATCATATACGTGTGCAGATGTCAAGAAAGCCTCAGAGAAAATATCCGTATCATGTGTATAATAAGGCTCCGGCTAAACCTGCCAAGGTTCGGAAGCGGTTGGGGGGGGTCATTATCTTTTGGCTCTTCTTTTTCGTGCTGATAGGCTGCCTTTTCCTGGTTTACCAGGATCGGATCCAGAAAACTGTGCGGGAAGCTCATCTGCCGACCTGGTTTTTCAGGCCGCCGGTGGACCAGAAGCCCGAGGTTGCCATACCGGATGAGTTCCCTGAGATGCTGTGGGAAGAAACGCTCCCTGAAGACCTGCCTGCGCCCCTGGCTGATTCCGAACCGGTCCTGTCTCTGGTTCCAGAAGATTCCCAGCCTGTCCAGGAAGCGCCGGCAGAAGTTATCAGGGCGCTGTATTTTATCCAGGTTGACCAGAACGGCGATATCCGGCAGATACGAGTAACCAGGAGATTCCCCCGCTCCAATTCCCCGATGCTTGATGTGCTTAAGCAACTCGTGTTGGGACCGACCGTAGAGGAACAGAGCCGGGGCCTTGTATCCCTGATACCCCAGGGTACGGGGATTTTATCCGCTATTGTTCGGGGAGAAACCGCGTATATCAGCTTCACCGATGACTTCAAATACAATACCTTTGGGTCAGAGGGGTATATAGCCCAATTAAAACAGATCCTCTGGACGGTCCAGGAATTTCCCGATATCAGGGATGTACAAATTCTCATTGATGGGCGGGTGCTTGACTTTTTGTCCGAAGGCATACAGATAGGCAGACCGATCAACCGGGATATATTTTAGGCCGGCCCTCCATCCTATATGATTGGGGACGGTAATCACCGTTCCGCCATCATCATGAGCGCCATAACCTGGGCGTTCCCCACAAGGTCTTCGATTACCACGTATTCATTGGGCTGATGCGCGGTGTCTTGCATACGGCTCCACACCACCGCGTCAATGCCCTCGTTCCTGAGCGGCGCTCCCACGGTCCCGCCCCCTATGCCGATGAGCCGGGTTTTCACCTGGGACACCTCCTTGACCGTTTTGGCGAGGAGCGTAACCAGGGGCGAATCCGGGGAAGTCGCCTTGGACTCTGACACCTGGACCAGGTCCCGATTGATCCGTACCCCATATTGGTCCGCGACTGCTGTGGTGATACGGTCGATTTCTTCCAGCACGGTCTCCACCGGATACTGGGGAAGGAACCGCATGTCCATGTAAAACACATCTTCCCCGGGAATCGTATTGATATTGGGGACATTAGCCGCCTTCTTGGTGGGCTGAAAGGTGGAATAATCCGGCTCAAAGAGGGGATCCCGTTGATCGAAGACCAGTGAAAGGCTGTAGTGGAGCCTCACCGCAAGGTCTGCCCCGGCAAGATGGGCATTGGCCCCCTGATCCGGCCGGGAACCGTGGGCCTGCATTCCCAGGGTGGTGAACTTGGCCCAGATGAGGTTCTTCTCCGCAATCTCAATGGTTTCACCTTTGGGATCCCCGCCATCAGGGATGAGGACCAGATCATCCCTGCGGAAGAGGTTCCGGTTTTTAAGGAGCCAGAGGATGCCGTAGGCGCTCCCCATTTCCTCATCTGCTGCAAAGAGGAGCTTGACCGGATGGGGCGGAACAAGACCCTGCTCCACCAGGGCCAGGGCCGCCAGTACCGAGGCAGTAAGCCCCAACTGGTTATCCTCCACCCCCCTGCCAATCAGCCGAGGTCCCAGGGGGCCATCCTCCCGCTGAACCACCTTCCAGGGATCGCTTTCCCAGTGTGTGGCTTCCCCCGGAGGCACCACGTCCAGGTGGCTCATGATCCACAGCCGCTTGGTGTCGGTCTTACCAGGAATAGTGGCTACGAGATTAGGCCGTATCCCGCCCTTAGCCCGGGGATCCGGGGCATCGTGCCGTTCCAGTTGGGTGATTCCCTTGGTTTTAAGCCATTGTTCCAGGAATGTACATTTGTCCAGTTCTCCCTCCCCGCCGGATTCCGGGGAAATAGCGGGCCGCCTGGTCAGCTCTGTTTCCAGATCCACCGCCAGGGGACGGAACTGCTCGATAGCCTTAAAAATCGGTTCTTTCATGATTACTGCTCCTGGTGTATCATAGCTCAAATTACGCAGAAGAAGATAGTCCGCAGATTAACGCTGATTTCCGCCAAGAAATCTTGTCTTATCCGCGAAAATCCGCGAAATCCGCGGACCCTTTTCTTCGTTTTTTGTAGTCATGCGTAACACGAGTTGGTAACGGATACTCAAACAGCGTATTAGAATACAATAACCATTATCAAGCGGTTTAACGGCGTGGTTTCGCTCTATTATAGGTCAGGTTGATGGGCGTATACGGCTACGCCGCATAGCCCATTTCCCGCGCCTGGGCACGATAGCGGCGGAATTACCGGCTACAGCACCACGTCGAAAATCCGCATATCCCCCTTGCTGACCCACTTTTCCCGTGGCTCGCGGTTGGCGTTCTTTCGCAGGTCGAACGTAACGAGATACCCCTGCTTCGCGCCCTTGCTCTGCAGGTAGCCCGCAAGCTGCTCGTAAGCCGCTTTATGTTCGGTTTCGCCGTGCCATATTTTTACTTCGATGATGAACTGATCCCGCTCATAGTCAACCACAATGTCCATGCGGCGCAGGTCGGAGAGCTGGCTTTCAATGTGATAAAACCCGTCTCCATTGAGCAAAGGCGCGAGATACGACAAAAACAGCATCTTGCCCTGCCGTTCCAGAAAGGCGAGATCGTCTTCGTTGAAGATGTCGTGGTAGTGTTTGGCGAACTTCCGCAGACAAAGCTCCAGGTTAAAGCGACCGCCGCTGATCACGTCCTGTTTCAGGACACCGGT
>JAITQK010000127.1 GCA_031288975.1 Treponema sp. | reverse complement strand
CCGAATCCAGGAAGATCTGCCCGTCGGTGATGGAAATAACATTGGTGGGAATATAGGATGAAATATCCCCGGCCTGGGTTTCCACGATGGGAAGGGCGGTAATGGAGCCTCCTCCCCGTTCAGGGGATAATTTGGCGGCCCGTTCCAGCAGCCGGGAATGCAGGTAAAACACATCTCCAGGGAAGGCTTCCCGTCCGGGAGGTCTGCGGAGGAGCAGCGAAATGGTCCGGTATGCCACGGCGTGTTTGGAAAGATCGTCGTAGACTACGAGCACATCCTTGCCCTGATGCATGAAGTATTCCGCCATAGCCACTGCGGAATAAGGCGCCAGATACTGAAGGGCTGCGGAATCCGAGGCGGAGGCGAATACCACAAAGGTATAGTCCATGGCCCCAAAGCGTTCCAGGTTCTTTATAATCGCCGCCACCGAGGATGATTTCTGGCCTATGGCGCAATAAACGCAGTAAACCCCCTGTCCCTTCTGGTTAATGATAGCGTCAATCGCCAGGGCGGTTTTTCCGGTCTGCCGGTCTCCGATGATGAGTTCCCGCTGTCCCCGGCCTATGGGAATCATGGCGTCCACTGAGAGGACCCCGGTTTGCAAGGGCTGATTTACGCTGCCCCGATCAATAACCGGTGCCGCCGGCGTTTCAACGGGAAGGAATTCCGCGGCTTCCAGAGGACCTTTCCCGTCTATTGCCGCTCCCAGGGGATTCACCACCCGGCCCAGCAGGGCAGGGCCTGCCGGCACGGATACGACCTTTCCGGTCCCCCGGGCTTCTTCCCCGTCTTTTACCAGGGATTCTCCGGAGAGCAGTACGCAGCCTACCCCGTCTTCCTCCAGATTCAGCACAATCCCGATGGCCCCGGAAGCAAAGTCCACCAGTTCTCCGTATACGGCTTGATCCAATCCGTAGATATGGGCTACCGAATCCCCTACCTGGGCAACGAAGCCCACCGAATCAGAGGCGGCCTTGCCTTCCCAATGCTGAATCTGTTCTGCCAAAACCTTGGTGAGGTCTCCGAAATTTACCATGAAAACCCTCCGGCAGTAGTCCCGGTTCCTCCGGGAGCCGCCTGTAAATGAACTGCCATTTCCCGTAACTGGAAGCGCAGGCTGCAATCCAGGGACTCGCTGCCAATCCGCAACCGGTATCCCCCCAGCAGTTCCGGCGTCAACGCTGTAATCAGCCTGATTTTCCGGGCTCTAGTCTTTTGCTGCAATCGCCTTTCCAGGGCTGCCTGAAAATCCGGTTCCATCGGAACCGCCGATTCCAGGATAACCTTGAGGACGCCTTTTTTCTCTTCCAGAATCCTTTCGATTTCTCCGATCAAGGCGTCGCTATGGGTAAAGACCCCTTTTCGTATCAGCAGGACCACGGTCCGGCAGGCAAGTTCCGCCCCCTGGTTTTGGATGCCCCCCAGGGCGAACCGGATCATCCCTTCCGCCTGAGCAGCGGAGCAGGTCCCTGAAACCCTGCCGGGAATCCCCTGTAAAGCGGAAACCATACCCTTTAAAACGGCCAGACTTTCTTCCCCGGTATTCCCGTCCTCAAAGCCGCCGGCATTGATAAACGCCCATGCCCAACGTTCCGCAGAAAACACGATTAATCCTTCCCCAGTTCTTGGAGCAGCAACCCCGCAAACCGGCGGCTGTCTTCCCGGTTGAGTTCCCGCTGGAGCAGCCGACTTGAAGCGCTGATCACCAAAGTTGCGGCTTCGGCCTTAAAGAGCGCCACCGCAGCCTGCCGTTCCACCTCCGCCTGCTGCCGGGCATGGGCAATGAGGGCCGCCGCTTCCGCCTTTCCTGCGGCAAGGAGCTCCACCACCTGCTCTTGGGCCGTTTCCCGGGCGCGTTGAATAATAGCGTCCCCTTCCCCTTTGGCGTTTTTCAACTGGTCCTCATACTGCTGCACTAAAACCTTGGCCTGGGCCTTGTCTTTTTCCGCCTCTTCAATCGTATGCTGAATCTTGTTAGTCCGGTTCTCCATAAACTGGGTTACCGGCTTAAAAAGGACTGCCCGGAGGACAAAAAACAACACCCCGATGTTGATCAGGGTAATCAGAAAGGTCGCTATGGAAGGCTCAATCATAATGGGCCTGTTACGCCTTGCTGATTATAAGGATGGCAATCACAAAACCGTAGATGGCGGTGGCTTCTGCCAGGGCTATGCCCAGAAAGAATACGGTCATGATTTTCCCCGAGGCTTCGGGCTGCCGGGCGATAGCCTGGGAGGTTTCCCCGGTGGCTATGCCGATACCAATTCCCGCGCCGATACCGACGATTACCGCAATCCCTGCGCCGATTAAGAATAAAAGATTCGTTTCCATTTAATACACTCCTTATTATGAGCCGCTATTTTTTAGCGCCTTTATTATCGGTTTGTTTTCTTAATACCTGCCTTATTCGAAGGCACGGTTTAATACCCCGCAGCTTACTCCTGGCCTCTTCCTTGCACTCCATCATGAGGTCTGCATAATCATACCTCCACCGCTTCGGCAACAAACAGGGTTGTCAAAAAGGTAAATACCACCGCCTGAATAAGACCGTCAAATAAGTCAAAATAAAGGGACAATACTGCCGGAACTATCAGGGGTACGGGCAGGGCGATTTCTACCAGGAGCATGATAATGAAGCCCCCTAAAATATTGCCGAAGAGCCGGAGACAAAGGGACAGGGGCCGGATGATGTATTCCAGCAGGTTAAAGGGGAGCATGAGGGGCACCGGCTGGAGCAACTGCTTACCCCAGCCTTTTATGCCCCGGGCCCGGATCCCGCCGATAAGGACCAGCAAAATAGACACTACCGCCAAAGCGGCGGTCAAATTAATGTCCCTGGTGGGGGGCTTGATGGCGAACGGGGGTTCGATCCCGAAGGCGGATATGGAAAGGGGCGACAGAACCGGCAGAATATTCGCCAAAAGCAAGAACAGGAAAACCGTGCCGATATAGGGACCGTAGGTTTTAGCCCGGTGCCCAAAATACTCATGGGAAAACTTGTTCAGGAATTCAATCATGGCCTCAAGAAACACCTGGGGACCTTTGGGGACCGCCTTTAAATTGCGGGTCAAAATCAGGGAGCCGATAATCAAAATGGCCATCACCACCCAAGAGACCAGCACGGTTTCATTGATATCTATAGCATGTATTTCTTTCCCTAAAAAAACAAAAGAACTATTCCCCGGGAAGGGGATAGAGAAAATAATAGTAAATTCTTCTAAGGCGTCTTTAATATCCATTTTACGTTAATCCATAAACTTTCAGTATAAGAAAGTACATCCCTTTTGCATCAATTTTGCTTAAAGAAAAAGTCATCGGCAAAATATTTCTTTAAAAGCTCTTCCGAAACATGGTCCTTTTTGTGCATTTGAGTATAGGTGGCTTCCAGGAACCCCTTAGTCAAATAAAAACACCCCAAAAGGAAAAATTCCGACACCTTGGTGATCACCTCCATGGCCTGATACATCCTGATGGGACTATCCAGGGCGAAATCGGTCATAAGGTATTCGATGACCGTCTGCTGGGCCAAATTAACCGCATAGACGGTTTCAGAAACCGGGACCCCCCGCTGCACCTGTTCCTTTCCCAGGGTAACAAAAAAGCCCCCCACCAGCGAGCGGTCCAATCCCCGGTCCAGGGTACGGCCCAACAGAGGATAAAGAGACCGGTTTGTCTCCATCAACGCAGGGTCATCCAATCCATTATAATGCTTGAGATGCGGAGCCTTACGGATCTTATTTTTCCACCCCAGAGCAAAATCCTCAGCCTTTAAGCTCAATGTATCTATAAGAACCCGATCAATCATATTTAAAGTATAGGTGTATACTAAAAAAACTTCAATAGTGGAAAGGTCCTAAAATTTCATTTTTTTGGAGAATTTCAAAAAAATGAAGCACTCTGGAACAAGCACGCCACCGTAGTTTGCGCTAAACTTGATCCGTAAAATATTTAACCACTAAGTTACACGAAGTTGCACAAAGTATCTATTCTTCTTCTTACTTTGTGAAACTTTGTGATACTTCGT
Organism: Treponema sp.; assembly: GCA_031288975.1. Classification (GTDB taxonomy): domain Bacteria; phylum Spirochaetota; class Spirochaetia; order Treponematales; family Breznakiellaceae; genus JAITNP01. The sequence continues at coordinate 9,676 of JAITQK010000127.1, read as the reverse complement.
GGTTTTTTTTCTTAACTTGGTTTACAAACCATAAGCATAATCTCAATTGTGGGTCAAGTTTAGAGTTTGCGACGGAGTGGTAAGGCTTCGCATAAAACTACTAATAGTAGTTACATTCCGAATCACCCGTTAGTTCTTGACTGGATACTCTTGAGGTGCAGTCCGCAATATACCTACCGCTTTGCCAGTACCTGTTCCTCATACTCATTAACACGGGTCAGCCAATCAGGACCGATAGGTACTGCCGCCTCAAGGCACAGTTTGTCCCAGACCGCGGAAAAAGGCAGGGTTTTAAATGCTTCCATGAGGGCAAGGCGTTCGTGGTATTTACCGGCCCGTTCCGCTTCAAGGAGCAGACTGGTGGGTTCCAAAAAGGATTCCAGCAGGGCCTTGCGCAGGCTCCGGGTGCCGATGGTCCAGGCGGCAATGCGGTTTATCGAGGCGTCAAAGAAGTCCAGGGCAATGTTGATACGGTCAAATATCCGCTGCCGGGTAAGCTCCCGGCATACATCCCGCAGCTCATCGGAATAGATGGCTACATGATCGGAATCCCAGCGGAGTCCCCGGCTGAAATGCATGAGCAAGCCCGGCACAAAGAGCAGCGCCGCTGAGATTTTGTCCGCGATGGTTTCGGTGGGGTGAAAGTGTCCCATGTCCAGGCAGAGGTGTATCTGTTTGGCAGCGGCATAGCCCAGGTAAAACTCATGGGAACCAACCACATAGGCTTCACTCCCAATGCCGAAGAGCTTGCTTTCTACTGCGTCAATAATCGTCTGTGGTTCCAGGGGAACCGCCAGTATTGCGTCCAGAGCCTCCCGCAGCCGCATTCGCGGGGATAGCCGATCCGCAGGCATATCCTTGGAGCCATCGGGGATCCATATATTGTTCACCGCTGGGCACGCCTGGTTGGTCCCAAAAGCAGCGGCAATACGCCGAGACGCGATGGCGTGGCGTATCCAGAAGCCCCTTACCTTGGGGTCCCCGCTTGCCAGGGTATACCCCGATTCGGTCAGAGGATGGGAAAAGAAAGAAGGGTTAAAATCCAGGGGGATGTTCCGCTCCTTTGACCAGGCCATCCAGCGCTTGAAATGCTCAGGCTCAAGTTCGTCCCGGCTCACCTTTTTATCACCGGTTTCAGCATAGAGGGTGTGAAGATTAAAGCGCTTCTTTCCTGGAATGAGGGAGAAGGCAAACTCCGCGTCGGCCCGCAGTTCATCCCCATTACGGGCACGCCCCGGATAGTTGCCGGTGGCAAGGATGCCACCACCGGATAAGCCTGTGGCTCCCTCAAAGCCAGTTACATCATCCCCCTGCCAACAATTAATGGAAATGGGGATATCCACCGCGGCCTGGATAGCCCTATCGGTGTTGATACCCAGGTTTGCATAAACCACTTTTGCCAGGCTATATGCCTGCTCAACCGCTTCGGTATTTCCATAAGGTTTCATACGCTGCTCCTGCTTGTTTATTTACTACCCTGATCTGCTTCGGTGGAAACACGGGTACGGTAGCGTTCCACTTCCCAGTTGTTGATAAAATCAATCTTATCCTGGGTCATAAACTCAGGACCGCCGAAACTTTCGGTATAGACCGCCACCTTGATCGCATCCTGAAACAGTTCCAACGCACGGGCAGCCGCTTGTTCGCCAGTGCCAATACCGAAAACGCCCAGCTCCTGAACCGCAACGATTTTCGGCATACGAGTATGAGCCTGCACCGCCTCCTGGATAAGCGTTGGTATGCGCTCAGGATCATCCGGCAGGGTTTTGATAAAGAGGGGATCACTACCGGCATAGACGATATGATCCGGGGTAAAGGCCGAAGAAACCGGATAAAACGCGGCCTGGTCTTTCACCAGCGCGGCGATTTCACGATTCCACCGGAACAGGACCGTAGTGGCTTGTCCCTGCTGCGCCAGGGCCAGGGCGATTTCCTGGGACCTCCCCTTTGAGGTAACTGTATCGGAAAAATCGGCCTGGCGTTTTATTTTTTGCCTCAGCGCATCCATGATACGCCGGTAGATCGCTTTAATGCTCTCCACATCATCGGCGCTGACAAAAACCCCGTGGTTCTGGAGCAGGATGATCGGGGCGTTCTTACCGGTACGCATGCTATGGGCTTCCATCGCGGCTTTTACCGTTCCTGAGAGGATGTAACCGGGGTTAGTGGACTCGATCCAGATAGCTTCATCGCCGAACAGTGCTTTTGCCGCCCCTTCCCCCTGCCGAGAACAGGTAAGCCCGTTGACTAGCGCCGGGTGGGTATGCACCACATAGGCAAAGGGCAGCAGATCATGGAGAAGGGTTTCCACGCTGGGCCGTTTTTGTTCTTCCCCCGGCTTCCGTGCCCCCATCATATCCGCAAGTACTGCCTGTTCCCGTTCATCAGCATCAACAGGATAGGTCTTTTCCCAGATCCGCCCCAATGCCTGCCGGTCCATGCGGACAAAACCCTGGGGCTGAATATCCGCCAGGGCGGTCCCGGAACCTTTAATATAGAGGGTGGAAGCGTCCTTAAACGAAGTATTGCCGCCGCCGGCAATAACATACTCTGGATCTGCACCATAATACCGTGATAAGGTGGTCAGTTCATCAATACTCATACCAATACTTTAAACTACATCGAGACTTCCGTGAATAGACTTTTCTATTGAAGAAATGGAAAAAAAACGGGATGCTACGGTTTGAACCGGGTCTTCTCGGCCCACAGGCCCAGGGCGGGATTGGGGACAAAGAAAAACCGCTCCCCATCAGCCAGCGTGTTCCATCCAAGCCCCAGGGAGCTCGTATCATAACGGGCCAGCGCCGTCTTCAGGTCCCCCCATGCATAACCGACAGCTTCTATCTCATCACGGCTGAGGCCCGGACCGGGACAGTAGCGGACCGTGAAACGGCCTTCGCTGGAACCGTGGATCAGGTGGGCTGCGGCGCTGAGGCTTGCCGCGAGTTCTGGGTCCTGGGTTACTTTGTCCTGGATCACCTGGGCAGGCCGGTACCCGTGCTTGCGGATAAGAGCATCGTTCCCCGGATCTTCGCCGAAACGTTCCAGGCCCGGGGCGAGGATCAGGAGTTCCCCGCCGTCGGCCATGGCCATGCGGGTCCGGTAAATGGCCTTGTTCCCCAGCCAGGTGGTTCGGAATTCCTCTGGTTCCAGGTACACCACCGCCTTCTTGATCGGTTCATCCATGAGATCCACATTGACTTCCCGTGCAAGGGCAGCGGCTTGTTCAAAACACTCACGGCCAAAACCGATAAAGAGTCCTCGCACTGCGAGAGACCCCCGCGGTTTATCTGCTGCCGCAGCTTCTCCATCACTGCGAGCGCCCACCACGGTCAAGACCCAGAGGATGGGGGGCAGCTTGTTCCCGAAGCGGCGAAGCCCCTCATCAAACAAGGCCCGTACCGGCGTATCGGTCCGGCCCATCATCCGTTCCATCCCATAGGAGGCCCCCAGAAAATGGCTCTTGTCAATAGCTTCTTTACCACCGGTGCCCACAAAGAGGTTCTTCGCGTGATTGGCCATGCCCACCACCTCATGGGGTACCACCTGACCAATGGAAAGGATCAGGGAGAAGCCCCCATCCCGAAGCAGCTTGTTTACCTGCACGGGCCAGTCGTAGCGGACAGCCCCTTCCGAGGCGTGGTCTATCCAGTCCGCCTCAAGGCGGCCCAGTTCCACCACATCATTACGCCAATCATGGGGCCGGAATTTGTCCGGCGGGGTTCCGGGGAACATCCGGCTGCGTTCCGCCTGGGTCAGGACCATGTGGGTCCCCAGGGCGGGCATCACTGCCCCCAGGCGATCTTGCCCGGTGCGAGTGAGTTCCCGGCAGGCAAGGTCCGTAAGATACCCCCCGCGGGAATGAAACCGCGTTACATCCGGCGGGAGGATGATCATCGGTCCGGCTTCTTTCAGATCCACCAAAGCCTGTGATAAAGCCTGAGAAAAAAGATCATCGATTTCCTCATCCGCAAGATCCAACAAGGCGCCACCCTTGGCAATATAGGTCTTCATATACATCCTCCTGACCGATTTTAGCGTTACTGGTTACTACTTGGCACTGCTACTCTCAAACTGATTCACCATGAGTACCGGCTGATGGGTCGCATCCAGGGTATCCCGCCAGAGATTACCTTCGGGGTCCACATGGTTGCGCCGGGAAACCACCGCCTTCATGGGCAGGTGGACAAACTCATTGTGCACCAGGCCGATGATGACCTTGGTCTTTCCCGCCATTGCAGCATGGGCTGCCGCGTTACCCAGGCGCTCACAGTAAATAGAATCACTAGGCGCTGCGGGCGCCGACCGGATCTGGTAGCTCGGATCAATGTATTTCAGGTTGATCTCGAACTTCTTTTCGTCAAAGTACTGTTGAATCCGATCCCGCAGATAGGTTCCTACATCCACCATCTTGAGATTCCCGCTGGCATCGGTTTTCACATCAGTGACCAATTGATCTTGCATGGCCCCTTCGGCCACCACGATAACCGCATGCTTGCGGTTCTTAAGCCGCTCTTCCAGGTGATGCAGGAAGCCGTTGTACCCTTCAAGGTTAAAGGGAACTTCAGGGATGAGCACGAAGTTGACCTCGTGGCTTGCCAGGGCTGTATGAGCCGCGATAAAGCCCGATTCCCGGCCCATGAGCTTGACCAGACCAATACCGTTGATCTGGGAACTGGCCTCCATGTGGGCTGCGGTTACCACTTCCACGGCCTTGGCCACTGCCGTATCAAAACCAAAGGATTGTTGTATGAACGACAGATCATTATCCACGGTCTTGGGAATCCCCACCATGGCGATTTTAAGCTTTCTTCTTCCGATTTCCTCGGCAATATCCAGAGATCCCCGCTGCGTTCCATCCCCGCCGATGGTAAAGAGCATGTTCAGGTTGAGCTGCTCTATAGCATCCACAATAAAGCCGACTTCCTTGCCGCCCCCCCGGGCGCTGCCCAAGAAAGTACCCCCCAGTTTATGGATATCATCCACACTATCCGGGGTTAATGTTTTGGTGCCGTACTGATAATCCGGGAGAAACCCCTTATACCCGTAGCGGATTCCGGAAATCCGGCGTACCCCGTACCGGTACCACAAGCACCGGACTATGGACCGAATCACGTCATTGATCCCCGGACAGAGACCGCCGCAACTCACGATCCCCGCGTGAACATGGGCCGGCATAAAGTAGATCATCTCCCGCGGGCCGGCACATTCAAAAACCTGGCTCCGTTCAAGCGAAGGTTGTGCCCCTAAGATCACGTCCACATCCAACCGGATAAACTGATCGTCGGTAACATAGTTCGCAATGAAATCGCCCTCAATATTCGACATAACAATAGGCGATTTAATATTACGTTTCCCCAATTCTTCAATAGTAAAATCAAAGGTTTCACTCATAGATAACTCCCCTTTTCTTACATTATACTACCTTTACCCTTTGGGGATCAACCCACTCCGGCATGATCGCGACGCTCCTGTACAGGAATCTACCCACTCCCTGAGCGAGGTCTTAGAGGTACACCAGTATGCCGAAACAGAAAATCCCCGCCCCCTGTGGACTGATTTCAGGCTTGTGCTTTTTGGCCAGACTTTTTCTTCATATTCTGGATATATTCGCTGTACATTTTGTCGGATACGGCAATGTGGGTTAATACCCAATCCTTCAAATAACGGACAAAGACATTGGGAACGAAGCTCTTGCCGCTTTCAAAACTTTGAACATCCCGAAGGACCTGTTTTACAAACGTTTCATGCTGCTCCTTATGCTTTGAGAGTCCAGGATACTTGATTTTGTCCAGGATCTGTTCTTCCGCCGCAAAGTGATACTTGACATAGTCCACCGCACCACGGATCGTATCCTTAAAATACGCCTTTGCCGCCTCATCTCCCTGCAGACAGCCCTCATACAAGGTATTCGTCATTTTGATAAGTTCTTTATGCTGATCATCAATGAACGGAATACCCACCGAATAACGCTCTTCCCATTCAACAAGAACATTCTTTTCTTCCATTAAAAAACTCCTGTAATCAAATGCCTCTGCCAACTATAGCCAAATACGCTTCATGTGTCCACCCCCTAGAGCTAAACTTGATCCGCAAAATATTTAACCACTAAGTTACACGAAGTTGCACAAAGTATTTGTTTTTCTTCTTACTTTGTGCGACTTTGCGATACTTCGTGGTTTTCTTTTTAACTATGGTTTACAAACCATAAGCATAATCTCAATTGTGGGTCAAGTTTAGCCTCTAGAGAGGGGTTTTACCCTAAGCTCCTAAAACTCAAAAAGCGGAAGTTGCAATCCCAGGCCCTCCTGATCCACAAGGCGGCTGCGGATCCGCTCAGGATCATCGGGTCGGTCCAGGGAGGAACCTGCCAGGGTGATGAAGTACCGCGCCCTTTTGAGGATGACCCCAAGCCTGCGGAGGCTGTCAAAGGAAAGGGAGCGGGAACGCCGCGCATCAATGATCCGCCGCGCTGTTTTTGCCCCGATGCCGGGAACCCGGAGGAGTTCCTCGTAGGGGGCACCGGTGATTTCTAAGGTACTGTGCTGCCCCTGCGAGGATGGACAGCTTTTTTTCCAAATCCACGGGGTATCTCTGATTTAATCGCGGAGCATCGCTGCTTCCCGCTCAAGGGAAGCCAGTATGAACGGTCCAACCCCTTTAAAATCGTCCCTCACCACCGGTTCACCTACATAATACCCAAAGGAACCATCCCGGTATGGGGTACCTCCCAGGCCCGCAACAGCGCAAATCCCCGCAAGGTGGAGTTCCCCGGAAGGGTCTTCTGTAATCCGGTGTTCCATGATGCCCTGGTACGCAGCACAGGCGGCGTCCCGAAGCCCCGGGATCTCCTGCACCAGGCCGGTGCGGAGTATCTTAAACAGAAAATACACGAACATGGCGGAGGCTGAACTTTCAAGGTAGTTCTTTTCAGTCCCCCCTTTGTCCAGAACCTGATACCATAACCCGCTTGCTGTATCCTGAACGTCCAGGATAGCCTCCGCGAGGCGCCTGACCATAGCACTCAGGGCTTCCCCATCATGGGCATCGGAAGCGGCACAGATAAAATCAAGGGTATCCACCAGGGCCATGGCGTACCAGCCCAAGGCCCGGCCCCAGAAATGGGGAGAACACCCCGTATGAGGATCTGCCCAAGGCTGCGCCTTGGATTCATCCCAGGCATGGTATAAAAGCCCGGTTTTTCCATCCCGGGCCTTGGCTTCCATCAGGATAAACTGAGCGGTGAGATCCTCAAAATCCCCAGGAGTCCCGTATTCCGCCGCGTATTGGGCGTAAAAGGGGCCTTGCATATACAGACCATCTAGCCACATCTGATAGGGGTAAATCCGCTTATGCCAGAAGCCCCCGCTTTGGGTCCGGGGATGATGAAGCAACTGGAGACGGAGGCACTCAATCGCGGTACGGTATTGTTCCTCCCCGAAATCGTGGTAGAGACTGAAAAGGGTCTTCCCTGCATTGATCTGATCCAGGTTGTATTCATCTTCCCGATACCCGGCAATGGTCCCATCGGCTCTGATTTTGGTGTCGTACATCATCTTGACCCAGCGGCAATAGTCGGGATTCCCGGTTTTCTTGCCTACCGCATAAATGCTTTGAAGCACCAGACCGTGTTCATAATGCCAGATCACCTGCCCCGGTTCATAGCGATTCATCACCGACAAGGCCATCCGCTCGGAAACTGGCTTTGTTTTATCAATCGGATACATCAGTTCTGTCCCTTTTTAGTCCCTGCCTCAATTTATTTGATATAGCCTGCGGCCTCAGCAGCGGCAAGCCCGGCTTTTTCCCAATCAAGCCCACCCATCCGGTCGAAATCGGCAACCCAGGTGGTCCAACTGTTCCGGTCCAGGGTCCGCTTACCGGTGAGGAATTCAATGACCCCCTGTTCATAGAAGCGCTTCAGGTCTGCATTGGGCGACAGGAGGGCGTCGGCACCGATATTCGGCGTCCAGGCCCGGCTCTGCATATCCCACAGGACCGTGAGGGCGCTCATGGTCTTCCCCGAAGTAGGGGCCTTGTAGGTGGGATACCGGGCTACCAGCTCGACTTCACTGTTGTAGAACACCATGTTTCGCAGTTGGGTGATGGTCTGCACCGCCGGTTTGGTGAAGCCTTTGGACTCATCAGGAAGCCCTGTTGTGGTGGGAGCGCCGTCAGGACCCAGCACATAGTTCACTCCTCGTTCACCCCAGCCCAAGAGGTAATACCCCTCCTCTGAAGACATCCATTCCAGCAAGCGTGCAATGGCCGGGCCTTTGCCTGCCTGGGCCGCCTTGGTCGAGACCGCGTAGATCCGGTATGCCTGGGTATACACCCCCACGGACTGCTGCCCCGAAGGTCCCTTGGGGGGATCAATGATGAGCCATTCACCTTGGGGGAAATTTTTATCAAAAGGCGCATAGTTTCCTTCAGCGGCAAAGGCGGCGTTCTGCTCCCGCATGACCCCGAAGCGTCCCTGTTTCCAGGCAGCCCGGAAATCGTCCTTGTTATAGCTGGTCCAGTTCGGATCAATCACCTTTTCATCAACCATCCGCTTCACATAGGAGAGGGCGTCAAAATACCCCGGTTTACGCACATTGAGTCCCGCATTGGCTTTGGTCAGATTCCAGGTTCCCGCCACCCCAAATGCGCCAAAGACCGGATCAAAACGCCGGCCCAGTCCTTCCTCAAAGTTGTTGATTTCGATGAATGCGCCGTATCCATAGGTATCGTCCCGTCCATTCCCATCAGGATCGTTAAAGGTGAAGGCCCGCATCACCGTAAAGAGTTCCTCCGTGGTAGTCGGAACCGTCAGGCCGAGCTTATCAAGCCAGTCTTTCCTGATTAACAGCCCTTCGTTTTTTGCGATAGTGCCTGGGGAGGCAAGCCCGTAGGACTTCCCATTGATCGTCGTGAAGTCCTTACTGTCCGCATCATATTGAATCTTGGTCCGGTTGGGCATCAAGGGGTAAAGATCATCCACCGGCGCGATAACCCCGACGCGGATAATATTCAGGAAGGGGTCCCGGCGGACCATGAACAGATCAGGCAGGGCATTCGCCGCTGCCGCCGCGTTTATCTTCACATCCTGATCCGACTCATTGGAAGGCAGGGCACTGAGAACCAGGTTGATGTTGAGTTTGTCCTTGATAATTTGCAGGACCTTCCAGTCCGCAGGCGGTGGTCCCGCCTCGGTCATGGCCGCACCATACCACAGCTCAATTGTTACCGGTCCTGCACCAGAACCCCCGGTTCCCGACTGTCCCTGTCCACCACTGGCAAACACCGACGTCCCGATACACCATGTCAGCAACAAGAGGCTGACAATTTTCATCTTTTCTTTCATGAACTTCTCCTCACTAATACCGTTTTTCACTCTATTATAACCCGCCCTTGCCGTACAATACCGACCGGTTATTGAACAATTCTGTTGCGTTCCTCTGCGCTCTTTGCAGTTTTTCTTTGTTAAAGTGAACACATACCTATCGGCGAGGACACAATAAAGGTCTTTCATGCGATGGGGATGCGGCCCGGCGCACTTGAGGAACTCCGGGATGAGGAGGAAATGATGACCTATACCGACATGACCGATGAAGAATACGACGCCCTTGACGAGGAAATGACCCGCAATCCCCCCAAGTTTGGACCGCCCGGAAGCGGCTGGCTCACCCAGCGG
>JAITQK010000126.1 GCA_031288975.1 Treponema sp. | reverse complement strand
AATCATCATGGACAAGCCCTTTTAGAGTTTCTTCTTTTTGTATACCGCTATATGTCGGCACATTTCCCTCTTAAAATTTTATGTATCAATGCTACAATATAATGACAGATTTTTCAAGTAGCTTTTATTCTATAATCTACGAAACTCCACCACGGATGGCAGCGTGCCGAAATGTTCAGTTTTTTTCTTGCGTTCTTCAAAGCTTCGCAAAGTTGGGCGCAAAAAATGGCACACAACTTCTTTTATACGCCATTTTCCCACGTATACTCACTCCTGTATATAACATACGGAAAGTTTCATATCGTCTCTAATATCGGTATATAACATGAAAAACTTTATACCACATATCCTCAAGATTTGTCAAGAGGGCTTTGGACGTTACAATCAATAACCACTTGACAAAAAAAATTATCTATGATATACTAGTTTCATTAGACAAGAAGCCTGGCCGGCGAGACATATCGTGGTGGCGGGGTATCTGTCTGTTGCGGAACATTCACCCTGAACGGGGATTCTGTTATTTCAGATAACGAGGCCGGTGTTACCGGCGGTATTGCATTTTTTGTCTCTAAAAGCTACACAAATGTAATTTTCTAGGCATACATTCATGTAGCTTATGCACTTTTAGCAAATTGGAATATGGTTTAAAATAGAACCATGAATACCTGTTGCAGGAACAGGCCGGATATAATATACTTTGTAATCAGATGGATACCACCGATACCAGTGCCGCCCATAGCTTCAGATTAAAGGAATTTGAAGGACCTCTTGACCTCCTCCTCTTTTTAATTAAGAAAAATGAGGTCAATATTTATGATATCCCAGTTGCTCAGATTACCGAACAATACCTCCAGTATTTAAGCTACGCCACCGAGCTTGACCTAGAGGATGTTACCGAATTCCATGCCCTGGCCGCGACGTTGTTGTACATCAAGTCCCGAATGCTCCTGCCAGTGGAAATGAACCTGGATGAGGAAATCGAGGATCCCCGGCAGGAACTGGTGGACAAGCTCATTGAGTACCAGAAATTCAAAAAACTCTCGGAACTCATGGAGGAAAAGGAACGGGAAGCGGAATGGGTGATCGAGCGGAAAAAACTCCAGCGTGCCCTTCCCTTTGGGGAGGAGACCTTGTGGGAACAGATGGATGTCTGGGACCTCTTAAAAACCTTTTCCTCCCTCATGTCCAATCTTTCCAGTGAGCGGATCATTGATTTATACGAAGAGGTCTCGGTGAACGAGAAAATCACCCTCATCGTGGAACTGCTGGAATCCCGGGGGGAATGTGGTTTTACAGACCTGGTGGTCAGGGAAGGCTCGGTCATGGATATTGTCTGCGCCTTTCTCGCGATCCTTGAGGCGGTCAAGATACGGATGATTGTGATATTGCAGAACCGTATGTTTGGAGATATCCTCATCCGGCCGCATCCCCAGGCCCTGGGGAAAGAACTAGAGGAAATAGAGAAAAAGGAGACTGTGGAATGAAATGGTTAAAGGCCCTGAGGGGTGTTTTATGTTGTATTGGTTTTACCGGTATGGTGATGGTCCTGGGTTCTTGCGCCGGTACGAAGGCGGTTAATACCGCTATGGTTGCCGATGTGGACCCCCTTCCCCTGGGTTCGGTAAGTATAGAATTTGATAAGTTCTTCTCTTCCGGCTTGGAACAGAAGCCGGTTTCCCTGGTGTTTGATCCCCGTTTGGACCGGGTGTACCTGGAGTTTAGGTACCAAACCGTAACCTACCGGCAGTACTGGGATAAAACAGGACGGGAGGGCTTCATTGCCGCGGTGGAGCGGTATCATGCGGATTACGAGGCCCGGAATCTCACCAACAAGCCCTCGAAATCCCGGGCCGCCTATGGAACCGTGCAGAGTACCACCGAATGGGGGCAATTCAGATTCTCCGTTTCTTCACGGGCCGCTCCCCGGATTGAACTGGGGTATCACTTCAAGAAGGATAACCCCTATTTTACCGTGCTCCAGCGGGAGGCCAAGGAGACCCGTTGGGGAGGGGATAATGACACCAGCTCCCTGCGGATTATCCTGTATTTTACCCGTGCCCAGGCAGATGAGCTGGCCGGCTGTTTCGACCAGGACTATCTGCTTGGCTTTCTTGATGAGCAGGGTATCCCCCTGGCATCGAATACGGTGGCCACTGACGAGTACAACAATTAGGGATGTTCAGCTCCCGGCTTGAAACTGTGCCCGGTACAGTCCTGCATAGAGGCCGCCCTGAACCATGAGTTCGTCATGGGTGCCTTGCTGTTGGATGCCCTCATCATCGATGACCACGATGTGGTCCGCATTATGGATGGTGGAAAGCCGGTGGGCAATAACCAGGGTGGTGCGTCCCCGGGAAAGTTCTTCCAGGGCCTGCTGTATTCGCGTTTCCGTGGCAGTGTCCAGGGCGCTGGTAGCCTCGTCCAGGATAAGAATCGGCGGATTTTTGAGAAATATTCGGGCGATGCTTATCCGCTGTTTCTGGCCCCCTGAAAGTTTGATCCCCCGCTCCCCAACCACGCTGTCATACCCTGCGGGCATCTTCATAATAGCATCGTGGATCTCCGCCCGTTTCGCCGCCTCGATAAGGGCTTCTTCCGGCGCGTCGATGCGTCCGTATCTGATGTTTTCCCTGATAGTGCCGGCAAAGAGAAACACATCCTGCTGGACAATGCCGATGTTCTGCCGCAGGGATGCAAGGGTGACATCCCGTATGTCCTGGCCATCAATGGTGATGCGTCCTTCCCTGGTTTCATAAAACCGGGGCAGCAGATGACAGAGGGTTGTTTTACCGCCCCCTGAAGGACCGACCAGGGCAATGGTCCTCCCAGCGGGAATGGAGAGGTTGATGTGTTTCAGAACCTGTATGTTTTGGTTGTATGAAAAGGTTACGTCCTGGTATGCAATATCCCCCCGAACCTGAGCCAGGGTAAAGGCCCCGGGTTTATCCTGGATATCCGGTGCTACCCGCATGATTTCCACAAACCGGGAGAATCCCGCCATGCCGGTGGTATACTGTTCCACGAAATTCTGGAGCCGCCGGATGGGTTGGAGAAAGGCTGCCACAAAGAGGTTACAGGTGATAAGCTCCGCAAGGCTCATCTTGTGCTCCATGATGAGAAGGCCCCCCACGGCAATGACCACCACATTGAGGATATGGAGCATGAATTCCAGGGTGCTGTGGAAATTCGCCATGGATTTGTAATAGGTTTTCTTTGCTGCCTTAAAATGTTCATTGCCGTCCCTGAATTTGCCGGTTTCATAGTCTTCGTTGGTAAAGGCCTTGGCAACCCGTGCGCCGGAAATACTGGATTCCAGGGAGGCGTTTATCTCCGCGGTTTTTTCCTTTACCTTCTTTGAGGTGGCGAGCATACGCTTCCGGGAAACAAGGGTGTGGAATACTAGCAGGGGCAGGAGGATGAAGAGCATCAGGGCCATTTCCCAGCGCATGAAGAGCATGATGATAAAGGAGCCTGTCAGGGTTAAAAAGGAGATGAAGAGGTCTTCCGGGCCGTGATGGGCAAGCTCGGTAACTTCAAACAGGTCGGTGGTAACACGGGACATGATGTGGCCAGTGCGGTTGTTGTCGTAGAACGAAAAGGGAAGTTCCTGGAGATGGCTGAACAGGTCCCGGCGCATATCCGCCTCGATATAGGCCCCTACGGTGTGTCCCCAGTAGGTAACAAAGTAGGAGAAGGCGGTCCGCAGGAGGTAGAGGACCATCATCGAGGCAATGATGATAAAAAAGAACAGGTACTGTCCGGTGGGCAGGAACCGCTCAAGGGTCAATTTGGTCATCACGGGAAAAGCCAGATCCACCGCCGCGATTAAGAAGGCGCAGCACATATCCGCGGCAAAGAGTTTCCTGTGGGGCCGGTAATAAGAGGCGAAGATCCCTAAGAGGGGCTTATGAAAGCCGGTTTTATGAGACATGATTTTGTAATAATACGGTCCTTGATATTTTATTCATAGTCAATATAATGGGGGTGATGTTTGACCGGTTTCGTTCGACCCTCAGCTTGGTTTCCCGGATTCCCGTTGTAGGACGCTTTTCCTTTGATGCCTCGTGGATTGATTTTTACCTCCCGGTGACCGGGCTGTTTCCTGCGTTTTTGGGAGCTTTGCTTTTCTGGGGCCTGGATAACTCGGTCCTCCTGGTCATCATCGTGCTGGTGGTGCAATATCTGGGGTTTAATCTGTTTCATCTTGATGGACTCGTGGACACTGCAGACGCCTTTCTGGGGAATTTCAGTGCGGAAAAACGGGCCGCCATCCTGAAAGATTCCCGGATTGGCGTGTACGGCCTCTTTGCAGGCATTGCGGCCTTGAGCCTCAAGGTCGCGCTTCTCCATGCCCTGCTGCCCTGGATCCCGCAGTTTCCCGCACCGGTGCTGGCCTATCCCCTGAGCGGACGCTTTGGTGCGGCGCTGCTCCCCGCCTTGGTCAAGCCCCTGCGCGCTGAGGGCCTGGGCGTCCTGGTCCGGAACACCCGGCCCTGGCGGGCAATAGCCGGAATCCTCTTCAGCCTGCTCCTGTGGACCGCCCTGATCTGGGCGCTGTGTACCGGAGCCGCCGGGTTTAAGCCCTGTTTTTCCTGGAGCAATGCCCCGCCGCTTGCTCCCCTCCTCATCTTGCAGGCGTTGCCCTTGACCGGCTTCCTCTCGGCCCTCTTTTTTGCCCGGGTCTATGGAAAACAGCTTGGGGGCTACACCGGCGACGCTTTGGGAGCAGCAATAGAGATCGGTGAGATCCTCCATCTGGCTGCGGCCTTTGTCATCCTCAGTATCATCGCCCCTTTTTGAAAGTAAGTCCCTCATCTTCTGGTTTCTTTTCCACGCTTACCGTGTCCCCCTCCTTGATCTTGCCTGCGATAATGGCCTTGGCCAGGGGATTTTCCAATTCCCCCTGGATGGTCCGTTTCAGGGGCCGTGCCCCGAATAGAGGATCATAGCCCCGTTCAGCAAGAAGCTTCTTGGCATCGGCGGTGATGTTCAGCGTGATCTTCCGTTCGGTTAAGCGCTCGACAAGACGCCTCAGTTGGATATCCACGATCTTGCCGATCTCTGCTTTGCCCAGGCGGTTGAAGATCACCGTCTCGTCAATACGGTTTAAGAATTCCGGCCGGAAGCTCTGTTTGAGGAGTTCAAGTAAAGCATCCTTGATATCCGCCGGTTGTTTTGCTTCGAGGATAAGGTCGGACCCCAGGTTGCTGGTCATAATAATGATGACGTTTTTGAAGTCCACTACCCGGCCCTGGCCATCGGTCAGGCGGCCATCATCGAGGATCTGGAGGAATACGTTGAATACCTCGGGGTGGGCCTTCTCGATCTCGTCAAAGAGGATGACGCTGTAGGGCCGCCGCCGCACCGCTTCGGTGAGCTGCCCCCCTTGCTCGTAGCCCACATACCCAGGGGGCGCCCCAATAAGGCGGCTCACCGAGTGTTTTTCTCCGTACTCGCTCAGGTCTATGCGGGTGAGGGCCTTTTCATCGTTAAAGAGAAAGTCCGCCAGGGTTTTGGCCAGTTCAGTTTTCCCCACCCCCGTAGGACCCAGAAACAGGAAGGACCCCAGGGGCCGGGCCGCATCGGAGAGGCCCGCCTTGTTCCGCCTGATGGCATCTGCCACCACTCCAACGGCCAAGTCCTGGCCCACCACGCGGTTTCCCAGTACCTGCTCCAAGTCAAGGTATTTCTGGAGTTCCCCTGAGAGCATTTTCGATATGGGAATCCCCGTCCAGGTGGATACCACTTGGGCAATATCCTCCTCACTCACCTCTTCCCGGAGCAGGGCCGTTTCCTCCTGCTTTGTCTCCATCAGGTCTGTGAGGGCCTTGAGCCTCTTCTGGGCCTCTGGAATGCGGCCATGCTTGACCTCTGCAGCCTTGGCCAGATTCCCCTCCCGTTCATACCGGGTTTCTTCGATTTTGAGTTCCTCAATACGTTGTTTTACATCCCGGATCTGGGCTATATCCTGTTTCTCACTATCCCATCGGGACTTCATGGCATCCCGTTCAGCCCCAAGATCGGCGATTTCCTTTTCCAGCTTTCCGAGCCGTTCTTTGGAGGCATCATCTTCTTCTCGCTGCAGGGCCTGCTTTTCAATAGAAAGTTGCAAGAGCCGGCGTTCCAGTTTATCCAGTTCTGTGGGACGGCTGTCCAGTTCCATTTTAAGCCGGCTTGCGGCCTCGTCCACCAGGTCAATGGCCTTGTCCGGCAGAAAGCGGCTCGTGATGTACCGGTTCGAGAGGGTCGCGGCAGCCACCAGGGCATCGTCCTTGATCCGCACCCCGTGGTGTACCTCGTAGCGTTCTTTAAGCCCCCGGAGTATGGCGATAGTATCATCCACCGAAGGTTCCGCAGTATAGACCTGCTGGAAGCGCCGTTCCAAGGCAGCGTCTTTCTCAATGTACTTGCGGTACTCATCCAAAGTGGTGGCCCCAATACACCGCAGCTCTCCCCGTGCCAGGGCAGGTTTGAGGAGATTCGATGCGTCTGTGGCGCCTTCTGCGGCACCTGCCCCCACCAGGGTGTGGAGTTCATCGATGAAGAGGATGATCTTCCCATCAGAAGCCTGGATCTCGTGGATTACTGCCTTGAGGCGCTCCTCAAATTCCCCCCGGAACTTCGCCCCAGCCACCAAGGCACCCAGGTCCAAGGCGAGGAGCTTCTTGCCCTTAAGCCCTTCAGGTACGTCCCCGGCCACAATACGCCGGGCAAGCCCCTCGGCAATGGCGGTCTTCCCCACCCCCGGCTCACCGATGAGGACCGGGTTATTCTTGGTCCGCCGGGACAGCACCTGCATCACCCGGCGGATCTCCTCATCCCGGCCTATCACCGGATCGAGCTTCTCCTGCCGCGCTAGGGCGGTGAGGTCCCGGCAATACTTATCCAGCACCTGGTACTTGTCCTCGGGGTTCTGGTCGGTGATCCGGGTGTTCCCCCGAACCTGTTTCAGTGCCCCGAGAATGGCGTTCTTGGTAACCCCCGCTTTTTTCAGAAGCTCCGCCGCCTTCCCCTCCCCAGCGGCAATCGCAATGAGGATGTGTTCCGTAGAAACATACTCGTCTTTGAGAGAAGTGGCCTCGGTTTCGGCTTTGGCAAGGATCTTGGAGGCTGCAGAAGAAAAATAAAGCTGCGCCGCTTCCCCGTAAATCTTGGGAGTCGCCGTGGTCAGGGCCTCTACTCCCTGGGTAATGTGGGCAGTATCCGCCCCGATCCGTTCAATGATAGGGGTAACAATGCCGTCCTGCTGCCGCAGTAGGGCCAACAAGATATGTTCAATCTCCACCTGGGAATGATCCGCTTTTTGGGCAATGGCGGAGGCTTCATTGAGCGACTCCTGGGCTTTGATGGTTAGTTTTTCGTAATCCATACTTATAAGATAAAAAAAGGAGGAATCAGGGGCAAGGTATCAATCCCTATTGAAATATTTTCCAGTATATGTAACATTTTTCTAAGTATTTCATAATATTTCCTATATATGGAGTGTAACAGTATGAATATCACAGAAGTTATGTCAGAACTGGTATTACAAATAGGTATCATTCTTTTTGCCGTCCGTCTGGGGGGCAAACTCGTCAAACTGGCCGGTATTCCCTCGGTACTGGGGGAACTCCTGGCTGGCATCGTTATCGGACCTTATGCTCTGGGGGGGATTGCCCTGCCTGGTTTTCCCCAGGGACTGTTTCCCCTGGGAGCAGGAACCCTTGCGGTAAGCCCGGAACTCTACGGCTTTGCCACGGTAGCTTCGATTATTCTGCTCTTTGCCTCGGGGCTTGAAACCGATTTGGGCCTCTTCCTCCGCTATTCAGTGGCAGGAGGTCTTATCGGTATCGGCGGGGTGGTGTTTTCCTTTGCCTTGGGTGATCTCGTGGGGGTCGCCATCATGCACGTCCCCTTTATGGACCCTCGCTGCCTGTTCCTGGGTATCCTCTCCACTGCCACCTCGGTGGGCATCACCGCCCGGATCCTCTCGGACCAGAAGAAGATGGGCTGTGCCGAGGGGGTAACGATCCTCGCCGCAGCGGTATTTGACGATGTTTTGGGTATCATCATGCTGGCAGTGGTCCTGGGCATCGTGGCCATCATCACCGACGGGCAAGGCTCCTTAAGCCTAGGGGGGATCCTCGCCATTGCAGGGAAAGCCTTTGGCATCTGGCTGGGGTTCACCGCCCTGGGGCTTATCCTCTCAAAACGAATCGCCGCCTTCCTCAAATTGTTTAAAAACACCTTTGAATTCTCCATCCTTGCCCTGGGCCTGGCCCTGCTCCTGGCCGGGGTCTTTGAGAAACAGGGGCTGGCCATGATCATCGGCGCCTACATTGCCGGGCTTTCCCTCTCAAAAACCGATATTGCCGCACTTATCCAGGAGCGGATCCACGGTATCTATGAGTTTTTTGTCCCCCTCTTCTTTGCGGTGATGGGCATGATGGTGAACGTGAGAGAGATCATCTCCCCACCAGTGCTGATCTTCGGCGCTGTCTATACCCTGGTGGCGATCCTTGCCAAGGTCGCAGGCTGCGGCATCCCCGCCCTGGCCCTGGGCTTCAACGGACGGGGGGCGCTGCGTATTGGCATGGGCATGGTGCCCCGTGGGGAAGTGGCCCTTATCATCGCCGGGATCGGGCTTGCATCAGGCATCCTGGACAACCAGCTCTTCGGGGTCATCATCCTCATGACCCTCATCACCACCTTGGTGGCGCCGCCCCTGTTAAGCGCTTCCCTTAAAATCCCCGGGTTCGGAACCAGAAAGCCGGTTAAGGCCGATGATTCGGCGACCATGGTGTGGGACTTTCACACCGATGAAATCGCGGACCTCGTGATTAATACCCTGCTCCTGAACCTTGAGTCCGAGGGCTTCTATGTCCAGATGATGAACATTGGTGAAGGTCTTTCTCAGGCTCGCAAGGATGCTATTTCCCTGTCCATTACCAAGGCGGAACGGTCCATTACCATTGTAACCGCCAAGGTGGATATGCCCTTTGTCAAAACCGCGATGTACGAGGTTATCCTTGCCCTTTCCAACGCCATACAAAAGCTCAAGGATTCTGCGGACCCCAAGGCAATGCAAAAGGAACTCTTTGATGAGGATGGCAGGACGAGCCAGGATATGCTTTCCTACATTCAGGCGGACTGTGTGGTTCCTGTGCTCAAGGGGAATACCAAAGCGGAGCTTATCACCGAACTGGTGGGGGTATTGGCAGACCAGGGAAAACTGCAAGACGAGGCTGAGGTTCTCAAGGATGTGTTAGCCCGGGAAAAGACCATGAGCACCGGTATGCAGCACGGCATTGCCCTGCCCCATGCCAAATCCGATGGGGTGAAGGAGCTGTGTGTTGTGGTGGGAATCAAGCAGGAGGGGATCGATTTTGAATCCCTTGATGGGGAAAAGACCAAACTCTTCATTCTGGTGGTCTCTCCCCGGAAGTTGAGCGGTCCCCATCTCCAGTTCCTCGCTGCTGTGGGAGCACTCTTAAAGGATGACTTCCTCAGAGAACAGGTGATCAAAGCGGATTCCAGAGAAGCGGTGGTTACGCTCCTCCATAAAATACAGTGATGCAGAAGGGCTTCTTGCAAAGCAGCCGATGCCGGGCTATAGTTCTTTCATAATGGGAAAAGTAAAAGCTGCGACAAAGGCCGGCGGGAAAAACGCTGGGGAAGGGCAATCCCCTGAGAAAAAAAATGAAAAAATCCCTCCTGAGGAGCAAGCCCCGGCAGCGGGCATCCTCCATCCTGAAACCCCCCTGGTGGAAGATGAACGGGACTTTTCCCTGCGACCCCGGACCCTCAAGGAATTTGTGGGCCAGACCGCGATGAAGGACAATCTGGCGGTTTTTATTACTGCAGCCAAAGGACGCCAGGAAAGCCTGGATCACCTGTTCCTGATCGGACCACCGGGGCTGGGAAAGACCACCTTAGCCCAGGTAGTGGCCCATGAACTGGAGACGGATTTCAAGGTAACCTCTGCGCCGGCCCTGGATAAGCCCAAGGACCTGGCGGGGATCCTCACCACGGTAACGGAAAAGACGGTGTTTTTCATCGACGAGATACATCGGCTTAAACCGGCGATTGAAGAAATGTTGTACATTGCCATGGAAGACTATGAGCTTGACTGGATCATCGGGCAAGGTCCCAGCGCCCGGACCATCAGGATTCCGATTCCTTCTTTTACCCTGGTAGGGGCTACCACCAAGGCGGGGAATGTCTCAAGCCCCCTGGTGAGCCGCTTTGGTATAACCTGCCGTTTTTCCTTTTATGAACAACCTGACATAGAAGCCATTATCCGGCGTTCTGCAGGGATACTGAAGATTGCTATTGAGGATGACGCCGCTGCCCTCCTGGGGGTTTCTTCCCGTGGGACCCCGCGGGTGGCGAACCGGCTTTTAAGGCGTATGCGGGACTTTGCCCAGGTCCTGGGGGCAACTTCCATTACCCGGCAGGTCGTGGAAGAGGGGCTTAAACGGCTTGAAATCGATGCTCTGGGTCTTGAAAAACACGACCGGGAGATCCTCCGCATCATCATTGAGCGGTACCACGGAGGCCCTGTGGGGGCCGAGACCCTGGCCATCTCGGTGGGGGAAGTGGTGGATACCCTGGAGGACTACTACGAGCCATACCTCATCCAGTCAGGGCTGCTGCAGCGCACCTCCCGCGGCAGGCTGGTAACTGATCTGGCATACAAACATCTGGGTCTTGCCCGGAGCGCCGCAAGCGGCCAGAGTGATACTCATGAAGCGAGCGGATTTCTCTTTTGAGCTGCCTGAGCAGCTCATCGCCCAGTTTCCCCCGGAGCAGCGGGGACAAAGCCGGCTCATGGTACTGGACCGGGCTAGGGGGAGCCGCAGGCACCATTGGGTTAGGGACTTACCTGAACTGCTGGAACCAGGTTCCCTTTTGGTGTTTAACAATTCCCGGGTACGGAAGGCCCGGATCCGGGGGGTCTCAAGGGCAAGCGGCGCCTCAGTTGAATTGCTCCTGGTAACAAAGCTGGATGAGTGGACCTGGAAAGCTCTGGTACCCCGCGCCCGGCGGCGGCGGTCCGGGAGCAGGTATCTCTTTGAAGGGGGAATCGAAGGGGAAATTACCGAAGAAGCAGGGGCCTTCAGAATAATCCGGTTTGACCATCCTGTTGGCGATGCATGGCTTGAGGTACATGGCCATATTCCCCTGCCACCCTATATCAAACGGCGGGACCTTCCTACGGACAGTGAACGGTATCAGACAGTCTATGCCGCATCTCCCGGCTCTGCTGCGGCGCCCACCGCAGGCTTGCACTTTACCCATGAACTCCTTTCCCAATTAGCAGAGCGGGGCATAGAAACGGCCTTTATCACCCTCCAGGTGGGGCTTGGCACCTTTCTCCCCGTGCGGACCGAGCACATCGAGGATCATGCCATGCATGAGGAAGTCTTCAGCATTGACGAACCCACGGCCTGCCGGATTGAGCAGGCCAAGGCCGAAGGCCGGAAGCTCATTGCCGTGGGGACCACTAGCGTCCGTACCTTAGAATCCGCCTGGCACGGGGAGGCGCTGGTACGCGGAACAGGGACCACCTCCATCTTTATATACCCTGGCTATAGTTTCAAGGTGATAGACGGCATCTTTACCAACTTCCACACCCCGGAATCCACTCTGCTCATGCTCGTCTCTGCCTTTGCAGGCCGGGAATACATCTTAGCGAGTTATGCCGAAGCGATCAGGGAAGGGTACCGATTCTTCAGCTACGGGGATGCGATGGTACTCTTGTGAGGTTATAGCCCTAATCATAAAAAAGACACACCCCATAGACCTGTTCAGCGCCTCTTTCTTTAAGGGCCGCGGCGCAGGCATCCATAGTAGACCCAGTGGTGAACACATCGTCAAACAGGACCACTTCCGGGGGGACCTTTTTGGTACAGCGAATCCGGCCCAGGAGATTGGTTTTCCGGTTTTCCCCGCTCAATTCTTTTTGGCTTTGTGAGGGAAGCCGTTTAAGACAGCGGTATATGGGAAGGCCCCTTTCCTGCTGTGGTGTGCGTTCAAGTAACCGTGCCAGGTATTCAATCTGATCCCAGCCGGTCTGTTTTATCTTTCCCGGCCTTGGCGGAACCGGTATCCAGACAGAGGTTCTCAGGAGCGAAGCAGGGAACAGGGAAAGCCCTTGGATGAGTTTTTCCTGAAAGAAATTGCCCAAAGCCCGGTGCTTGCCGAATTTATAGGCCCTGAGCAGGGTTCGATACGCCCCGGTATAGGGAAAGAGGGTCATTACCCGGTCAAAATGATACGTCCCTTCCCGTTCCCGGCAGCTTAGGCAGCGCCCCTGTTCAGAAATGAGGGGACGGCCGCATAGCGCACAGCGGGCCTCCTGGTCTATAGCAAAGCCGGGCATACAATCCCGGCATAAGCCATACCAGGCTTCCTCTGAGTCAAGGAGCATCCTGCCACAGATTGCACAGCCGGAAGGGAACAGGTACTCCCTGAGCAGCGCGGGGAGGTGTCTGCAATGGTTCATACCTGCAATACGACGTTGAAACGGGGTTTTGCATGACCCTGGAGTGGTATCATTTCCATCAATTTTGTGATAAGCATATACCTATGCTGAACATCGCGCAAATAAGGAATGGAATCGTCATCGATCACATTAAAGCCGGACAGGGTATCAAGATTTTCAACTGGCTTGGGCTTGACAAGTTCCCCCACACGGTGGCCTTTGTGGTAAATGCCTTCTCCAACCGTATGGGCCGGAAGGATATCATCAAAATCGACAATACCATCACCATCAACTTCGACATTCTCGGTATCATCGACCCCAATATCACGGTGAATATCATTGAAAGGGAACAGATAAGCAATAAGATACATCTGAAACTCCCCTGGCGGGTGGAAGATGTCCTGATCTGTAAAAATCCCCGGTGCATTACTTCCACGGAAAAGTATATTCCCCATATTTTTTACCTGGAAAACCAGGAACTGCGGACCTACCGCTGCGAATACTGCGACGAAATCCGCTTTGCCGGAGATTTCCGGTAAGCCCTGGTGTGCTGCTTCTCTGGGGCCGACCTGGCTCCGGCTTCAAAAGGGACAGGGTAGTTTATGGTATGCGCTCCGTTTGGTTAGCTAAACTTGACCCGCAAAATATTTAACCACTAAGTTACACGAAGTTGCACAAAGTATTTATTTTTTCTTCTTACTTTGTGAAACTTTGCGATACTTCGTGTTTTTTTCTTCTGTGATTACATTCTTAGATGGTATTGGATAGTTTTGAGCCTTTCTGTGTGGTCCGCCTTATCCCCTACTGTTTTGCCATCTCGATAATCAGTAGATGGGCGTTTTCCAAGGTCTTCACGGTGAAGCCTTCCTCCACTATTTCCACCGCGTCACGCATGGTCAGGTGCGCCTTGCCGCCGGCCTTGCCTTCCACCTCGGAAGCGCCTTCGATCTGCACCATGTAGGCCTGCCTGTCCGTCGCCACCTCAAAGGCCAGGGACTAACTCTCCACTCACCATGTAGGAGATGATTTCCATGTTTGCGTGAGGGTGGACGCCGAAGCCTGGGCCGGGCTGTATTATATCGTCGTTCAGCACTCGCAACGCTCCAAAGTTCATATTATCGGGATTGTAATAATCCGCAAAGGAAAAATGGAAATGGCTGTCCAG
>JAITQK010000066.1 GCA_031288975.1 Treponema sp. | reverse complement strand
ACGGTCCAGGCGATGCCGATTGCCGCGAGAAAACCGTCCCCATGGGCGGAAGCAAAATTGTTGAGCAGCATCTGGGAGGCGCTCATCAGCAATTCACTTAAAGTTGTGGGTATCCCGATGGCAAGCACGCTGCGGACAATTTTTCCCTCAAGCGAATAATCCTTGGGGTTAATCGACAACACCGAATCCTTCCTGAAAATCAGGATGATGTAATACCCTGTCGAAACCACATTGGAAATGACTGTCGCCACGGCGGCGCCCACGACACCCATGTTCATCCCCAGGATCATAACCGGGTCCAGTATGATATTGAGGGCCGTCCCGATTATCATGCCGGTCATGGCTTCGCGGGCGGCGCCGGTGGAGCGCACTATCTGACCCAGGGCAAAGCTCAAGACGATAGCCGGAGCCCCCGCCGCTATCCAGGACAGGTAACGGCGTGAAAAACCTTCCGTAAAAGGGGACGTGCCGATCAGTCGCAGTATCCGCGGCATAAAAAGAAAGATCACCGTCATTCCCACCAGGGCAAAAGTAAGGCTGGAATAAAACACAAAGGAGGAGGTTTTTTTGATGCGTCCAAAATCCTTTTCCCCCAAGAGCCGCGACATATAGGATGCGCCGCCCACACCAAAAATATTCCCCATCCCCATGCAAAGCATGAACATGGGCATGCAGACCGTTACCGCCGCGACCTGGTTCGGGTCCCCCGTGCGGGCGACGAAAAAAGTGTCCACAATAATGTATACCATCGTCACCAGCATCCCAAGCATCATGGGAAGGCCGAAGCTCAATACAGCCCGGGGAATAGGCGCGGTTTCAAAAAGCGCTGTTTTCTTGTTCACATCAACCTCACTTGGCCTCACTGGTCCGGTCGTAGTCGGCGGCATCTTTCAAAATCCTGGTGAAAAGCGCAAGATCGTTTTTTGAATACTTTTGAAGCAACTGTGTTTCCATTTCGCCGGAAAAGCGGCCCCAGCTTTCGTATACCGCCGCAATCTCCGGCTTGAGACACAGCCGAAAGACGCGCCGGTCCACGCTGTCCCGAACCTTCTCGACAAGCCCCTTTCGTACCAGGCCGTTCACCTTCTCCGTCACGCCGGGTGTCGAAACCCCCAGCATCTCCGCCAAGCCGCTCACCGTGCAGTCCGGCGTGATGGCAATGATGTTCATGTACAGCATGTCGTGGTACGACAACCCGGCGGGGAATTCCTCCCGGTGCATCCACCGCAACTCGTTCAGGGACGTTCGGCAATAGAAGTAGTTCCAGGCCGCGATAAAGCTCATAGATCTTCCAGATAGTTAAGCATATTTATATAATAGCACTTAACTATCTGGAGGTCAAGCCGCTTCAGCCAGAGTTTCGGGGACAATACCGCCCACCGCTGAACAAAAGGAACTGATGTTCGCCTTTTTTGAAGACATCAGAAAAATGGATGTTCCTGTTATCGCCGTGATAGAAGATACCGACGAGCGGCCCATCGGCTCGTTTTGGGGCGAGGTGCAGGCAAGCACCTGTAAGAGCCTGGGTGCGATAGGAACCCTGACCCACGGCGGGGTGCGGGACATCACCGAAGTGGGGCCTTTGGGGTTCTACTTTTTTTCAACCGATATTATGGTAGCCCGCGCCGAATCCTATCTGACCAGGCGGAGCTGTTCGTACTTGAACCTTGCCGCAAAGCGATTCAAAATGGGGAGAAGCCGACGGTGGAACAGATACGCCGGTGGCGAAGCGAGATGGCGCAGCGCCGTTAGGATATGTGAGTCCTCTAGGACGCGCAGCGCCTTAGTCAAAAAGGAGCAAACATGAAAATCGTTATACTTGACGGGTACACTGAAAATCCCGGCGATTTAAGCTGGGGCAGCTTTGAAGCTCTGGGCGAACTGAAGGTCTACGACCGCACGCCCGTAAACGAGACCAAAACAATTATAGAAAGAATTGGCAATGCTGAGGCTGTCATCGTCAACAAAACGCCTGTCTCGAAAGAAACCCTGGACGCCTGTCCCGGTATCAAATACATCGGGGTTCTGGCTACGGGCTACAATGTGGTGGACGTGGGAGCCGCAAAGGAGAAAGGCATTCCTGTGTGCAATATTCCCACCTACGGTACAGCCGCCGTGGGCCAGTTTGCCATCGCCCTGCTTCTGGAAATCTGCCACCATGCCGGCCACCATGACAAGGCCGTCCACGAAGGCCGCTGGGAAAAGAACGCCGACTGGTGTTTCTGGGACTATCCGCTTATCGAACTGGCGGGCAAAACAATGGGCATCATCGGCTTTGGCCGTATTGGTCAGGCGACCGGCACAATCGCCAAGGCTCTGGGAATGAACGTCATCGCCCACGACGAGTTTGAAAGCGACGTGGGCAAGGCCCTTGCCCCCTATGTGCCGCTGGACAAGCTGCTCGCGGAATCGGATGTTATCGCCCTGCATTGTCCGCTTCTGCCGTCCACGCAGGGCATCATAAACAAAAGTAACATAGCGAAAATGAAAAACGGCGTCATCATACTCAACAACTCCCGCGGACCTCTTGTTGTCGAACAGGATTTGGCCGATGCCCTGAATTCCGGCAAGGTATACGCGGCGGGATTGGACGTTGTTTCAACCGAGCCTATTACGGGGAACAATCCGCTCCTCAAGGCGAAGAACTGTATCATCACGCCGCACATTTCCTGGGCCCCCAAAGAAAGCCGCCGGCGCCTTATGGACATTGCCGTTGAGGATCTGAAAGCCTTTATCGTGGGAAAACCAATCAACATTGTAAACCCGTAAATACCGGAGGCGAGCCGCCGTATTGCAAAAGAAAAGGCGGTGGCTACGCAGCAAAAAGGAGCTACCAATTATAGACAAGTATCTAGGTCAAATAGCGGAAAATCGGTAAAAATAATGTTGCCAAATCACGATGAAATGGTTATAGTATATGTTAACGACCGTTCGGTAACTTGTGATGGAGACCTGCCGGCTCGGTACCGGAATATATATGACAAAGAACGATATTATCAAGGCCGCCTTCAGGGTATGGGGACGGGAATTGTATCAGTCTACCAGTCTCACCACGCTTGCACGGGAATTAGGGGTCAGTAAGCCCGCGATATACCGGCATTTTCAAGATAAACAGGCCCTCCTCAATGCCATGTATGAAACCTTCTTTGATGAATACACGGCTTTTATAAAGCCCTGGTACGAAAAAGCCCATGCCGCTCAGGACGCGGTGGAAAGCCTTTTTATCATGATGCGGACCATTGTTGATTATTACGCCCGGAACGTGGATGCCTTTATCTTTTCCCTTATCCAGGTATACGGTGATCCCGTCGTGGGAGGCAGGGATATGGCGGCCCATTTGAAGCGCCGGGGCGTGGACCTGAGCAGTTTCGCCCGTTTTAAAACGGATACACAAACCTACCCGTCGATGGTTCAGTTGATCCTGGCAACCTTGACCTTTATAATGGCCCATTTCCATAAACACGAGCATACCCTGGACGAGCATCCTTCTGAGGAACGTATCCAGTACGTCATTGCCTTGACCGAAGAAAAAGTGGCTACTGGTTTGGGGTTTAAGAAAGAGCTGATAGAGGCCATAGATTATGAAGGCTTGGAAAACCGTATCTCCGGGACCATCCATGACTTTGAAGAGGATTGCCTGCTCCGGGCGGTGGCCGGCGCGGTGGCAGAGGCAGGTCCCTGGAACGCCTCCATGGAAATGGTTGCCCGCCGTTCGGGTTTGTCCAAAAGCAGCCTCTATTCCCACTTTAAGAATAAGCAGGATATGCTGAGGCAGCTCTTTTTGACCGAATTTGACCGGATTGTGCGCTTTGCGGAGCTTGGCAAACAACACTCCGCGGTGCCGGAAGAGCAGTTGTATCTGGTTATCATATCCATGGCTGACTATCTCCGATCCCGGCCGGAAATTCTCGTGGCAATTGACTGGATCAGAACCCGGCGGCTCGACCTGGGTCATATAGCGGCTTCTTCCCGGGTATACCAGGTCATTTCAGATATCCAGGGCCTGGGGAGCACCGGGGAGCAGGATACTTCCGGCACCACCTCAGAGTTGACTCCCCAATGGATACTCTTCCTGATCGTCAATACCTTGATGCACCGTCCCGCAGGAATGGCCTTTTCGGAACTGCCCAACAGCAGTATCAGGGTCTTGTTTAAGTTTATTGTTTCAGGTATAAAAGGATGTACTATATGATGGGTATGCGGTATACTCAAATATATGGTGATAAACGGCAAGAAGCCGTAAATGGCCGCGCACTATGCGGGCCTTATATTACAGGTTGACCAGGGGTATTCGGTGGTTAAACACGTTTCCCCAGGTCAAAGGAGTCTCATTTATGATCCAAATTATTCGTGGTGCCGGAGGGGGGCGATTCCATTTGCCCAGTCCGGCAATCATCCTGTTCCTATGCGCCTTGTTGTGCGCCGTCCCGGGGGCTGTCTTCGCTGAAACGAGGAAACTTTCCCTTGATGAGGCGGTGGACCTGGCCATCAAGAACAACCTCAGCCTGGAATCTGCACGAGTTGCGAGCAGCACTAAAAAACGTGCTGCTGATACGGCATGGAATGTCTTCATCCCGACGGTGGACCTTTCGGCCACCTTGGGCAGGATGAACCGGATCGGCGATGCGACCGTAACGACCTGGTTTGGCGGAGCGCCCCAGTTCATGACCATTGAGACTGATGAAGGAAACCACTGGAGTCTCTCAGGGAACCTTGCGATTTCCTTTAACTTCAACTTCGCCCTCTTTGAGTCTATGAAAAATCTCAAACTGAATTATCAGGCTGGGCTTATCTCTTTTGAAAAGGCCCGGGTTCAGCTTGAGCGGGATATCCGTAAAACCTACTTTCAGCTCTTGCTTCTTCAGGACCAGCGGGGCCTCTTGCAGGATCAGATCACCATGGCGGAACGGCGGGTCGAGACTGCCCAGGCAAATTACCGGGCCGGGCTTGTCCCGGAACTGACCCTGCTGCAGGCCCAGGTTTCTCTGGCCAACATAAAGCCCAACATGGTGGAGCTGGAAAACGGGATTAAGTCGAGCATCGCCGTCTTTGCCATGAATCTGGGGTTGCCTTCAGGGACAGAAATCGAGCTTGAACCTGCACAGATGCCCGGGGTGGTAGAGCTTGACGCGGCGGCCCTCATTTCCCGAGCCGCCTCGGAGAAGCCCGATATTGAGGAACTCAGGCAGAATATCCTGGTAATCCAAAGCGCCCGGAAAGCCAGGTTCTATCAGGCCTTTACCCCGAATCTTTCTCTAGGGTGGAATATGGACCCCACGGTGCGTAACCCCTGGACAGGGGATGGCTGGTCTAATGGGGTATGGTCCAGTTCAGGGCTGTTCAGGGTTACCCTCAGCTACAGTCTGAACAACCTCTTCCCCTTTGGGAGCGCCCGGCAGGGGCTTGCGGACATGGATGATAACCTGCGGAGCCTCAATATCGCCTTGGCCCAGACCATCCGGGGAACGGAGGTGGAGATATACTCCACGATTCTCAAATTAGAAAAATCCCAGACAAGCCTTGAGGTGCTGCGGCAAAACGCGAACCTGGCCGAACGTTCCGCCTCATTAACCGAGCAGGCTTACCGGGCAGGTTTACAGGACCTCCTCACCCTCCAGGCCAGCCAATCGGAGCTTACCAACGCACGCTTTGCTGTGGTACAGGAAGAGTATAATTATATGATGAATCTTATCGATCTGGAATATACCATCGGGGTTCCTTTCAAAACGCTGTCAGGGAGTATACGATAAAAGGAAGCAATATGAAAAAGATATATACAAACGATGCCCAGGGGTACCATGAGGTGCACACCGGGTTAAGTATCCTGGGACTTGTCCTGGGGGTACTGCTCATAGCCGGCTGCGACCAGCTCGGGGGCAATAAAGCCAAGGCCGGGTCAGGAGCGGGTGGAGCGGCTCCGGACGTGCCGGTCTTTGCGGTGAATACGACCACCGCCATTAGCGGGCAGATCCAGGACTACCTCGCCCTTGCCGGGGACATTGTGGCTGGTTCCACCGTGGATACCTATTCCGATGTGGCGGGCAAGATTACCCGCCTCTATGTTACCGTGGGCAGCCGGGTTGCCAAAAATGCCCCTATTGCCCAGGTGGACCCTTCAAAACCGGGGGTGACCTACGTTCCCGGCATAGCACGGTCTCCAATAGCGGGGATTGTGGTGGCGCTCCCCGCCAAGGTGGGCATGACCATCAGCCAGGCCATGTCCCTGGCCCGGATTACCGGTGAGCAGGGCTTGGAAATCAAGCTCTATGTGGCGGAGCGGTTCATTTCCCGGATAACGCTGAACCAGCGCTGCGAGATTACCCTTGATGCCTATCCAGGGGAAGTGTTCCGAGGGAGCGTCTCTGAGATAAGTCCGGTGGTTGACCCTGCGTCCAGGACCATGGAGATAACGGTCAATGTGGATAATCCGGGATCCCGGCTCAAGGCGGGGATGTTTGCCAAGGTCAAGGTGATTACTGAGCGGAAAGACCACATCGTGAAGATTCCCGCTGCGGCGATGATCCAGCGCTTTGGGGAACCCTATGTGTTCAGCCTGGAAACGGATCCCCGGGACCCGGCGTTCAGGGTTGCCCGGCGGAAAGGTATCACGCCGGGTATCCTCATCGATGGGGTGCTGGAAGTTCAGGACGGGCTTTCCCCGGATGAAGAAATTGTGATTCGGGGCCAGACGCTGCTTGAGGATGGCGCCCGGATTAATGTGATTGACCGTGTGGCGCCGTTGAGCGCCAACTAAAGGGTATTTTTAAGGGAGTCATTATGAGTGTAGCCAAAACCGTGGTTTCACGGCCCACGACTATGTTGATCATTTTCGCGTTGCTTATCGGACTGGGGGTTTTTGCCCTGGTAAACCTGCCTATTGACCTGTTTCCTGAGATTAACCCTCCCTACCTGGCGGTAATGACCACCTATACGGGAGCGGGGCCGGAGGAAGTGGAGCGCAATGTGACGCGGGTACTGGAGGCGGCGCTGTCCAGTGTGTCGAGTCTTGAGAAGGTAACGTCCACGTCTTCCAAGGGTTCCAGTCTGGTGGTGCTGGAGTTTACCTACGGCACAGACCTGGCAGATGCGTCCAATTCGGTACGGGATGCGCTGGAACGGACACGGAACTATATGCCTGATGGGGCGGATTCCCCCATGCTCTTTAAGTTTGACCCTTCCATGATGCCGATTATGGGGCTGATGGTAACGGGGAACCGTACTCCCGAGGAGTTACGGGAGATTGCGGAGGACACGATTGTCCCCCGGATTGAACAGACCCCGGGGGTGGCGACTGCCTCGGTCAACGGAGGACGGGAGAAGATCATCCGGGTGGAGATTCCCCAGAGCAGGCTTGAGGCCTACGGGCTGACCGTAACGGCGGTGCAGACGATGCTGGCGGCGCAGAATATGCAGGTTGCAGCGGGGACCATCACCGAAGGGGGGCTGTCCTATCTGCTTAATACCATGGGTGAATATACGTCGCTGGAGCAGATTAAGAACACGGTGATTTCCTACAAAGGCGGGGGCGTGGTGAATGGGGAGGCAGAGCTGCCCCGAAGCGTGTTCCTGCGGGATATTGCGGATGTGTACGAGGGCTTTCGGGATGAAACGAATACGGTCTATGTGAACGGGGTAGCGGCGGTACAGATGTCGGTGCAGAAGCAGAGTGGGAAGAATTCGGTGCAAACTGCCAAGGAACTGCGGGCCCGGCTGACCCGGATGACCCAGGAGCTTCCCCAAGATATCAAGATTACGGAGATCTACAACAGCACGGACCAGATAGAGAACTCCCTGAACCAGGTGAGTTCCACGGCCATTTCCGGGGCGCTGCTGGCGGTGCTCATCCTGTTCATCTTCCTCCGGTCGGTAAAGCCGACGCTGATTATCGGCTTGAGTATTCCGGTTTCCCTGATACTGACGCTGATGGTGATGTACTTTGCAGGCTTAACCCTGAACCTCATGACCCTGGCGGGCCTGGTACTGGGGATTGGGATGCTGGTGGATAACTCCATTGTGATTCTGGAGAATATCTACCGGTACCGCGAGAAGGGGGCGAAGCTGGGGGCTGCGGCGATACTGGGGACCTCGGAGATGATCATCGCTATTGTTGCCTCCACCCTCACCACTATTTGCGTGTTTGCGCCCCTGGTGATGTTCCAGGGCCTGCTTGAGATGGCAGGGGAACTCTTTGCGGGCCTGGCCTTTACGGTGGTTATCTCCCTGGGGATTTCCCTGTTTGTGGCCATTGTGCTGGTGCCGGTATTGTCCAGCCATTACCTCCCCTTGGTTACCCGGAAACAGAAACCCCTGCGGGGTCCGCTGGTTGGTATCAACGATGGCTTCGAGCGCTTTTTCTCCTGGCTTGACGGGAGCTACCGCCGGGGCATTGACGGGGTGCTGCGCCACAAGGTCTGGGTTATTCTGGTCCTGGTTGCGCTCCTGGCGGGGAGTATTGTGATGATACCCAAGGTAGGATGGGAATTCATGCCCCAGCAGGCGGCGGATTCGGTGACGATTAACGCGACTTTACCGATGGGCACACCCCTGGCAGAGACAGAGGCGATCTTGCAACAGATCCAGGCCGTTGTGGAGCGGGAAGTCCAGGGCTACAAGCGGATAGTGCTGAACGCCGGCGGGGGTGGGGGCTTTTTTAACAGCGGGTCCAGCAACACCGGTTCGGTGCGGATAAACCTGCCTGACTTTGCAGAGCGTATTGATAGTGCCGAGGATATAAAGGCCAAGATGCGTACCCATTTCCGGGAATTCCCTGGGGTCTCCATTGCCTTTGGCAGCAGCGGCATGGGCATGGGTAACGGGAATCCAGTGGACATCATCATCAGAACCGAAGACCTGGTGAAGGGTAAGGCCATTGGGGAACGGATTGCCCTGCTTCTCAAGGAACGGATTCCCGCGATTACTGAGCCGCAGGTGGACCTCAAGGATGGGCTGCCCCAAATCGAGATTGAGCTTGACCGGGAACGGCTCTACGCCCTGGGCCTGAGCACCTACACCGTGGGGAACGAGATAAAGGCCGCAGTGGACGGCATCACGGCTACGCGGTATAAGTCTGGGAGTCACGACTACGATGTGGTACTCATCCTGGCAGAGGCGGACCGGAGTACCCGGCCTGCCTTGGACCACATCTTTGTGAACAGCCAACTGGCAGGCAGGGTGCCTCTTTCCAGTTTTGCCTCTTACAAACAGAGCACCGGTCCCATGACCATCTCGCGGGAGAACCAGAGTCGGGTCATTCACGTTACTGCAGGCGTAGTGCCGGGGACCAAGCTCAACGATCTGGAGGTGCTGGTCCGGGGCCTGATAAGCGCGGAGATTCCTGCAGAGGACGATGTGATCATCGAAATGAGCGGGGACAATGCGGAGATGATGAAGATGATGGGGAACTTCGTGCTCATCATCATTGTGGCAATCTTCCTGGTGTTTGGGGTGATGGCCAGTCTCTTTGAATCCTTTAAGGACCCCTTCATCATCCTGATGACCATTCCCCTGTCCCTCATTGGCATTGTGGCGATTTACCTCATCACCGGGACGACCTTCAACGTGCTCACCGCAGTGGGACTGCTGGTGTTGGTGGGGGTTATCGTGAACAACGGCATCGTGCTGGTGGACTACACGAACCTCCTCCGCAAGCGGGGGTATAGCCTCCACGATGCGTGTGTGGAAGCAGGGGGGAACCGCTTGCGGCCCATACTCATGTCCACCCTCACCACCATCCTGGGCCTCGTGCCCATGGCCTTCTTCCCCGGGGAAGGGTCGGAAATGGTGGCGCCTATCGGCAAGACCGTGCTGGGGGGCCTTTCCTTCGGCACCCTGATGACCCTGTTCCTCATGCCCACAATATACTCCATCATGAACAAGCGTTCTGATGAGCGGCGGGCTAAGGCTGAGGCACGGCGACAGCGCATTGCAGCAGGTATTTCCAAGAAGCAGGCCAAGACCCAGGGGGGCCTCAGTCCTGAGCAGCCACCCAAAGTGGCGCGTCTTGGGGGAGGGGTCCAATTGCAAGAGGTCGAGATATGATGCGCCTTGAACTTATGGCCAACCATTCGGTGGAGGAGAACATCCTGGATGCCTTTCGGGATGAGGGGGTGGGGAAGTTTTATACCAAATATCCCACCGTGTTCGGGGTCGGTTCCGCCGGTCCCCACATGGGGGATGCGATATGGCCTGAAGAGAACTTCTCCTTGGTGGTCTGGTGTGAGGAAGAGGAGGCCCGCGGCATTGAGCGGGCCATAGCCGCGGTAAAGCAGCGTTTCCCTGATGAGGGGATTAAGCTCTTCTGTCTGCGTGAAGCACCTCCGGTGAAGGTCCCTGCACCGGTAAGCGTACCGCTTTCAACAGCGGGAGCGTCTGCAGGAACACTACCAGACACAATAGGAGGAGCGCCTGCGGGAATAGTACCAGACCCGATATGGGGAGCATCGGCAGGAACGCTGCCAGACACGATAGGAGGACCACCGACTGGAATAGTACCACTTACGCCAGCCCCAGGAACCTTGCCAAGTATACCGGCGCCAGCGTTATTACCCATGCCAACAGTAGGGCAGGGAGCGCCAGACCCCCTAGGAACCGCGCCCTACAGGGTACCTCCAGCCGTCCCCGGCATGGAAGCGGAGAACAGCTAGGCAGTAGGAGTATACCCCCATGCGAGACTTTATCAAACGGGCCTTAAAAAAACTCCCCAAGATGACGGCGGAACAGACCCAGGACCTCCTCATCTCAGCGGCCACTGAAATAGACCGCCTGGAAACCGTGTTGGATTCCCTGGCCCAGGGGATACTCGTGTGCGACCCGAATCATAACCTCGTCCTGGCCAATAAATACGCCGAACGTTTCTTCCCCATCACCCACTATGACCAGGGGGATGAACCCCTCTGGTCTGTGGTTCGGGAAGAAGGGGTAGCAGCCTTTCTTGAAACCACCCTCCTCACCGGCGACCGCGTCGAAGACCGGGAGTTTGCCGTGGAGGTAAAGGGTATCGAACGACTCCTGAGCATCAGTGTCCTGCCCCTGGTCCGGGACCACCAGGTCTCAGGGTCCCTCATCTATATCGAAGATATCACCGAAAAACGAAGCAAAGCAGCTCAGTTGCGGCGCATGGAAAGCCTGGCCAGTCTCACCACCCTCGCCGCCGGCGTAGCCCATGAAATCAAGAATCCCCTGGGTTCTCTGTCCATCCACATCCAGTTGATTCAGAAAACCCTGGCCGCCCAAGGACCAGGGCACGCCATCCTGGACACCTACCTCGGCGTGGTGAACGAAGAAATCGACCGCCTCAACCACATCGTGGTGGATTTCCTCTTTGCCGTCCGGCCCATGAACATGGACCTCCATGAAGGGAACCTCAACACCCTGATAGAGGAACTCGTCGGCTTTGTCTCTTTCGAGCTGGAAGCAGCCCACATCATCTGCACTCTGGACCTGGCAGCACAGCTCCCCCTCATCGAGTTTGATGAACGGTGCATGAAACAAGCCCTCCTCAACCTCATCAAAAACGCCATCACTGCCATGCCCCAAGGCGGCGCCCTGAACATCAAAACCGAAGCCCAGGACACCACCCTCAGCATCAGCATCACCGATACTGGCTCAGGCATCCCTGAAGCCCACCTGTCCAAAATATTCGAGCCGTATTTTACCACCACTGAAACCGGTTCAGGCCTCGGCCTCACCCTGGTCTACAAGATCATCCGGGAACACCAGGGGGAAATCACCGTGAAATCCCGGGAAGGAACCGGTGCCTGCTTCCGCATCCTCCTGCCCATCCCCCAGAAAGAACGGCGCCTTATCAGCTACGGAGGCCCCCATGGGCATTAAACTCCTCGTGGTAGATGATGAAAAGAACATCAGGGAAGGACTCGCTGCCGCCCTGGAACTGGACGGCTACACCGTGGAAACCGCAGCCGCTGGAGACGCCGCGTGGAAACGCTTTCAGAAAGGGGACATTGACCTAGTCATCACCGACCTTCGCATGACCGGGCTTAACGGTACCGAGCTGCTCAAACGCATCAACGCCGAAACCCCGGGCATCCCTGTCATCGTCCTCACCGGCCACGGTACCGTGGAGACCGCCGTAGAAGCTATGCGCCAGGGGGCCTACGATTTCCTCACCAAACCCCTCAACCTGGACCGTCTCTCCCTCTTGGTGAAGCGGGCACTCAAGAGCCGGGAGCTGGAACTGCAGCACCGCCGCATGGAAGAGGAACTTGCCAAGCACAAACCCTTTGAAACCATCATCGGCACCAGCGCACCCATGCGCCGCGTCTTTGACACTATCAGTCGTGTGGCCCCCGCCAAAGCCTCAGTCCTCATCACCGGTGAATCCGGCGTAGGCAAAGAACTGGTGGCCGATGCCTTGCATGAGCTGTCCCCCCGCAAGGGCAAACCCCTCATCAAAGTCCACTGCGCAGCCCTGGCCGCCAGCCTCCTGGAAAGTGAACTTTTTGGCCATGAGAAAGGCAGCTTTACCGGCGCCACCAGCCGGAAGCGGGGCCGCTTTGAGCTTGCCCACGAGGGAACCCTGTTCCTGGATGAAATCGGGGAAATCGACCAGAACCTCCAAATAAAACTCCTGCGGGTCCTCCAGGAAAAGCGCTTCGAGCGGGTGGGTGGGGAAGAATCCATAGAGACCGACGTGCGGATAGTGGCGGCTACGAACAAGGACTTAAAAGCGGAGATAGAGCAGGGGAATTTCCGGGAGGATCTCTATTTTCGGCTCAACGTCGTGAGTATCCTCGTCCCCCCCTTGCGGGAACGGAAAGATGACCTCCCGCTGCTCATCACCTCGTTTTTAAAGGAGTTTGCCCAGGAAAACAGCAAGCCCGTGGACAGCATCGATGACAAGGCCCGTGCTGCCCTGTATGCCTACGACTGGCCCGGCAACGTCCGGGAACTGCGGAACTGCATGGAAAGCGCCGTGGTCATGGCCAAGGGGCAGGTCATCACCGAGGCGGACCTACCCCCCACCCTGCGGACCCAGCACGAGGAGGGTTGGATACGCATCCCCCTGGGCGCCACCCTGGCGGAAGGAGAGCAGATCATCCTACGGGATACCTTGTCCATGCTCAAGGGGAATAAGAGCAGGACCGCTGCGGTACTTGGCATCGGCCGCAAAACCCTGCAACGGAAACTAGCCACCTTGGAGGAAGGGAAGTAGGCACCTAATACTCGATCCGCAGATCGTCACCTTGCATCACCCCCCGAATTAATCGTCCCGACCTTGAGAAACCCCGCGTTAAGCCCCCCGCAGCGGCCCCCCCAGGCAATCGCGTCCTGGAGCGCAGCTCCCTCCCCCAGGGCAGCGGCAAATCCTGCGGTAAAGGCATCCCCGGAACCGGTGGTATTGACCGGTTTGACCCGTTCAAAGGCATATTCCCCGAAATTACCTGGTTCGGCGTACCACACCGAATCGCTGCCCCTGGTCAAGACGATGCGGAAGTGGTATTTTTCGCACAGGTCAAGGCATAGTTCCTGGATACGTTTTTTTATAGCATCAAGATTCATCGTGATAAGCCGGTTACCAATAACAAGCTCTGGGGCAAAGGTTCCGGCAAATTCAAAGAGGTTGGGTTTAATGATATCAGGGCTGAATGCAAGGCTGTTTACCAGGTCCCTGCCCCGGAGGTCGAGGATTACGGCGTGTCCTGTTTCCTTTGCCTGGCGGACCATGGAGGGTATCAGGGAGGGGGAAAAGCCTGCGGCCATGGTTCCGGAAATGATGACCCCCTCATACCCAGGGAGGAGTCGCGTATAGGCTTCGAGGATCCGCGCTTCGGTTTCACCCTCCACGGGCTCGGCTTCCTCAACCAGTTCGGTAACGCTTGCATCCGCGTCGTTGATCAGGGTATAACAAAAACGGATGGGACTCCCGCTCTCTACCCATTCAAGGGCCACCCCATCCTGTTTACAGAGGTCCAGAAACAGGGGCCGCAGCGTGCCGCCAAGCTGGGTCAGGTGGAGACAGGGTTTCCCCAGTTGGGTCAAAACCCGGCTCACATTCACCCCTTTACCAGAGGCATCCACCTGATGGGTGCCGGTCCGGTTCACCGTATCCGGTATCAGGGCGGAAAAGCGCAGGGTTTTTTGCAGGGTTGGGTTCATACAAACCGTAAGAAAGGTGGATATACGCATATCAATTCTGCTTATAT
Source organism: Treponema sp. (assembly GCA_031288975.1). GTDB lineage: Bacteria > Spirochaetota > Spirochaetia > Treponematales > Breznakiellaceae > JAITNP01. Next base: position 25,894 of record JAITQK010000066.1, on the reverse strand, counting down.
TGTATATACAAGGCAGTTATGGTACAATAGGGGAGAGGAGTGAATAATGGCGGGGTACACAAGACCAAGCTGGGATGAATATTTTATGGAGGTCTGCGATGCCATTTCTAAACGGGCGACCTGCGACCGGGGGCGTTCGGGCTGCGTCATTGCCAAGGACAATCAGATTCTCGTAACCGGCTATGTGGGTGCTCCTGCAGGACTGCCCCATTGCGACGAAGTGGGACATCAGCTTAAAAAAATGCTCCATGAGGATGGGAGTATTACCACCCATTGCGTGCGCACGGTCCATGCAGAACAAAACGCCCTCTGCCAGGCGGCGAAACGGGGCATTGCCATAGCAGGGGCCACCTTGTACTGCCGGATGACCCCGTGCAGGACCTGTGCCATGCTCATCATTAACTGCGGCATTGTCCGGGTGGTTTGCCAGCGGCGTTACCATGTCGCCGGTGATTCAGAGGCCATGCTTGAAAAAGCTGGCATCATCCTTGAATATATCCACAATGAGATCGAGGAGTATGCACATCAATAGAGGGCTTGCGGTCCCTTATTCCTACTCCAGGGTGAGGCGGTATTTAAGGTAAATTGCTTCCAGGGTTTGCTGAGGCCCTGGAGCTGCGCTCTGTTTACGGAACTGGGCGGCGTCCCGGCGATTAACATAAAAATCATAAATGGTCCGGGGGTTCGTGCTGCTTATCATCCCATAGGCGGGCTGGTTCTCCAGGAAGGAGCGGACCTCATCATACCCCACGGCGGAGATGCCAAAGCGGGCCAGTTGGGAACGTACATTGAGGATATCTTCATAGGAAAGGCCGAACAGAAATTCTTCCAAGGCCCATCGGGTTTCATTATGATTGATCTTGGCTACCAGAAATTCCTGCCAATCCTGCCCTAGATCCATTGAAATGCGGAACAATTCACTGGTGCCGTCCATGGTTCCAAAACTGGGGGGCGCCGTGTCCCGGGCTATCCAGAGGGACTCCAGGGCCGGGAAATGGTGGATGATCGGGGAGTCCTGGCCGCTATCCCAGAGGGAAATCAGGTCATTGGCGAGCCGTATCTTGGTATCATGGGAAAAGAGCGGGTCCCCCAGGCAGGAAATATAGACCTCCTCGACGATAAGGGTACAAATAAGGGTAAAGATAATGCGGTGCAGCGGTGTATGGAACTCATGGATATCCTGGACCAGCATGGAAACCAGGGAAAAGGCGTGAAATTTGGCCACCAGGAAGCTGCGGACCGCCACAACCCTGGGGAGCAGGGGGGAAGCGGAGGCCGGCTCGCAGAGGGACGCAATCAGACGTTCCTCCCCTTGTTGTTTCCCCTGCATAATTTGGGTTTCCCGTACCAAAGGATAGTGGGAAATCGCGTCTCCCATCTGCTGCAGGCACTGAAACCGTTTCCGTACGAGGTCGCTTTCTTCGGGGAATTTCGTATCAAGATATGCCGCAATCTCATCAATCAGGCGTATTTCATGTTCTTTGAGAACAATCAAAGCTGATGTTTTTTGGGGGATTGCAGGCATGGTCGGTATTGAAAGAACCATATCTATAACCCTATTGTTCTTGGAATGAGAAATCAAGGCAATTTTCCCATTTTTCCATTATTTTTGAGCATTAGACCCTATTGACCAAGTCGGTTCATCAGAATATACTGCATAATAAAGCGCATTCGGGGGTGCACCGGTTTCGACTGGTACGATTCGGGGTGCAGGCTGCAGGTGGAGTGCCGATCTCCTAACATTCGGCAACAATTTAACTGCCGACTATGACAGTTACGCTCTCGCTGCGTAAGCAGTAGAGCGCGGGAACCGGCTCCGCCGCCTTGAGGAGCCGAATTTCCGTCGCAATCAAGGCTGGTCAAGCTCTGTTTCCGGACGGGGGGCGACGAGACAACTCCGGAATACGGATGGGCCACATGCCGTGCAGTTAAGCCCGTCCCGACAATGTAATGTACGGATAAACCTGTAGAGGCGTGTATTTCGCGTATTAGGACGCGGGTTCGACTCCCGCCACCTCCAACGTAGTGAATGGTTATGTGTTTTGCCGGGATATTGCCTCAAAGGTGTCCTGGATTATAAGGACGGCATCGGTGAGGATGGGATCAAACATGGTTCCCCGGCCTTCGTGGATTATCTTGACGGTTTCGTTATATGAGAATGCCGGCTTATACACCCGGGTACATACCAGGGCGTCGTATACGTCGGCGAGGGAGGCTATCCGGGCGGAAAGGGGTATATCGGAACCGGACAGTCCCTGGGGATACCCCTTTCCGTCGAACCGTTCATGGTGGCAGTAACAAATATCCCGGCAATGTTTTAAGTAGAGGGTATCGCTGTGGGTTAACGTGGATTCGATAATATTTTTACCGATGGTTGTATGGGTCTTCATGATCTCAAATTCATCGTGGTCAAGCTTACCCGGCTTTAAGAGTATCTTATCGGGAATACCGATTTTCCCGACATCGTGGAGGGCCATGGATTTGACGATGATATCCGGTTCAAGGCAGCGGAGTTCCTCTGCATAGACCGAGGAGGATTTCAGCAGATAGTCAATCAGGGCCTTTGAGAAAAACTGGGTCCGCTTTACATGGCTTCCAGATTCAAGATTGCGGTATTCTATGATGTTTGCCATGGTTTGGAGCATATTATCTAAATTTGAGGTGATTTCAGCGGCTTTTTCGGCTACCATTGCTTCCAGGCTGTCGCTGTAATTCTTTAACTTGATCTGATTCCGTACCCGGAGCTTTACGATGTCCGGCAGGAAGGGCTTGGAAATAAAATCCACCGCCCCGGCGGCTAAGGCCTCGCTTTCCGAATCCGAGGTGGTAATAAAAATGACCGGAATACGACTGAGTACCTTATCGGCCTTCATGATTGCAAGCATCTCGTACCCGTTCATTTCGGGCATGAACACATCAAGGAGGATGATCTTGGGAAGCACCTCGGCGTTATGCAAGATTCCCAGGGCTTCCACCCCATTCTCAGCGGTAATAATAGTATAATCATCCTTCAATATTTCTGCGAGGATCATACTATTTATGGCCATATCATCAACCACCAGGACTATGGGGATTGCATTGTTACCATCAGCCATGGTGCGCTATGAGGGTATCAATACTTCTGATAGTTTCACGATAACATGCCTGCAAGGTTTCCAATACTGCCTCCTCAATCGCCGCTTTATTTTTAATCTGCTCTTCCAATGCCCTGGTCTGCTTAAAAAGCTCGATTAATGACAAATTCGCGGCAATCCCCTTGATGGTATGGGCTTTAACCTGGGCATTCTCATAATCCTCCACTTGTACCAGGGTAATAAGTTCATTGAGATTAATATCCACCTTAAACTTTGTTAATAATTTTACATACAGCTTCATGTTATTCAGTACCCGCTGCAAACCTTCCGCCTGATTTACATAGATAACTCCATCATCGGTAGCGGGTCCCTGATTGTTTTCAGCCATTCGATAACCCTCCAATTAAGCATAGTATACCGATTTCCTGGGTGGATAGTCTAGACCAGGAACGGGAAAAAGCACCCTTTTTTGGTTAGAGGCCCTGGTTTCATTCGACCTTAAACCGGGAAACTTCCTTGACCAGGACATTGATGCTTTCCTTGTTCTCACCGCAGATCTCGTTCACCCGCTTGACCGCGATATTCATCTGGTCCGCGCCGGTCGCCATTTCGTTCATCCCGTTGGTGATCTCCTGGGTCGCCATTTCCAGGTTCTTCGCTTCCAGAATAACCTCTTTACTGCCTTCAAGCATCTCTTCGGAACCTCCCTTGACCATCTGGGTGATTTGGCTGAGCTGGCCCATAACTTCCAGAATCTGTTTACTACCCACGCTCTGTTCTTCCATGGCGTTACGAATATTCTCCGTCTGTTCGGAAACCATCTTTACTCCGCCGTCAATGGCTTCAAACTTGTTCAGTACCGCATCGGTAGATTTGATGATCTTATCGATAGATTCTTTGATCTTCTTCAGTACCGTACTGATAGTCTTGCTCTGCTCACTGGAATTTTCTGCGAGTTTGCGAATTTCGTCGGCTACTACGGCAAAGCCTTTCCCAGCTTCTCCGGCGTGGGCAGCCTCAATGGCGGCGTTCATCGAAAGCAGATTGGTTTGGCTCGCGATATTTTCCATCACCGCGTTGATTTCCAAAAGTCCTTCGGATTCACGGGCGATTTCCTGAATGTCGGTCGCCACTTCCTGAAGGCCCGTACGGCCCACATCGCTGGATTCCAGAAGGTCCTGGACGCTCTGGGCGTTCCTGACCAGGGTCTGGGTGACCGCATTAATGTTGGCGATCATCTCTTCGATAGCGCTGGAAGACTTGGACACGCTGGAGGTCTGGTTTTCAATATGGTCGTTGAGCTTGTCGATATTGCCGGTTATCTGCTCCATAGTGGCGTTGGTCTCGGTCACCGATGCGCTCTGGTTGATGACCCGGCCCTTGATATTCTGGATATGGGTGGTGATCTCATGGATGACTGTGGCGGTTTCAGTCATGTTGCTAACAAGCTCGTTGCCGATGTCAAAGAGGGCCACTGCCTGATGTTTAATGGTAACAACCAGATTTTTGATCTTCGCCAGCGTTTTGTTGAAGTACCGGGCCAAATCGCCTATTTCATCCTGGGAATGGACATCCACGGTTCTGGTCAGGTCCCCTTCTCCTTCGGAAATGTCCTTTAAGGTCTCCACCACATTGATAATGGGTTTGACGGTGGAACTGAGGACGAAGGAAATGATTCCCGCTACCACAACAGCCATAAGTACCGAGATAATTATAACAATACGGGTTAAATTATGGACATTTTGAAGGATTACATTCTCCGGGGTGCCAATCATGACGGTCCAGGAGCCAGCCTCTGCTATGGGAAAGGATACCAGAACTAGCTCCAGGTTGGTTTTCAGGTCATCCGAATATACCTGTAATTGAGTGGTTTTATCAGGCGCCATTATCGTGTCAACCGCTTTGTCAAGGTAGTGTTCGTAGAGTCTGGCGTCCGCTTGCCGGACATTTTTGCCTACCCGGTCCGCCTTATAACTGCCGATGATGGTACCGTCACCGGCATAAACCGCCATAGTGCTGATGTCCTTATTTTCTCTGAGGGTTTTCTCAATAAGGGGCTGCATGGCATCGATCTGAAGATTGATCCCCGCCAAACCAATTACCTGATTATTGCTGTTGTTGATTATTGGTACGCCAAAGCGGATCGTATAGGTATTCTTGCCCTTCACCACCTGGGGTACTGGGTCCCTTATGACCGACTGCCGGTTATTAGGCCCATTGATCAATTCCAGGGCGGTGGGAACAGCATCGTAGGTCTGGCGTTCTACCTGCCCGGAAGTCCGGGAAAACAAGGGAGCATAGATCCCTTCGGCAGTCGAACCCGGTGCTCCCCGGTACTGGGCGTCCAAACCGTCCAGGGCATTGGGCTTGAAGATCGCGAATATCCCCACCAGGTTCGGCTCCGAGGACAGGGTGGCTTGCATGAACTGGTCAAACTGGTCCCGCCGCTGCTCCGGTTCGATCAGTTCAAAGTTGCCCATAAAGCCTGCCATCACATGGGCCACCCGGAGGTAGCCCTCTTCTCGGCCCTGGAGATACGCAGCCTCCTTCTCCGTGAGACGAACCATACTTGCTCTTGAAAGGTTCAAGACCATTGATGCCGCTTGGGTAAGGATCAGGGTGGACAGTCCACCCACAACAGCCACCAGAATCATGATAACAATAATGCTCAACTTGAATTTGAGTTTCATTTTTACCTGCTATGTGGAACTTATACCAATCTGCTTACGCACATTGAAGTCCACTTGACGCTTCATCCAAGCATAGTTTCCCACGTGATACGACGCTAATCGTATCACAGACCAGAGCTTTCTTGTCCACGTCCGGAACCGGTGTAGCCCACCGGGAAATATTTATCGCCCCGTTCAAATCACGGTCTATTGCTAGGCCACAATCAGGACAGACGTAAATACGATCCTTGAGTGTTAAATCATGCTTAACATGACCACAGGAACTGCACGTCTTTGAAGATGGAGCGAAATGCCCAACCAAACGCAGTTCTTTTGCTTTGTAACTCAACTGCCTACCAATCTCGTAAAAAGATACATCCAAGATTGAACGAGCAAGGTGATGGTTTTGAGCCATGCCTTGTACGTTCAAGTCCTCTGAACCTATAACACCGTATTGTCCGGTGAAAGCAGGAGTGAACTTATGGATGTAGCCGTTACGGCAACAGGCGATGCTATAATGTAGCTCTCGCAGGGCATATACGGTCCTCCACCAACGGTGTGAACCCTGTGTACGCTGTGCAAGGCGTTTATTATAGCGGCGAAGTTGAGAAGCAAATCGATTACTTATTCTGGGATTTTCTATCACAGGTCCATCCGAACAAGTAGCCATTTCTTTTATCCCAAGGTCTATGCCAATCACCTCGTCTTGGTTCTCAACAGAGCGATTGTCTTCGACACCGGATTTTTTAGTGTGAAAGCGGGGGTGCTTGGTCTTTCCTGTGAAGAACGATTTAAAAGAGGTACCAAAGTGGCGGATTACTTCACAAGAGGTAACGTGAGCGTTAAGAGCTGAACCAAAGTGTTTGTTGAGAAGCGTGCGCTGTTCGTTGTTGAGTATAAACTCAACCTTATGCGCTCGGTTCAAGTTTTGTATACGTGTGTAACCATAAGCCTGCATAGCTGCATATAGTAAATTTCCTGCGCGCTCCCAACGACGAACAGTGGCAGCGAAAATCCCTAAACGAAACGCAAACTCTGCAATCTTGTATCTAATCATATATTTAAATAGTTGTGAGTCGCAAATTCTTTACAATACACTCTATTAGTGTATTTTTTTTTAAAACGTATTGCTCTATACAGTGCCTACAGAGCGTTACAATACGGATAAATTCGAGCATTTGCCACTCTCAAGTTGAATATAACCAAACATGAACAGAAAGTCAACATTTAAGGATACTTCCTTAATTTTCTATATTCATTTGAAACAAACTACTAACTCTTGAGCCTCTTTTGAAAGAGCTTGACTATTAAACAAGATTTTACACCATGTTAAGCGGTATTACGATTAACTTCAATTCAGAACATACTTTTTTTTGCAAGCGAGCTTCTTTCAAAACCTTTGACAGGAGACCTTACACAAAGCAATAAACATCAGGTACATTTATTGGCCCATCCTCAAACCTCTAAAACCGCAGCCGCGCCTTGGCGGTAAACAGAAAACGGGTCCCGGCTTCCACGCCTGGTGGAATCGGGCCTAGCTCTCCCCACTCGCCATTCCCGGAAAATACGTCCCGGTCCAGGGGCAGCCGGCCTGAGAAACTCAGGGTCAGGCCCTGAAACAGCTCGTGTTCCACACTGAGGATAGGGGCAAAGGAAATATCCTCAAAAGAGACGATACAGGCAAGGCTTGTACTGGTATAGTCGTTAAAAGCGTAGCGAAGCATGGCGTAGAGGTAATGCTGGTTGGCAAACCCGGTTGGATTGCCGGCGCTCCGGGCAGTGGCTGAGGTGGAACCGTTAAACAGGTATTCCGCAAGCACATAAAAATTCCCGTCGTAAAAGGAGTAGTCAAACCCCGCACCAACAGAAAGCCCGTCAATGCCCTCGGTGGTTTCGTGGTTGTAGGTGTAGAGCATATCCGCCACAAGCCCCACTTCAACGTCCGCCTTCAGGGACAGTCCTCCCCGGTGAATCCCAAAGGAGGAAGCTTCCTGGGGTGTCTCAAAGGCATAGAGGACCTGCAGGCTCACCTTATCCCAATGCTTGTCCCCGGAAAGCCCGAACAGGAACCCGTTACCGTTGCTGTTGAAGGGATTTTTCGGGGCCGTGGCAAAGGCAAGTACCTTGGCCGTATCCGTAGGATAGACCGAAACGGCGCTTCCCAGGATCCCCCGTGGCCGGGCGTCGGGGAACAGGGGGTTTCTGGGGTTGAGGAAGTCGGAGGAGCCGAAGACCTGCCCATAACCAAAGGCCAGGCGCATGAGTCCGGTATCCACATCGAGGTATTCACCGGTAACCCGGAAATAGAGCCGTTCCAGTTCCAGGGCAGCGGCGTAGTTTTCACCGGCTACTAAGGCTGAGGTGGATAGCCCTGGATACGTACCAGCGTTCATGCCCCCCAGGGCAGTCCCGGAGACAGCGATGAGGTTGAAGGCCCCGTAAAACACCCCCTTATCCTTGATTTTCGTCTGCATCCGTAGATTGGCCACCTCTTCTATGCCATAAGAAAAGTCATCTGCTTCCCCAGCGCCGGCGCCGAGGTTCACGATGGTATCCAAGAGACCGGAAAGCACCGGCCCATCAGCGGCAAGTGCTGGAAAAGCCGCTGTTACGATAAACAAAACCACAATCAACAACCGTATCATTCCATTTCTCCCTTATTATAGAGAATAGTGAACAGGAGTGATGTGCTATCACCTACTCACTATTAACTATTTACCGAACTTCACCGTCCCAGGTTCCGCTGACTAAACACCGAATCCGGGATGGGCTTGTCCAGAACCACATTACGCATCACAAAGGTGGTCTTGCTTCCCCGCCGCAGGAGGTCCCGCATTTCCAATTCCACAGGGAACCGGCGTCCCCCTATGGTTTCAACCCGAATGAGGGTAGATTCCTTGAGCTTGGACCCTGAAAGGGCGAACAGCTCGGAATGGAGCATATCGCCGTTTTCCTGGTCGATCCAAAGCTTCTGCTTGGGATAGCTTTCCCGCTTAAGGTTCTTGGCGGTGAGATACAGTACCCAGGCCGGTCTGCCGTTGTAGGTCTCGGAACCGGCAAGTACCGGGGCATAGCGGACCGACAGCTTCTCGTTGTCAATGGTATCCTCGTAGGAGAGGTCTGACCCCATCATGGATTCCTTGAGCATGTGCCCGGAGATGAGCATCACCTCTTCGGTGTCCGGGGAATACACGTACAGGCGGCCCTTTTGCTTGAGGTACTTGGTTCCCCGGTCTTCGGGATTGAGAAATTCGATGAAGCTATCGTTATTGCTTCGCGCATAAGCCTTCATGGTCTTCACATAGCGCCGGTTCTGATAATCGATGATCATCTCCCCTTCGTACTCAATGGTGTCGTAGACCTCGTTGTTGTCCACCCGCTGCAACAGTTCCAGTGCCGAGGGCATCTGTGCATATACCGGCATAACCAAGGCCGATACCGTCAATAACCATGTAACCATACATACGGTCGTTTTCATAAAAACCTCCAAAGTATCATTTATAGCTGCCCAAGAATGGCCCGAAACGTATCAGTATCCATTCCCAGATTACGCAACGTATTTTTAATGATGTAGACCGGAATCTCGTTCCGGTAAGGAACAATGATCGGGCGGATTAAACCCGGCCGCTGATAAGAACGATGACTTCCCTTCTGCCGCACCAATACACAGCCTGCGTAAGTCAAAAACTTCTCAAAGGTGGTGAAGGGAACCGGCTTTAAGGGCTGCATGGAATTCTGATATCCTCCATCCCGGTGGCAATAAGGGTTGGCTGGATGTACTGGTCCTTTACTTTCTTCCAACCGCACTCGGCGAGAACTTGTTCCAGGGTTCCCATGCGGTGGGCTTCCTCCAGAAACAGCTCAACCATCTCCGTAAAGTTTTTGCGGGCCTCTTCCAGGGTGCTTCCACAGGTAGCGATGTCCAGCGTAGGACATGATGCGATAATGGTATCCTCATCTTCCCGAAAGAAGAGGGCCGTCAATTTAGTATTGATAAAACGTGGTTCCATATAGTTCCTCACTATCTCCGCAGCGCTTCTACCGGTTCGACAAAGGCGCTCTTGAGCGAGGGAATCAGGGTACAGACCGACGCGATCACCACCCCCAGGATAAAGCCCTGCAGAAGCGCCTTCACCGAGAACTGGGTGAACAGCGTTCCTGACATGGGGAATTCCTTAAAGGTACTGCCGTAGATGGAACCAAAATCCATGGGGAAGAACTGGAGTATGCCGGTTAAAACACCGCCTACAAAGACTCCGGTCAAAGACCCGATGATGCTTAGGAAGAGGGCCTCGAAGAAGAAGACCTCCACGATTTCACGGCGGGTCATACCCAGGGAACCCATCATGCCGATTTCCTTGATCCGCTCGTGGATGATCATCACCACGGTGTTCACAATGAGAAAACTCGCCACAATCATAAAGACCAGGTACACCACCACATAGATAGCCTGACTTTGCTGCATGATAGCGACCCAGTAATTGTCCTGCCATTCCCGTACCACATTCCCCTCACCGAGGAGCTTTTGCACCTCTTTGGCAATGGCCTTGCTTTTGGTGTTGTCCTGGGCAAAGATAAAGAGTTGCTGAGTTCCGTCCCCCAGCACGAGGAGCCGCTGGAGCCGGTCAAAGGGCACCACAATGACGTCCTCGTCGTATTTCAGGTAATCGAACTCAAAGAAGCCGACTATTTCAGGGCTCCACATCTTATCGGAAAACTGGGCGGAAACCGTTTTTAAGGGGATCCGGTCTCCGATTTTGAAGCCCACTTTGTTTGCCATAGCCAGGCCAATGGCACATTCATTGCTGCCCTCCCGAGGGTAGCGGCCTTCTTTGAGTCCGTTACTGCGCTCGGATACGTTGAAGTGGTTGACCTTCATTTCTTCTTCAACCTCAAGCCCCCAGAGGATGGCGTGTTTGAGGGTACTTTCCTGCAAGGTGGCGTAGGCGCTTATCCGGGGAAACACCGCCTTTACCCCGGGAATGGCTTTGATCTCCCCGGTTAATGCAGAGCGGCTCCGGCCTTCCCCCACAGGATACTGAACGGGGTAGTATTCCTTTTCCGCCTCGTATCCTGATGAAACCGCGTTGACGTGTCCCACATCAAACACCTGCACCACTCTGGCGATATTGTCGGTCATCCCCGCAAGCCAGGACTGCATGAAGATGCTGAAGAACACGGCGAAGGCAACCGCCACCACACAGAAAATGGTCCGTCTGATGTTACGCCCGATATTCCTGAAGGCAATCGTCATCAGGGTCCCAAAACCACCTCGTTTTCTTACTTCGTAAACCATAGGTACTCCTTTCATTGCTCACTGAGCGCCTTATGCGGGAATTCGATTCCTGTAATGGTCTTCTCATAGAGAAATCCCTTGAGTTCTTGCCCATCGCCGGATTCGTAATAGGCCGATAAAAGCCGGTTAAACGCCGCAATGTTCCTCTCGGCAATGGTCAGCATACCGCAGCCAGAGGCTACCAAGATTTTGTTCGCCCCCAGCAGGCTGGTACGCTTGTTACCATCCCAGAACAATTGGCTCCTGGTTCCCCAGAGGAAGAGGTCCAGGGCCTTTTCCGTGGCCATTCCCTCCTGAGTCAGTATGAGTCCAAGTTCCCGGGCCGCCCCTTCCCCATCAGGAATGGGGGGCTGGTAGTTAACGCCGCCGATACCTACTGCGCCGCTGCGCAGCACCCCCCAGGCAAGGGACTCGTTACGGGAAACATACCCATTCAGGGTACACAGATACCCCAGAGACAGGTCCTCATCAATGGTATTCAACAGATACTTCCACGCATCCCGCATATTGAGGATTGCCTGTATGTCATCCAGTGAAATATGTCCTACATTCACGCCAGAGAGGATGGTCTGGGTGTCAGGAAAAGTAACATTCCTGTTTTCCATCCGCATCCCGCAATAAATGTTCTCGTCCCATTTCTTCTTAGCCAGAAATAAACTCTGCTCCCGCCTAAGTGCGTATTTATCCGTAAAATCCATCTGTGCACTCCTCATTCCTTTCACTCCTCACTCAAACCGCAGGCTTTCCGTAACCGGCATCTTAACCGCCCTACGGGTCGGGAAAATCGCCATAAGGGAGGCCAGGAGGGTTGCCACCACGCCGGAACCGATGATCACCGGCAGGTTCCACATGGAGCGCATCTGGGAGGTAACCCGGTAGCCGATGTTCCCCCCCATCTGTTCCGCCATGGCTGAGAAGTCCATGCCGTACTTCACCATGGGGAAGTTGATACAGCAGCCGGCGAAGATACCCAAAAGGGAACCGATAAGCCCCACAAAGCCCGCTTCCACCATGTAGGTAACGATCAACTGCCCGTCGGTCATGCCCATGGCCCGCATCATGCCGATTTCCTTGGTCCGCTCCAGAATCGCCAGGAGCATGGTGTTGGCAATTCCCATGAAAGCCAGGATGAAAAGCAGGAGCGCCATGATCCGGCTGCTCATGTTTTCCGTGTTTTCATACCCAAGGTAGTCCGCTATGTAGTCCAACCAGAAAAAGACCGCCAGATCTTCCGGCAGGGCTGCTCCCTGTTCCGCAAGTCCCGATTCCAGGGCAGCCTGGATACGTGGGGCCCCTTCGTTTTTGCCGGGAAGTTCCGCGTCGGAGGCGTTCTTTTGGCGGATCAGCAGTTCCGTAACATGGCCCTCCAGCATAAGTCCCGCCTCATCCTGAAGCACATCCAGGGGCATATAGGCGATATTGGCGTTGGTCATCGGATCCGGGGAATTGATCACCCCTACCACTACGGCGCTCATAAGCTGATTCACGTGGCGGATTGCCCCAGCATAATCCACCCGCACCATGGCGCTGAGGATTTGATTCGAGAGGACCGGATCATCCGAGGCCAGGTAGTAGGCTTCGGTGAGTTCGTCGTATTCGTAGGCTTGGTTAAAGAGGGCCAGCTCAGAAGCGTCCAGGAATGGAGCGAGATCCACCTCGAATTTGGTCTTGCTTACCGCATCGGGGGCGGCCTTTATGTCGATCACCGTAGAGAGCCGCACATCGTTGCGGCCTGTGGCGTCCAGGAGGTCCCAGTACCGGGCAAGCTCCGCTGGGGGTATCTCTTTTTTAAGGATCAGCCGGTCTTCCTGGGCCGCTATTGCCTCTTCGGTCATGGGATTCATAAACCCGCTTTTCTTCTTCTCCACCGGCTCATAGAGGGAGCGGATGAAGTCCTGGTCGTTTTGAAGAGGGGCCAGTGGGAGAATGTCCTGTTCCAGTTCCCTCCAGGTGAGGCGCTGGGGGATGCCGACCTTGAGCTTCTCCGCTACCATGGCTCCCAGGGCAAGCTCAAAGGTGCCATCCCGGATGTACCGGCCTGATTCCAAGTACGGCGTGTACCGGAGGAGCCGGCTTTCCGATGCAGGGTCCACGCCGTTGAACATGATGGGTGCCGAACCGGTCATCGAATAGAGGGTCCCGGAAAAAACGAAGCGAGGGGCGCTGTCATAGCCTGCTTTGTCCAGCACCGCGGCGTAGGATTCCCAATTATCGAAATTCTCGTACATGGGTAACTCGTCCTTCTTCTCGAAGTACCGTTTGGTCTGGAGTTTTGCCGCCCCTTGCTCGTAGTTGACGATGTTCCGCCGGGATTCAGCGCTGGCCCCGGTGATCCAGCCGTCCATGAAGATGTACAGGGTAACGCTGATCATGATCCCCAGCACGGTCAGGATGGTTTTCACCTTGTGCCGAGCCAGGTTCCTGAAGGCGATGCGTTTCAGTTCAACCGCATTATTTATATCGAAGTTTGCCATTATTTTACCGTTTCCTTTTCAATCTGCCCGTCCCGGAGCATGATGATCCTGCGGGCATAGTCCATGACCATGTCGTCGTGGGTTGAGAAGATGAAGGTGGTCCCCACACTTTTGTTGAGCTTAACCATGAGTTCGAGGATTTCCTTCCCGGTTTTTGAATCCAGATTCGCCGTTGGCTCGTCTGCGAGGATCAGGGCGGGCTGCTTCACCAGCGCACGGGCAATGGCCACCCGTTGCTGCTGGCCACCGGACATCTCCTTGGGTCTGCGGTTCTCCATACCTACCAGTCCCACATCCTGCAAGGCCTCCAGGGAACGTTCCCGGGCCTCTCGTTTGTTCACCCCCAGGAGGGTGAGGGGGAAGGACACGTTTTCGAGGCAGGAAAGCACTGGGATAAGGTTATAAGCCTGAAAGATGAAGCCGATGCTATTCCGCCGCAGAAGGGCGAGCTGCTTTTTCGACAGTGCCGCGGTATTGGAACCGGCGATGCTGATCTCCCCGGCAGTGATGGTATCCAAACACCCGGTCAGGTGCAGGAAGGTTGACTTGCCGCTTCCCGACGGCCCGGCAATGGCGGTAAACTCCCCGCCCTCGAATGAGAGGTTCACCCCTCGCAGGGCATGTACCTCGATCCCGTTTAAGGAATAATCCTTAACCACATTAACCGCTTTTACTACGGTCATACAAAACCTCCATTTTTTTCCTTTTTTTTTCCTTTTTTCTTCCAACTATTCCCTAGTACCTTTCTTCACCTCATTCAGTGCTTCTAAGCCGAAAATCCCCCCGGCCTTGAGTTCCTCGGTGATGGAATTGGGGACCAGCATCATGGAGTTCCCCGCCTTGAGACCCTCGTTTAATATGGAAAGAATCTTCAGCTTCATTGCCGGTTCGGTTTTGGCGTAAATCTGCACCGCCTCTTCCAGTTTCCGGGCAATCTCGACCTCCGCTTCTGCCAGGAGAATGCGGCCCTTCTTTTCCCGTTCCGCCTGGGCAAGCCGGGACAGGGAATCTTGCAAGGCTTCTGGGATTTGGATATCGGTAATCTCGATGTATTGAACCGTGATGCCCCACTCGGTGGTCTGCTTGTCAACCTCAGCTTGTATCTGGTTTTCGATAATGTCGCCATGCTCAAGGAAGGTGGAAAGAGTATTACTGCTCACCGCGTTCCGCAGAGCTGCCTTGGATGCCAAAACCACCGCCTCCTGATAGTCCTCCACTTCCAGCACCGCTTTTTGCGGGTCCCAAACCAGCCAGAAACAGAATGCATCCACCGTAACGGTTACCGAATCCAGGGTGAGGGTTTCCTGGGCGGAAAAATCCGTGACCCGAATACGGATGTCCACGGTCTTGGCAACCCGGTCCATCAGGGGAATGAGGGTGAAGAGACCTGGCCCCCGGACAGTCTTGAACCGGCCAAAGCGCAGCACAATGGCCCGTTCCCACTCGTCCAACTTTTGTATTGACGGGGCGATGATTACTGCCAGGGAAGCAAAGAGGATGGTTAAACCGAATTGGGGAAGCCCTACAAATCCCGCGATACACAGAACCAACAGATACATTTTTATTCCTGCGCTCCATCGGGGAAAGAACAGCATCATGACTATGACCCCCAAGGGAACCCCTCCCAGAAGCCCTAATTCCATGAGGGAAGGCATAGCGCCCCTCAGAAATAAAACCGCCAAGACAAAGAGGATACCAATAACCAGGAAGCCTATCCCCACCGCGTTAAGGGTAAAATCCCGCCGCCGTTTTTCAAACCGAAGTTTTTTTATCAGCCCTTTCTTGTCTTGTTTCTCTTTCGCAAATCCCACAGCATGCTCCTTATAACCAAACCGTTTCAACCGGCATAATCCTGAATGAGGCTGATAAGCTCCGTTTTATCCACTCCCAGCTTTTCCAGCTCCTGGATAAAGCGTCCAAGAACTTCCTGTATTTTCCGCTTTCTCCCGTCCTCTTCAGGCAGGGGTTTTTTATCCGAAATATAGGTGCCGCTCCCCACCTGGGTCGTCAGGATGCCCCTGATTTCCAGTTCACCGTATGCCTTGGCAATGGTGTTAGGGTTGATCTTCAGCTCCACGGCCAAAGACCGGATAGTAGGCAGCCGGTCCCCAGGCTGCATCCGTTCAGATAGGATGGCATATTCTATCTGTTGGATTATCTGCCGGTATATCGGTACCCCATTGACCGGGTCCAGAGAAAAACGTATACATCGTTCCTCACTTGTACTATTCATCTAATACAAATGTATATGAACTAGTACAATATGTCAATAAAAATTTGCAAAAATAGAAAAAAATTTACGGGGCTTGTGGTAACGATGCTACGATGCGGTATTATAGAAAGCATGGATTATGACTGTATTGTAGTAGGCGGAGGACATGCCGGCATCGAGGCATCCCTGGCGGTTGCCCGGCTCGGTTTCAGAATTCTGCTCATCACCCAAAACCCCGACCGGATCGGCGCCCTCTCCTGCAATCCCGCAGTGGGGGGCCTTTCCAAGGGGAACCTGGTCCGGGAAGTGGATGCCCTGGGCGGTGAAATGGGAAAGCTCATTGATAAGACCATGATCCAGTACCGGGTCCTCAACCGCTCCCGTGGTCCTGCGGTCCAGGCTCCCCGTGCCCAGGCGGATAAGTGGGCTTACCAGGCAGCGGCTCGTGCCGCTGTGGAGGGACAGCAAGGGCTTTCGCTGTTCATGGATACGGTGGTTGACCTCATGGTGTCCGGGGATCAGGATGGAGGACAGGTTCTGGGGGTCCTTACCGAACGGGGACACCGTATAGCCGCCCGAACGGTGATTCTGGCTACCGGCACGTTCATGGAGGGGAAGGTCTTCATCGGTGAGTACGATGCTCCCCAGGGACGGCTGGGAGAAACGGCCGCTCTGGGGCTGGGAACGCGCCTCAGAGCACGGGGCTTCCCGGTGGGACGGCTCAAGACCGGCACCCCTGCCCGAATCGCCGGGGATTCTATTGATTACTCCCAACTGGAACGGCAGGATGGGGAAGCTCCGGTCCCCTTTTCCTTTGACGTGGAACCCCAAGGCGCCCCGGAGCGGAACAGCTCCCTGGAGCGCCCCTCGGTTCCCTGCTGGATCACCTGCACCACCCCCAAGACCCACGAAATCATCAGGGCAAATATCCACCGCTCTCCCCTGTACGGCGGAAAAATCGTGGGCGTTGGGCCTCGGTACTGTCCGTCTATCGAGGATAAGGTGGTCCGATTCCCTGAACGGGACCATCACCACCTCTTCATCGAGCCTGAAGGATGCGCCACCAATGAAATGTACCTCAACGGGGCCTCCAGTTCCCTGCCTGAAGATGTGCAAGAGGATTTCATCCACAGTATACCAGGTCTGGAAAAGGCCCGGATCGTGCGGCCTGCTTACGCGGTGGAGTACGATTACCTGGACCCCCTGGACCTCTACCCCACCTTGGAATCCAAACGCCTTGCCGGACTGTTTGTGGCAGGCCAGACCAACGGCAGTTCTGGCTATGAGGAAGCGGCAGCCCAGGGCATCATGGCGGGGATCAACGCGGCCCTGCTGCTGCGAGGGGATCCGCCCCTGATCCTGGGCCGGGCCGAGGCGTACATCGGGGTGCTGGTGGATGACCTCACCACCCTGGGAACCAAGGAACCCTACCGGATGTTCACGAGCCGGGCTGAACACCGCCTGGTGCTGCGCCATGACACGGCAGATACCCGGCTCAGTCCCAAGGCCCGGGCGCTGGGGCTTGTGGATGAGCAGCGCTGGGAACGGTTTCAGAAGAAGACCCAGACCCTGGAGGGAATTGTCGAACTCCTCCGCACCCGGAAGGTTCCGGGCAGACTAGAACAGGAACGGACCAGGGCGGCAGCGGCCCTCGGTCCCCACACAGGGGATACTCTGGAGCATACCCTGACGGATTCCACAGTACGAGTGGAGGACATCTTCCCCTATGCCCCGGAATTAGGGGCGTACCCGAGGGAGTGGTTTGAGCGGGCAGTGCTGGATGTGAAGTACGCAGGGTACATTGAAAAGGAACAGCGGGCAGCCCTCAGAACCGCCAAGATGGATGCGGTCAAGCTGGACCCTGCTCTGGACTATGGGGCCATCGCCGGCCTTTCAGCAGAGGCGAAGGAAAAGCTCCAGGTGGTCAAACCCCTCACCGTGGGACAGGCCGCCCGGATACCAGGGGTACGCCAGGGGGACATCGCCCTCCTCATGGTACTGGTGAAGAAATCATGAATCTTTTGCGCTTACGCGGATTTCCCCTGTTTGAACACATCAATGAATCCGAGCTGCACGGGGTATTGACCTGTCTGGGCGCCCGGCACGCTGTTTATGATAAGGGCAGTTTTATTTCCCTTTCCGGGGATACCCTGCGTTGTATCGGGGTCATAGAAACCGGTTGTGTACACATGATAAAAGAGGACCTCTGGGGAGGGAAATCG
Source organism: Treponema sp. (assembly GCA_031288975.1). Lineage (GTDB taxonomy): Bacteria > Spirochaetota > Spirochaetia > Treponematales > Breznakiellaceae > JAITNP01. The sequence goes on along the minus strand of JAITQK010000066.1, from coordinate 7,947 downwards.
ATCCTCATGGTGCTGCGCCAGGGAGAGCTTTTCGGCGAATCCTTTATTTGCAGCCAGACCTTTGCGGCAAATGTGTCCTTTCAGGCTGCCGCTGATTCGACTATTCTCTTTCTCCCCTTCAACCGGGTGCTGCGGTCCTGCTCAAAAACCTGTACCTTTCACCAGCGGATGATTGAAAACATGGTGACCCTCATTGCACTGAAAAACATCCGCTTTATTGAGAAACTGGATATCAGTTCAAAGAAGTCGATTCGGGAGAAGCTCCTGACCTTTTTGTCCCAGGAAGCCCAGGCCGCGGGAACCACGACCATTACCCTTGCCCTGGGAAGAGTGGATCTGGCAGCTTATCTTGGTGTTGACCGAAGCGCCCTGACCAGGGAACTTGCCCGTATGAAAGGGGAAGGACTGCTGGACTATCAGAAAAACACCTACACCCTCTATGCTCTGGACAAATAATACCGCAGGTGTTGCCGTTGCAACATACACAGACCGTGATATGACGTATGATACTGATCAAGGAGAACATTCAATATGAAACGAATAATCACCATAGACCAGGACCAGTGTAACGGCTGCGGCTTATGCGTCACCGCCTGTCATGAAGGGGCAATCGGGATCCAGGAGGGCAAAGCGGTGCTGCTCCAAACGGAGCAGTGTGATGGACTGGGTAACTGCCTGCCGGTCTGTCCGGTTGGGGCCATCAGGATGGAAACCACCCAGAGTCCGGGGCAGTGGCCCATACAACTCAAACTGGTACCAATAGCAGCGCCCTATTTTACCAATGCCCACCTCTTAGTGAGCGCCGATTGCTGCGCATACACCTATACTCATTTCCACCGGGATTTTATAGACAACAGAATAACCCTCATCGGCTGTCCTAAACTTGATAATACGGCGTATCATGAAAAACTCACCGCGATTTTCAGCGCTCACCCCATCGCGTCCATCACCGTGGTTAGAATGGAGGTTCCCTGCTGCGGTGGTCTCGAATACGCCGTTACAAGTGCGCTGCACAACTCAGGGAAAAAAATCCCCTGCCAGATAACGGTACTTTCGATTGAGGGAACTATCATTGATAAAAAGAACAGCACGGAAAACATCCCATGCTGACGGCCTACCAATGCCCCGGCGCAGCATCCATACGGGGAACGCCCACCCTGGAAACCAGAATCTGTCCCCAGTGCGGCGCAGAGATTGACCTGTTTTCTTGCGATATGCAGGTCCCCTGTACCTGTGGATTCATCGCCTACAATAATATGCAGTCCTGCATTAGTTGGTGTGCCTATGCAAAACAATGTGTCGGTGAAGAACGCTATGAGCGTTATCGTAAGAAACGCAGCACGGCTAACCTCTAACCTTTACCCTGTTCTGCAAGGGCAAAAAACCGTGCGCTTTCTTCCTGCGCTGTTATGACAAAAGGATTATCGTCGATGTTGCCCAGCACCGCGGCTTGTTCATCCTGGTTCCGGTACGTAATCCCCCGGAACGGATCCATGTAATCCTTGAGTTTGGTTTTATAGACCTGGGCTTCAATAGTGCGGCGGATACTGATGCTGCGCTCGATAAGGCGGTTCCATTGCCCGGTGTTGATCACCAGGGCGCTGTTTGTCGCCTTATCCTGGTGAGGAGCCTCCAGGAAACGGAGTACCTGCAGCGCGTTGAGGGCCTTGTCCAGCGGATATTCCTGCCACAGTCTTTCATATTCAGCATGAATCGCCTCCCATGAGGCAAGCCTTCCATCGCAGATTGCCCCGCGCAGGGCATCGGCCTTTGCTTCAGGCACGAGCTGCCCTCCGAGATTAACCCAGCCCAGGGCAATGGGTTCGGGGTACGCTTCCTGGAAACGGTTAAAATCCCCTGTATCAGGAGGGGCAAGAAATTCCAGCAGTGTCTTCACCCCGTAGTAACAGAGCATTTCGCGGTAGGCCCGGTACCCCTGGGCCGGTTTGATGATGCGAACCTTATGGACAGAACGTTCCAGCGTGCGATTCCCCACCATGAGGGAAACGGATTCATCCTCCAGCATGACCCGCCCCACGCGGCGTAATTCCTCAGCATCAGTACAGGCGGGGAGCTGGACCCTGCCTGCCCATTCCTCAAGCAAACCCAGGGCATGGATGATTTCAGCCACGGTATCCGGGGCAAGGTAGGCCATTTCAATATGCTGTTTCCTGAAGATCCGTTTATCGCGGTTACGGAATTTCCAACTGTTCCGTTCAAGGGCATACATGTTGTGCAGCCACCAGTAAGCAGGCATCACTTCCCGGCGGGTAGTATCCGCATTGTTGGTAACCAGGCTGAAGGGCAGGGGGATATGCAGTTCCGCAGGGTAGTTTCCCTTGGCAATCAGCGTATAACTGGCGAAGCGGCAGTTGTGTTTCAGCGTGCTCGACAAACCAGGCCAGAAGCCCCGGCCAGCGATGATTTCCCCGTCATTGCCCCGGCTGTTGTGATTGGAACCCACAGTGGCGCCGGCAGCCATGTTGGATTGGCCCATGATCATGGTGGCAATGAGAAAGGAGTTGTTGTGGTGCTGTTCATGGGCAGGAAACACCAGGTTATTGAGGACCTCACAACAGGAAACCGTTGAATTATCCCCCAGAATCGAATGAATCACCCGTGCGCCGTATTTCAAGTTACAGTTATTACCCAGCACAAAGCGCACGGCTTTGCACCCGTAAAACACCCGGCACCCGTACCCGACAATGCCGTTCACCAGTTCTACCCCTTCACCAATCTGGGTAGGGTCTTTAAGGTCCGACTTGATGGTGAGGTTCTTCAGCTTACCGGCACCCTTGATATAGGCCGCGTCGCCGACCTGCACATCCTTGATGGTGAGGCAGTGCTTGATCACGGTCCCGTGGCCAATCACCCCGTAATACCCCCGGCGCGCATCAACTGAACGCTGGGTAAGGTCCTTAAAAGCCGCCATGAGTTCCCGATCCTCACGGTACACAGTCCAGAGATAGGCATCAGCACAGATAAGATCGTAAAAGGGCAGGATACCCCGTCCGCCCGCCTCGTTCAGCGGCTCAATCCACACCCGCAGGCTCTCATCTTCCCCTTCCTTGATGACCCCGGCGCCGAACTTTGAATGATTCGTGGTATCCATTTCATCTATCGAACTGAGGATGACCTGGTCGCCAATGATGTAATGGGAAAGGTAATGACAATCATGGAGCGCGGGATTGTCCCCAATGTCGCAGGATATGACGCGGCTGCGGGTGATGCCCACCGGAAGGGTGTAATCGTGATACCTCAGTATGCCCCCGCCCAGGTTGCCGATCCTCACCAGTCCTGCAAAGAGACAATCCTGGATCAACTGGGGATTAAAACGCTCCCGCACCCAGACATGCTCCCACGCGGCGCAGGAGTTGCGGTTAGTTTCCAGGACTTTGATTTCATCAGCAGTGAGGTGCCGGTATCCCTCCTGCCGCGTGGGTGAGTAAAGCGTTGCTAGTTGGCGGTTGCGGAGGTAGTATTCATCCTCCCCAGGGGGAAGATAGGGAGTCGTGATGAAGTCGTAGCCGTAACGGCCCGCAGATTCGGTAAGGACCGTGTTCATGGCGCATCCTCCCCAAAGACCGTAGCCGTAAAGGTGTAGAGCTGTGCCCCTGGTTCATCGTAAGCCTGGGGCGGCAGCCCGGCTTTAACACAGATATAATCCAGGTACGCATCCAGCTCCCAGCCTTGTTCAACCGGGACCTGGGGGAGCAGCACCCCGGACCTGCCCTGGTGGGTGAGGTAGAGACCGTGGACCCCGACTTCCACGGACCGGGGATCAGCGCAGGGTTCCATGGGAGACAGGGCGGATATTTCGATATGACAGCGGCCCAACTCCTCAGCGGTGAGGGGAGGAAACCGGGGGTCTTCAAAGGCCGCTGCCGCTGCCATGAGGCGTACTGTTTTTTCCAAGCCCCAGGGGGCACTCATCCTGCCGATACAGCCCCTGAGCTTTGTTCCAATATGGAGGGTGACAAAGGCCCCGCAGGGCTGGGCCAGGCCAACGCCTTCCTGGGGGTATACGGGCTGCCGCCCTTCCAGCCTGGCGGCGATAGTCTCCCGCGCACTGGCCAGGAGGGTCTTTTGTTCTTCAAGCGTCAACGTACGATGCATGGTTCCTCTTTTCGGGTATTTTCGATTTTTCAGGTATTGTGCCCCAAGTCCGTAGCTTTGACAAGTCCACCATGGGGAAGGTGCAGGGCGGCGGCATTTACTCTGAAAGCGAATAATAAACCACAAAGTATCACTAAGTTTCACAAAGGAAAAAAAAACTTTGTGCGACTTCGTGTAACTTAGTGGTTTTCTTCTTCTGAATTGCTGTGGTATACTGGAATTATCATACTAAGAAGGAGTATTCTATGACTTCACTCAAGACTTTTTTGGTTTTCCTGGCCCTGGCATGTTTCCCCCTCTGGGTGCTATCGGCGCAGCAGAAATATGCCCTGGTTATCGGGAACGCGGCATATACCAGCGTTACCCGGCTCAATAACCCGGTGAATGACGCCAATGATATAGCCACAACCCTACAGCGGCTGGGGTTTCAGGTGGACAAAGTGCTGGACGGCAACCTTGACCGTATGGAAAACGCGGTAATCCGCATGAAGAACCGCCTGAGCGCCAGTAACAGCGCCTACGGCTTTTTCTTCTATGCCGGGCATGGGGTGCAGTCCAATGGGCAGAACTACCTGATCCCGGTGTACGCGGACATCAAAGCTGAGTCGTTCCTTCGTACCAAGGCGCTGCACGTACAGGCGGTGCTGGACGAACTGAACGCCGCGGGGAACGCCCTCAACATCGTGGTGCTGGATGCGTGTCGGGACAATCCCTTTAGCTGGGGCAGGACCGGGACGAGGGGTTTACAGGTGATAGGGAGTCAGCCAGCGGACAGCATCGTGGTATATGCCACCAGCGCAGGGAAAACCGCTGCAGACGGCACCGGACGGAACGGTCTGTTTACCAGCCAACTGCTCAAGCATCTGGGAACACCTGGGCTTGAGGTAAGCGAAGTGTTCCGACGTACCGGCGCTGATGTATCCAGTGCCAGCAACCGGGAACAGATCCCCGCCGTGTACAACCAGTTCTTTGGAAGCGTGTATCTGGGCGAGACCGCGCCCCAGCCAGCGCCTGCTCCACAACCAGCGCCAGCGCGGGTGGTAATGGCGCCCCAAGCTCCCCAGGCTCCCCGGAATGTGCGGGCGGGAACCTCGGGCACGGACCGTGTAACGCTGAACTGGGACAGCGCAGGGTCTGGGGTGAATTACAAGGTCTATTACAACACGCAGAATGATCCAGCCCGTGCGAGTACCTTGGGGAATCTGGCAACCGGAACATCCATGGACGTAACGGGTATGGCAAGCGGGACAACCTATTACTTCTGGGTGTCTACAGTGAGGGGGAGTGAGGAGAGCGGGAAGTCGCCGGTGGTAACGGTACTGACTGTCGCCGCTGTGCCGAATGTCCCCAACGACATGGTGCGGATCAACGGCGGGACGTTTATGATGGGAAGTCTGGCGTCGGAGACGGGGCGGGATAGTGATGAAACTCAGCATCGGGTAACGGTGAGTTCTTTCTATATGGGGAAGTACGAGGTAACGCAGAAGGAATACGCGGCGCTTATGGGGAAGAATCCCAGCTCTTTCAAGGGCGACAACCTGCCGGTAGAGCAGGTAAGCTGGTTTGAGGCGGTGGAATACTGCAACGCCCGGAGCCGCAAGGAAGGCTTGACGCCTGCGTATACGGTGTCTGGCACTAATGTAACGTGGAACCGGAACACCAATGGCTACCGGTTGCCCACTGAAGCTGAATGGGAATACGCCTGCCGTGCGGGAACAACGACGGCGTATAATAGCGGGTCCACGGCGGAATCGCTGGCAGGGAAAGCGAATGTAGCGGATCTAACTGCAAAAGAAAGAAATCCTGACTGGACTATCGTCAATATACGGGATGGGTATGTAAATACTGCGCCGGTGGGTAGTTTTGCGGCGAATGCGTGGGGCTTGTACGACCTACACGGCAATGTCTGGGAGTGGTGCTGGGATTGGTATGGGAGTTATTCGAGCGGCGCTCAGACTGATCCCTTGGGCGCGTCCTCGGGCACGTACCGCGTTGAACGCGGCGGGGGCTGGAACAACAGCGGCCAGTACCTGCGCTCGGCGTTACGGAACAGCAGCACCCCGTCTCTCCGGTACAACAGCCTCGGTTTCCGCCTAGCCCGCCCCGGTTTATGAGTTAGGCCCAGCACAGTAGCTGCGGCAACATGCCCCCACCAAGCCGGGACGGCAGGGGGCATGGAGCAGCAGCACGGGAGGGCCGGCATATAAACATGAGGCGGGAGGCTTGGGGGGCTTATAGCCCCCCAAGCTTTTTTATGTAAAGAAACAGCGCTTTGAGGACGGGGTGTTTTAGGGGGAATGAGGAACGAGGACTTGCGTTATGTGAGCAGGTCCTTGCCTCATCCCCTAATCACGGTATCCATTACCGTTAGACTATCAATGTCAACAGATTAAGAACAAAATCAACCACAAAGTAGCACAAAGTCGAAGGATAATGACCCATTGTCTCAAGACCTAGATTTCTTCCCCGGTGTCATTCAGGAAGAACTCCACCGTTCACCCTAATCATAGCCTATGCCACCTGCCCGTCAACGTTTCAGCATGGTACGCATGATGCCGAAAGACGAAGAAAAGAGACCACGAATTACACTAATTTTCACGAATAAGACAAGATTGCTTGGCGTTAATTCGCGTTAATTCGCGTAATTCGCGGACTGTCTTCTTCTTGTGTGTAAGGTGCGTGAGTAATAGGCGGACCTGTATGTGGCCAGTCTGCACACGACGAACAATACTCCCATCCCATACATTCTTATGCTCATACTGGGCTAAGACGCCGTATATTGGCCTCTGGATGCTTCATTTACACCTGTGGATGCCCCATTTACACCTATGGATGACCTATTGTCTCAAGACAATGACCTATTGTCTCAAGACAATGACCTATTGTCTCAAGACAATGACCCGTTGTCTAAAGACAATGACCCGTTGTCTAAAGACAATGACCCGTTGTCTAAAGACAATGACCCGTTGTCTAAAGACAATGACCCATTGTCTGGAGACAATGACCCGTTGTCTAAAGACAATGACCCATTGTCTAAAGACAATGACCCGTTGTCTAAAGACAATGACCCGTTGTCTAAAGACAATGACCCATTGTCTGGAGACAATGACCTATTGTCTGGAGACAATGACCCATTGTCTAAAGACAATGACCTATTGTCTAAAGACAATGACCTATTGTCTCAAGACAATGACCTATTCTCAGAAGACAATGACCTATTCTCAGAAGACAATGACCCGTTGTCTGGAGACAATGACCCATTCTTAGAAGACAATGACCCATTCTTAGAAGACAATGACCCATTCTTAGAAGACAATGACCCATTCTCAGAAGACAATGACCCATTCTTAGAAGACAATGACCCATTCTTAGAAGACAATGACCCATTGTTAGAAGACAATGACCCATTCTCAGAAGACAATGACCTATTCTCAGAAGACAATGAGGCATCCACAGGCCTCAATAAAGTGTTTTTACCCGTACATAAAGCAATGACAACCGATTAAGAAGAAAAAACACCTCAAAGTATCGCAACGTAAACTAGAGAAAGGAATACTTTGTGCAACTTCGTGTAACTTAGTGGTTAATCTTCCTTTACCATACCGCTTAACCTATTGTCGAAAGACAAAAAAACGGTATCGAGGGCTAACACCTTTTTGTCTTAGGTATTTGAGAAAGCAAAGCGTACCATTATGGCAGCGCACAGAGAAGGCGTGTGGTTTGTGGCGAACGTGTTCACCCAGACCACGCGTCTTTTTTGCAGGGGTTTGACAGGCGGAGAGAAAGTGGAGTAGACTGAGAGTAAGGAGAAAACCATGGCAACAGAAACCC
>JAITQK010000030.1 GCA_031288975.1 Treponema sp. | reverse complement strand
ATCCTGGAAGCGGCTGAGGCGGCGGGGATTCCTATCCGCTGGCCGGTAGTACCAGGGGAAACGTCCCCAGGTAATCTGGCGGATGATGCAGAGCAAGGGGAGGACGAGATCCAGGACCGGGGAAGTGTGGGCCGGCAGATCATCATCCTGCCCACAGGCGCGGGAAAGTCCCTCTGCTTCCAGCTTCCGGCCATGCTGCTGGCAGGGCCTACCTTGGTGATTTACCCTATCCTCTCACTGATGGCAGACCAGGAACGGCGTTTACAGGAACAGGGGCTTGTACCGGTCATACTCCGTGGAGGACAAAGCAAGGAAGAACGGAAGGGTATCTGGGAACGGCTGCGCTCCGGGCAGAGCCGCTTCATCATTGCCAACCCCGAGGTGCTCCTGAGCGCGGGGGTAATGGAAAATCTGCATACCCTGGGTATTGTGCATGTGGTGATTGACGAGGCCCATTGTGTCAGTGAATGGGGAGAAAGTTTCAGGCCCAGTTATCTGCGGATTGGGGAGATCATCAATGCCACCAGGAACACGGCGGGCGCTGAGGTGCCCCTGATAAGCGCCTTCACTGCCACGGCATCGGCGCCGGTGTTGGAAAAAATAGAACACTACCTGTTTGGCGGCCAGGGGGCCCACCGGATCATCGGAAACCCGGACCGGAGTAATATCAGCTTTGCGGCCCAGGGTTGCATACTCCGGGACTTGGCGGCCCGGGACCTGCTCCTCAAACACCCCCGTCCTGGCCTTGTCTTTTGTTCCTCACGGTTGGGGACGGAAAAACTCGCCCGCTACCTCAGAAATGAGTTGGCAGATCGGGAGATCCGGTTTTATCATGCTGGTCTGAGCAGGGAAGAAAAAACCGATGTGGAGCGCTGGTTTTTTCATAAGCAACAGGGCATATTGATCGCCACCTGTGCCTATGGGATGGGGGTTGATAAGGGGGATATACGGACCGTGATACACCGGGACTGCCCGCCTTCGGTGGAAGCCTATCTCCAGGAATCGGGCCGGGCTGGTAGGGACGGCCTTCCTTCAAAGGCCATACTGCTCTGGGGTCCTGATGATGAGCGGCGCCTCCAACGGGTACCATCCGGCGCTGAACGGATCCGGCTTGCAGCATTGCTGGATTATGCCCGCAACACCACTGCCTGCCGACGAGAGGCGCTCCTGAGACTCCTCAATTATAATGGCCCTGGGGATAGTCCTCCATCAGGCTGCTGCGATGTATGCGAAGGAAGGGCCACAACGGAGCTCCGGGAAACGGAGAGCATCACCAGCTTTTTCCAGAGAAACCGCCGACGCTATACCCTTATTGAGGCTGCTGCGGTGCTGGCCCAGGCTGAAACCCTCCATTGGTCTGAGGATGAGGCCAAAAGGGTGATAACATACCTCCTCACCCATAAGACCCTGCGGAAGATAAGTAACCGGCTCTGGAAGGGCAAACTGACAGTCGGCGCTAGGCTTCCTGCATTTCCAGGTCCTCATCCTCATCAGCAGGTTTAGGAGGGGCCTTCTTTTCCTTTGGTATCCTCTTTGGCCTGGGCGTTTTGGGCACTACCGGCGCGCTTGGCCGGCGGTGGCCTCGGACGACATAGGAGACCAGGGAATAATACACTACCAGAACCAGCGTTACTGCGATGACCTCCCAGGAACTAAGTATCTGGACGAGCAGGTTTGTAAATTCGTATGAAAATAGCATGACTCAACCTCTTAAGGCGGAATTCTCGTTTCCGCCCCTGAGATTATTGTAGCGTATTAGTCTCTGTTAATCAAAGGGTATACTGGTCTTTTCGGTAGTAAGCTACCTTCCAGAGGGAAAGTCCTGCTGCCGGCGCAGTGGGACCGGCGAGGCTCCGGTCCCGGGATTCGATAATAGCCTTGAAATCCTGGGGACTCAGTCCCCGTTCCTCGTAGTGGAGCAGGGTCCCCATGATGGAACGGACCATCTTCCATAGAAAGGCGTTGGCAGTGATCTCAAAAATCAGGGTATCCCCCTGCACAAAAAAGCCGGCATGAAAAATATACCGGCTCCGGGATATGCTGGGGTCCCGGGTTCCGGCAAAGATAGAACAGTCCCGCTCTCCGTGGAGCAGGCAGGTGTACTGATTCAGGCGGTCAAGCCGGGGACGGCGCCACAACTGAAGCCCATAGCGGAGTTCCTGGGGGAGTCCATGGCGGCCACAGATAAGGTGGTACCGGTAGGTCCTGGATGCGGCGTCAAAACGGGCATGAAACGCAGGGTAGGTTTCCAGGGCCTCCAGCACCCGGATGTCCTGGGGGAGGAGGCTGTTCAGGGCGGGAACAAAGCGTTCAGGGGCGATGTTTCGTATATCCGTATGGAAATGGGCCACCTGGCCTGCGGCGTGAACCCCAGCATCGGTTCTTCCCGCTCCGGTGAGGGGTGTCTTTTTTTTGTGGAGCCGTTCCAGGGCTGATTCAAGGGTCCCCTGAACAGTGCGGCCGTTTACGATGCCGTGCTTTTCCTGACGCTGCCACCCGCAAAAACCAGTACCATCATAGGCGATACGGAGCCTGACATTCATTCATCCATCTCGTTCAGTTCTTTGTTGATCCGGTTATAGACATTCCGGGCATGCTCCAAAAGGGGACCAGGTCTGTTTTTGGAAGATTTTCCCAGACCAAAGACCTTTGCAATGGTCCGTTTCGCGTCCTGCAATGCGGCGTTCCGCACTTCGGAATCACTCGTTGAACCGTATTCAAGCTGGAGTAGGGCCAGCACATACAGCCCCCCTTCGTACCCGTAATTTTTATCCGTATCAGGGCCAAAACTCTTAATCCCCCCAAAGGATTCCTGGCCTGACTGTTCCCGCTTAAAGGCTTCGCTATAAAAAAAGAGGGCCTTCTTTTTAAAAATCCGGGCCAGCCAATCGTAATGCTCTTCAGGATATTTAACATGCAGATGCTCCAGCAGCCAACTGGTTCGCAAACTGGTGATCCCCTGCTTCATGGTGGGAGAGACGTCTTTGTTGAAATAGTCATAACAACGGAGCGTGAGGTACTGGGAGGCCGTGCCGGAAACCAGACCCCGGTTCTCATGAAAATCAACTGAAGGAAAGATGAGTTTCGTCTCGTTGATCCGTTTCTGCCGATCCTCCATAACCTGGTCCCGGGCTGTCTCAGGTAACAGAGAAAAATCCTTATCCATTGAGGCGAACCAGCATTCAGGGCACACCGTAGCCTGATACGCCAGCGGGTAGATATCCCCATACCGTGCAGAAGGTTCATAGAGCCGCTGGAGTTCCTCGGTAATCTCCCCTGCGATGAGCCGTCCGCTGCCGGAGTGGAGTTCCTCACGATGAAACACATTCCAACAGGCAGGACAGAGAATTTCCTCCTTTGAGACAAACGATATTTTTATTTCCCGATCTTCAGCCATAGTACATCCTTATAACCTGTAAACTGTATAACCTGTGAATCCTGGAATGAAAAAGCCTTTCCTCACGATTCACACTCCAACCGCTCCATTACCACCAGCGCGATGGCATTATCCCGCTCATGGGTAAGGGAAAGGTGAATCCTATTGGCACCGCTCTCTTTAAAAGCCCTGAGAGCAGTACCCGAAACTGCCAGTTCAGGCCGGCCATTGGGGTGGCTTACCACTTGAATATCCTTGAGCGCCAGTCCTACAAGCCCGATCCCCAGGGCCTTTCCAAAGGCTTCCTTGGCGGCAAAACGGGCTGCCAGGGACTGATTCACGCCTCCCCCCTTGGACAGGGCAATGGCCAGTTCATCGGGATGGAAAAAACGTTCCAGAAGCCTGGGGTTGGTCCGCCACCGTTCCATACGGTGTACCTGGACCAGATCCACGCCAATACCGATGATCATGGGCCTGGCTCCCCACCAGCGCGGTTCCTGATATGCACCGTAACGGTTTCAGGCTCCTGCCGTAGCATCCTCAGACTTGGGGAAAGACGCACTGATACCGGTACCTGATAGGTTCCCGGCTGCGTCAGGGCCGAACAATCCAGCGCAAGCAGGTCCGGCGGGGGCACATAGGTTTCAAGCACCTGCCGGTTTCCCTCAAGGCGCACACTCCCACGCTGGGTTTCCAATTCCGCGATCCACCCTGTCTTGAGGCCCTGTACCGTGATGGGCAGGTTGTCGAAATTACCCACCATCAGGATCTCTTTGATAATCCCGTGGAATTCGGTAAGCCCCTCTCCCCGGATGACCACCAGGGGGTCCCGGTTCAGGATACTCACCATCACGGAAAAATCCTCACTCTTGCCCTCAAGGTCAATAACATCAGTATAGAACTCCGCAATACCGCTCATCAAGTCCGATGGGCCGTCAATGATCACCTGGGCGGGCCTCAGTGTATAGGAAATCAATGCATAGCCCTGTTTAGGAGAACCCTGGGTATTCACCGCCAAGGGGACATATTTACTTATTTTATAATCAAGGACTACGGATATCTCCAGAGGCTCCACCTGTATTTCCAGCGGTTCTCCCCCCAAAGCCGTGCCGTTGTTGCGGATCTGTACCGGTACCCGGTATGTTCCCTTGCCCTTGCCCTTGAGGTCAATATAGGCTTCAATATCGCTTTCCAGCATCGAACGGATACCTGCAGGATCCCCCCGGACACTGACGCGGATCATCCGGGTATAGACACTGGCAGGTATTAGATTACTCTCGGTCTGGACGATGAGGGGTACCGAAAAGAAGCGTTCTTCCACGATACTCATCCGTCGAAACACCACCAGGAGTATGGCTAGGGCAACGGAAAGCACTTTTGCAGGCCAGTTCTCCGCTGTCTTGGCCAGTAATTTTCGTGTGTTCAAGGGCCATATCTTTTCCATTATGTCTCCGATGAAGGTTCAGCAGCAGCGGTTTCCAGGGACGCCGCTATCGGGGCGTTCAGGGACAGGGTATTCGGTTCAAGCTCTCCGCTCCGTACCCCCCGATCCAGGAGTTCCCGGAGCTTCCGGGTCGCCTCAAGGGATGAAAGATCATAGAACAGCTTCCCATCAAAGGCGATGCTGATGGCGCCGGTTTCCTCAGAAACCACCAGGACCACTGCGTCGGATTGTTCGGACATACCTAGGGAAGCCCGATGCCGGGTACCAAAGCTCTTTTTAATATCCTGCTGTTCAGAAAGGGGGAGAAAACACCCTGCCGCGGCGATCCGTCCGTTCTGGACAATCATGGCCCCATCATGGAGTGGGCCGTCAAATTCGAAGACCGTAACGATGAGGGTTGAGGAAATTTCCGCGTTCAGCCGGGTTCCGGTCTCGATGATGCTCTTGATATTGACCCGCCGGGGAAACACCACCAAGGCCCCTCGGCGCTGCTGAGACAGGATTTCCGCTGCGGTTACCACAGCCTCAAGCTGGCCGAGGCGGGGTTTGCTGTCAGGCCGGAACAATTCGCTCTGGCCCAGTCTGAGGATGATCTTGCGCAGTTCAGGCTGAAAGATGATGGCCACTGCAACGAACAACCCTGGGGCCAGGATATTGAGGACCCACTGGAGGGTGGTTAATTTAAATAAAACCGCAAGACCGTACACCAGGGCCAGGAACCCCGCGCCCTTCACCATCTGTACCGCCTGGGTTTTTACCAGGAGGTCGTAGGTTTTATAAAGCAGAAACGCCAGAATCGCCACATCAAAGACGGGACGAATCATATCATAAAATGTGGTAATCCACTGAAACCATTGCACCTTGTACCTTCTATTTTAAAAATAGCCTGAAGCGAGGATTTTCGCAAGCTGAACCAGAGGCAATTTTCCAAAGTTCCCCCACTACGAACAACGGAAACCCAGGACCCTGGCGGCAATTCCCTCCCCGTCAAGGCCGTTTAAATGGAGGAGTTCCTCCCGCTTCCCCTGGGAAACAAAGGTATCAGGAACCCCCAGGATGAGGACCTGGGCCGTACAGTGCCGCCTCAGCGCAAGTTCCGCCGCATATTCCCCAATTCCTCCGGCACGACTCCCCTCTTCAATAAAGATCATCATTTTATAGCGATTCATAATAGCCCCAAGGTAATCCTCATCCAGAGGCTTGAGAAAACGCAGATTGTACAGGTCCGCACCTAGCCCCTGGGCGGCAAGCCGATCCGCCGCATCCAGAACCTGGGGGTAGAGGCTACCGGTAAAAGCCAAGCAGCAGGGGGCGTCCTGTTGCCGGACAAAGACCCCCCGGCCTTGTTCCAAGGGTGCGGCGCAGGCCGGTAACTCCAGAGGACACAGGGCTTTGGGGTAACGGATTATGATAGGCCCTACACCTCCAGGTCCAGAGACCCGTCCAGCCGGGTCTGCCAGGGACCAATCCAGCATGAGGACAAGTTCCCCGGCGCTTGCCGGCGCCAGAATGGTCAGGTTTGGGACCGGACGGAAAAGACTGATATCAAAGAGGCCCTGATGGGTTTCTCCGTCATCACTTACAAACCCCGCCCGGTCCAGGGCAAAGATTACGGGCAGGTGTTGCAGGGCCGTATCGTGGATGATCTGATCCACGGCTCGCTGTATGAAGGTAGAATAAATAGCCACCACCGGACGCAGCCCCTGGGCAGCCAATCCTGCAGCAAAGGTAACTGCATGTTCTTCGGCAATGCCCACATCAAAGAAGCGCTGGGGAAAAGCCGCCTTGAAAGGGGAAAGCCCGGTTCCCTTTTCCATAGCCGCGGTGATCGCCGTTACCCGTTCATCCCGGGACCCTGCATCCAGGAGCGCCCTGCCAAAGACTTCAGTAAAAAACGTGTTTCCCTGGGGCGTCCTGGCCGCCCCGCCAGAGCCTAGACCGGTACTTACTGAAAAAGAAGAAACCCCGTGATACGTGCCGGGATCCTGCTCGGCAAAGCAGTACCCCTTACCCTTCCGGGTAATCACGTGGACCACCACAGGCCGGTCCAGCTTCCGCACATCCTGGAGCACCCGCTCAAGCCCCTGAATCTGATGCCCCTCAATCGGTCCCACATACTCAAAGCCCAGGTCCACAAAGAAGTTGTCGGTATAGAAGACAGCCTTGACCGCCCGTTTCAAGCGGACAACCAGATCGAAAAAGACATCCCCGATAAAGGGCAAGCGTTGGGCCATGGCATCGAATTTACGGCGAAAACTTTGATACCGGGCCTTCATGGAGAGGCGGCTTAAATATTTGGAAAGCCCTCCCACATTGGGGCTTATAGACATCTTATTGTCATTGAGGATAACTATCAGGGGCAATCCGAGCTGGCCCGCATGGGACAGGGCTTCATAGGCAAGCCCGCCGGTCAGGGCACCGTCCCCAATAACCACAACGACCCGGCCCGTTCCCCCCTTGAGCCGTTCCCCTACAAGCAAGCCCAGGGCCGCTGAAATCGAAGTAGAGGCGTGTCCCGTATCAAAGGCATCGTGGGGGCTTTCAGCGTGTTTCGGGAACCCCGCCAGCCCGCCAGATTGGCGGAGGGTGGGAAACACGTCATAACGACCGGTCAGCAGCTTGTGGGTATAGCATTGATGCCCCACATCCCAGACTATCTTATCCTGAGGTGAATCAAACACCCGGTGCAAGGCGATGGTAAGCTCCACCACGCCCAGGTTAGAGGCCAGGTGCCCCCCGTTCTTACTCACCGTTGCCACAATAGTTTCCCGAATTTCAACAGCCAACCGGTTTAACGCACCATAACTCAGTCTGCGAAGCTCCTGAGGCTCATGAATATGGGGTAGTTCACGTTCATGCATCTAAAAAGAAATATATCAGGAAAGGGGAAAACATTAATACATCCTTTTTAAGCACACGGTTTTGTGCAATTAAACAAACACCTGTCCCGGAACAAGCCGCAACTAGACCAGAGAACTATTCCGGATGCCCCTAAAAACATCCGGAATACCGATTATCGTTATACGCTACCTATTTGTTCTTATGTCGATTCTTTCTAAGCTTCTTTTTGCGTTTATGGGTTGCAATTTTTCTTAGTTTGCGTTTTCTTCCGCAGGGCACTTCAACGTCTCCTTATAATTAAGATGAATCCGGTTTACCGGCATTTTTTACCGCTGAATCCGGTTAGCCCAAACAGGTAAAAGCCTGTGGAGCAGGAAAGTCTATGAACTTACCGCTGCCTCAAGGCTGCGGGTTCGGTTATACGATATACCGCTTTTTTAGGCTTGTCAACCAGATAGACCCGCATCTCCCCTCAGTACTGAAAAAAACGAATTTTTGATTAAATTTCTGATACTGGTACGGTACCTCTTGATAAAGCCCCTTCTCTGGGGTATGCTTTCCTCCATGAAGGTTACCAAAACATTTATCCCCACCCTGCGGGAAGTTCCCGCCGACGCGGTGATCGTTAGTCATCGCCTTATGTTTCGTTCCGGTATGCTCCGGAAGCTGGCAAACGGTCTCTTTGCGTATCTTCCCCTGGGGCTGAGGGCCTTCAGAAAGGTGGAAACGATTATCCGGGAGGAGATGGACGCCACCGGTTCCCTCGAAATAAAGCCCACCGTGGTGGTGCCTGCTGAACTCTGGAAGGAATCGGGGCGCTGGGAAGCTATGGGCGAGGCCATGCTCAGGGTGAAGAACCGCCTTGGGGCGGACTTCGTGGTTTCCCCTACTGCGGAAGAGGCGGTTACCAGTCTTGTCAGGGACGAATTATCCAGTTATCGCCAGCTTCCTCTGTCCATATACCAGATCAACACCAAATACCGGGACGAAATCCGGCCCCGGTACGGGGTCATGCGGGGACGGGAGTTCGTCATGAAGGACGCCTATTCCTACCATACTGATGAGGCCAGCCTGGACGAAACCTATAAGGCCATGGGCCGGGCCTACCGGCGGATCTTCCAACGCTGCGGCCTTTCGGTCATCCCTGTGCGGGCAGACTCCGGGGCCATGGGGGGCAGCGATTCCGAAGAATTCATGGTGGAAAGCGAAATCGGGGACAATACCCTCATCCTCTGTAAGGACTGTGCTTACGCCGCCAATGTGGAAAAGGCGGGCTGTAAACCGGACTTCACCGCCCCGAGTTCCCTTGAAGCTTCCATGCCGGCGCTTGAAAAAATCGATACCCCCCAGGTCAAGACCATTGACGAACTCTGTGCCTTCCTCAAGACCGATGCCAAGCGCTTCATCAAGACCCTCATATACCGGGCCATCAACGTGGAGCTGGACCTTTCCGCCGCCCCCGGGGGATCCCAGCTTGCAAAGCGGAAGCCGGCGCCGGAGGCTCCTGAAGTGTATCCTGAAGCCTTTTTCGCCGTGGCCATCCGGGGAGACCTGGAGGTAAACGAGATAAAACTCGCCGCGCTCCTCAAGGCGTCGGAAGTGGCGCTTGCCGCTGACAGCGACGTGGTGCGCCTTACCAATGCGCCTGTGGGCTTCGCCGGGCCTGTGGGCCTTTCGGGGATTCCCATCATCGTTGACGAAACCGTTACTGCCATGAACGACGGGGTTACTGGCGCTTTGGCCCAGGACCTCCACTACGCCCACGTTGTCTATGGCCGGGACTTTCAATCCTGGATGGTGGCGGATGTGCGCACCGTGAAGGCCGGGGACCGTTGCGCCCTGTGCGGTGGGGAACTCTACGAGAAGAAGGGCAATGAACTGGGGCATATCTTCAAGCTGGGCTATAAGTACACCCGGTCCATGAACGTAAGCTATTTGGATGAAAACGGCAAGAGCCACCTCCCCCTCATGGGGACTTACGGTATTGGCCTTGACCGGACCCTTGCCTCGGTGATCGAAGAACACCACGACGATGACGGCATCATCTGGCCCTTGACTATCGCGCCCTATCATGTTATCATCATCCCCATCAAATACGAAGGGGCAGTGCAAGCCCTTGCGGACGAGCTGGCAGCAGCGCTGGAAAAGACCGGTGTGGAGGTACTCCTGGACGACCGGAACGAACGGCCGGGGGTCAAGTTTAAGGATGCGGACCTCATCGGCATTCCCTACCGTGTAGTGGTGGGGGATAAGAACCTGGCCCTGGAGGTCCCCAAGGTTGAGGTGAAACGCCGGGGTGAAAAAGAAAGCCACTTGGTGGAGGCTGCCAAGGCTGCTGAGGAACTGCGGGGGCTGGTGCAAGGGGAGTTAGAGGAAATGGCCTCTCAATAGTAAGGTATTCCAAAATATTTGGGTGGTGATCTACAAAGTATGTTGCGATGCGGTATAACTCATCTGTTTCAATAACTTCTTTAGGCACCTACAACGCATTGGCGTTGAAGGGCTTTAAGCTACTGGGTATTTCCGCTGATCAGGGGCGCTGAAAAATCCATCCGCGGAATCCGCTGCCGCAGGAGTGGTATCCTCGTTTCGGCAAGGGAATTGTGCAGTAAAATTATTCTTAGTGCTGAGTACGCCAAAAAAAAGACCCGCCTAATGGCGAGTCTTTGTGTTGTAAACGGTATTGCTTTGAAAGCGTTATTGTTGTATTGCGGTCCAGAGTTCGTAGAGTTTCAGCTTAGGTACAAATTCAGATAAACACACCAAGGTCAGACCGGTCATAATACCGCT
>JAITQK010000025.1 GCA_031288975.1 Treponema sp. | reverse complement strand
TGTAATGGTGTATGCAATAATGTATCAAAAATAATATATGCGGTAAATTTGATTAAATTTATACAGTGCTTTGGGGTGGTTTTGGGAAAACTCTCGACTTTATAGACAGACTCTAATTACTCTAAAATTGGGTTTTGCGTGGATTACCGGGGTAAAAGTCCTTTTGTTATGGAAACTGTGGCTTGATTTGATTGTATATGCAATGTGGTAGTTATGATTTTCACTAGGATTGGGAATTTTCGCGCTATACCTTCAAGGTAAAGCACGGTAGCATCCGCTTTCCTTTAAAATCCTCATCGGTCGTTTGGGCTTGCAGGTCCTGGATATTCACACCTGGGAAAGCGCTGGCGCTGAGGTGGAAATGACGGGCATTGACGCGGAACCAGAGTGTGCCCCCGGGGGTGAGTAGCTTGAGGCACTGGGAGATGAGTGCCTGGTGATCCCGTTGTATGTCCAAGGTGGTGGTCATCTTTTTTGAATTGGAAAAACGGGGGGGATCGAGGATGATGAGGTCCCAGGAACGCCGGGCCTGGGCTGCTTCGGACAAGAAGCGAAGTACCTCCGCTCTGATAAGTCTGAAAGGTGGGAGGTTCCGGTGTGCATGGGCTAAAACCGCATCAGGAGTACGGGCCTCAAGGTGATTAAGCGCAAAGTTGACCACGGCCCAGTCCAGGTAGGTGTTGGAGAGGTCCACCGAATCAACTTCTGTAGCTCCACCAGCGGCGGCGTATACTGAAAACGCGGCAGTATAACAGAAGAGGTTGAGGACTTTTTTGCCCCCTGCTTCGGCGCGGATCAAGGTCCGCATCTTGCGGGTGTCGAGAAATAGGCCGGTATCAAGGTAGTCCGAAAGGTTCACCCGAAAGCTCAGGCCCCCTTCATGGACGTCTTGGGTGAAATGCCGGTCCCGGAGTTTATCGTACTGGGTTGCACCCCGTTGCCGTTGCCGCTGTTTGAGGAACACCTGGCTTATGGGGATTTCCAGGGCGGCAGCAGTAGCCTCGGTCATAGCATGAAGCCAGCGCTGTTCCTCAGTCTCGTCTTTTTCGTAGGGTCGTTCGTACAAGGCACCGGAAACTCCCTCCCCATAGCGGTCAAGGACCAGGGGAATCTCCGGGATGTCCCGGTCATAGAGGCGAAACGCGTCGGTTCCGATACGCCTGGCCCATTTTTTCAGGTGCCTGAACCGTTTGGTGAGGCGGTTGTAAAGCATTTCCGCCTGGGCTGGGGTTTTGTCCCTGTCATGGCAAGGGGCGCTCATCTTGTTGGTGATCTTATCATTGTCCAAACTTAGTGTAACATCACCTGCCCGCCGGTAACGGGGACTGCCTGACCGGTTTCATACTCCTGCTCGATGATGTAGTAGATGGCCCGCATCACATCGGCGCCGGTGCAGCCCCGTTTCATGGGGACCTTGGCTTCATAATAGGCTTTTACATCGGTGACATGCCTGGCTCCCGGTACTTTACCGGCTCTGAGGTACTGGATGAACAGGCCCTTTTCTGGGTCTGACCAGAGGGGGCCGTCAAAGAAGTTGCCAGGACAGACCGCGTTCACCTTGATGTTGTACTCCACCAGTTCCAGGGCAAAACTCGCGACCAGTCCTAAACCGCCGAATTTCCCCCCTGAATAGGCGCCGTTTTTGTTTGATCCCTCAAGGCCCGATTTGGAATTGATCTGGATGATGTCGGTCTTCCAGGCACGGGCGGTCCGGTGCTGCCGCCGAAACAGCAGGGCTGCGTATTTTGATACCAGGAAGAACCCCGTGTAATTGACATCGGTAACGAACTTAAAATCATCAAGGTTCTGTTCCAGAACGCTTCCGGCCTTGAGTACCCCGGCGTTGCTGATACAAATATCCAAGCCCCCGGCGGTTTTCACCACCAATTCAAAAAGCTCCTGAACCGATGCTTCGTCGGAAACATTCACCTGCACGGGAATCGCCGCAGTCCGCTTGCAGGCGGTATTGATGGCCTGGGCCTGTTGTTCCGCCCCTTGCAGGTTGAGATCAGCGATAAAAACCAAGGCCCCGGAGGTGGCCAAGCTCCGGACTATTTCTTGTCCGATACCCTGGGCCCCGCCGGTTACCAGGGCTATCTTGTTCTTTACCACATCGGCCCGTTGAGCCGCGTTTATCCCCGGGATGTACTTATAGTTCATTATCGAGGTATGGGGCACTTTTTCTTCAAAAAGAGCGGCGTTTTTATCGCTCGTTCGTTTTTTGGCAGCATCAAAATCCCGGTCTATCCAATACAAGGCAAGGACCGTATCGCGGTTCTTTACCGCCACGCAAGAAGGCTGTTTCCTTATGGCTCCAGTTTGCACTGCCGCTTCAACCCCACCAGGGGCTTTTTCGAATTCCCACGCAGTGTAGGCTTCCCGGAATATTTTCGCGGCGATATCATCATTAATGCTTGTATCTTCCCGCAATGCAGGGCCAATATCGATCACAAACGCTTCCGGTGGTACTGCTTCCGCTTGGGAGGGGCTTGACATAACAACCCAGGGGCATCCTGAGGTATTGATCCAGAGTCCCCTGATAATAGTCGCAATGCCTGCGTACTCAACTGATTCCATACTGATTCCTTCCTTTTATTCGTTAGACTCCCATCCGGTTTCTCCGCATCAAATCCAGGGTGGTCTGCACTGTAACGGGGTGATACCCTTTAAGGGGCAGAACCCGTTCATGGATGGCATCAATGATCCAGTCTACTTGAGGGAAGTAGAGCTGTTCCATTTCCGCCGCCGGGGTTATCCAGTTTCGGCTTCCGACCACCGTAACCGGGGCATCGAGGTAATCAAAGGCGAAGGTCTGGATGTTACTGGCGACCGTGTGGAGGAAAGACCCCCGTTCTGCCGCATCGCTCACAAGGACTATTTTTCCAGTCTTCTTCACCGACTCAATAAGCGTATTATAACACAATGGGTTAATAAAACGCAAGTCTATTACTTCTATAGAAAGGCCATAATCGGTTTCGAGTTTTTTCGCCGTGTCCATGGCTTTATACAGCGTGGCCCCCAGGGTCGCAATGGTGAGGTCTTTTCCCTGCCTGCGTATGGCCGGCTCTCCCTCGGGTATCTCGTAATAGCCCTCGGGAACACCTCCCTGCTCAAACTGTTCGCTCATGTCGTAGAGGAGCTGGCTTTCAAAGAAGATCACCGGGTCGCTTGAGCGAAGGGCGAGGTTGAGCATGCCTTTGGCATCATAAGGAGTGGCAGGGAAATAGGCTTTCAACCCAGGGATGTGGGCCGTGAGGGCCGCCCAATCCTGGCTGTGCTGGGCGCCGTACTTGTTCCCCACCGAAACCCGGATGGTGAGGGGCATCTTGAGAAGCCCTGCGGACATGGCCTGCCATTTGGAGGCTTGGTTGAAAATTTCGTCTCCGGCCCGGCCCATGAAGTCGCAGTACATGAGTTCCACCACTGCCCGGCCACCGGACAGGGCATAGCCTACCCCAGCACCGACAATGGCCCCCTCGGAGATGGGACTATTGAAGAGCCGGTGATAGGGCAAGAGTTCCGTGAGTCCCCGGTACACTGCAAATGCGCCGCCCCAGTCCCGGTTTTCCTCCCCCCAGGCGGCCATGGTGGGGTCGATAGTGAAGCGGTGGACCATGGCCTCGAAGAGGGCATCCCGGTACTGGAAGGCTTTGTTCTTGGAAACCGGTTTTCCCTCAGCATCAAAGCCGTACCGGGCCTTGTTCGCCAGGGCTTTCACCCGGGGATTTTCCGCCAGAGCCTGGGACAGTTCCGGCTCCCGGTCTGCACATTTCTCGATTTTGCCATGGGAAAACATCACCGATTCGATGAAGGCCCCTTCGAGGCGTGGAGAGACCGCATCATCGGTGGCGAGTTTTACGACTGCCAGGAGCTTGGCGTTCACCCCTACACGCAATGTTTCCAATTCGTCTTTGGTGGCTACACCGTTTTCGATAAGGTACGTCCCATAGGCCGCAATGGAATCCTCCTCCTGCCAGAGCTTGATTTCTTCGGGGGTGCGGTAACTGGAGGCATCTGAGGGGGAGTGGCCGGAGATCCGGTAGGTAAGGGTATCCAGGAGGACTGGTCCTTTGCCTGCGAGGAGGAGTGCCTTTTTCCGGGCTATTGCCTCGGCAACTGCCAGGGGATTGTAGCCGTCCACCCGTTCGGCATGCATGTTTTCAGGATTAACCCCGGCGCCGACTCGTGCCATGATTCCATAGCCCATGGTTTCCCCAGAGGTCTGTCCTCCCATGCCGTAGAAGTTGTTGAAGAAGTTGAAGAGAATGGGCGGCGCACCTCCGGCTTCCTGGGGCCAGAGGGTGCGGTACTGATCCATAGCGGCCATCATCATAGCCTCCCACACGGGACCGCACCCCATGGAGGCGTCCCCGATGTTGGCAATAACGATCCCCGGTTTCCGGTTGATCCGCTTGTACAGGGCTGACCCAGTGGCGATATCCGCAGAACCGCCGACAATGGCGTTGTTGGGCATGGAACCAAAGGGGGTAAAGAAGGCGTGCATGGATCCCCCCAGCCCGCGGGTGAACCCGGCTTTACGGGCGAAGATCTCTGCCAGGGTCCCGTACAGGACGAAATTTTCCGCCAGGTCCTTGATCCCGTTGTAGGGTATCTTTTCCGCCACGGCCAAGGTCTCCCCTCCCAGGAATTCCTTCATGATGGTTTCAAGTTTTTTGTCATCCAATTGCCACACCGCGGAATAGCATTTGGCCAGGATTTCCCCGTGGCTCCGGTGGCTTCCGAAAATGAAATCATCAGTGGAGAGGTTGATACATTCCCCTACTGCCGAAGCCTCTTGCCCCATGGAAAGATGGGCCGGTCCTTTGTGGTTGTACTCAATACCGTTCCAGGCCCCCTGGATCTTGAAGGTGTTGAGCATGGTCTCGAATTCCCGGATGGTGGTCATATCATACCATATCCGCTTGAGCCGCTCAATTCCGTAGCAGTCGCGCTCTTTTTTGAAATTGCCCTGGTATTGATTAACCGGAATATCCTTGATTTTAAGGGTATCCGGTTTCCGCAGTTCTTTTGGATTCACCAGTAATGCTTTAGGCATCCTTAGCTCCTTGTTCGTGTTCTATGCACAGTTCCCACATAGCGTCTCGGATCAACTCACAAACCGTGGGGTGGGGGAAGATGAGCTGCTTCACCTCTTCGATTCGCAGTTCCTGCTCAATGAGCGCGGCCCCGCCCCAGATGAATTCCGATGCGTAGGCTCCTACAGCATGGATACCGAGGATTTTCTGCGTAGCTGCGTCGGCAATAACCTTGACCGCCCCTTGCCCGGCAAAGGTGTTTTCCGCCACGAAACGGCCCGACATCCGCATGGGGAGGGATGCCTTGAGAATGGCTATGCTTTTCGCAACAGCCTCCTGCTCGGTGATCCCCACCCCGGCGGCTTCGGTGATCCCGTAGACTGCCCAGGGCACGGCGTTGTAGCGCATCCGGTTTGGTGCTCCTGAGCTATCCCCCAGGCTTCCGATAATGTCTGCCACCGCCACTTCCGCCATACGGTAGGCCGAATGGGCGAGGAGACTTTTCCCCGTTACGTCCCCGGCAGCCCAGATGCCAGGAATGTTGGTCCGCATCCGGTCATCTACATTGACCCCTTTAGGCCCAATATCAACGCCCACCGCAGCAGCTCCCCAGGTATTGAGGACCGGCCGGCGTCCCACGGCCATGAGCACAAGGTCTGCCTCAACCTTTTCGCCTGCGCCATTCTTGTTGGTAAAATGAACCGTAGCTCCCTCGATCTTTTCAACCTTTGAGCCTAGTTTAAAGTTCACCTTCCTCATGGCCCGGCGGAGCAGGGGAGCCTGTTCCTTATCCATGAAGGGGATAATCTCGTCCATCATTTCAATGACCGTAACCTCTGCGCCCAGACTGGAAAAAAGCCCTGCGAATTCCACCCCAATGACCCCGCCACCAATGACCGCCAGCCGTTGGGGTACGGTTTCAATGGAGAGCAGCCCCGTAGAATCCACCACCTGGGGATTATCCTTTGCCCCTGGTATGGGTGGCAGTGCCGGGACCGATCCTGTTGAGACCAAGATAGTGGAACCGCTCTGCTCCTCAGTCCCGCCGGCACTCAACGCTACCCGTACCTTCCCAGGGGTGTTGCCTGATGGCGCCGAGATAAGTTCCCCCCGGCCTGCCGCCACATCCACGCCAAAGCGTTTCATCTGAACGGCCACGCCGGAACGGAGCTTTTCCACCACCTCATTTTTCCATTTTTGAATACCAGTCCAGTCGAAGGACAGCCCCTGGACCGTAACACCGAACTTTTTCGCTTCCCCAGCATGAACGTACTGCTTTGCCGAGTTGAGCAAGGTCTTAGTGGGAATACACCCCACATTGAGACAGGTCCCTCCCAGGTGTTGTTCTTCTATTAACAAGACCTTTTTTTTGAGCTGTCCCAGCCGTTCCGCCGCGAGGTACCCCCCTGGCCCGCCACCGATGATTATCGTATCATACATAATTTTTTTTCTCCTAATTATTCACTAACCACAGGTCTATATCCGCTATGGCTTTACTCACTGCGCTTAAGAACCGTGCTGCCGGCGCTCCATCCACCACCTCGTGGTTTATGGTAAGGCTGAATCCGATATGAGGTTCGAACTTCACACCAGGGTACCCTACTGTCCCGGATTGTTCGCCTGAAGGCAGGGCCACAGGCTTGAGTTCTATGCCGCAAACCCCGAGGATGGCCACTTCCGGGGTGTTGAGCACTGGGGTAAAAGCAGTAACCCCAAGGCTGCCCAGGTTCGTAACCGTAAAGGTGGAACCTGAAAGCTCTTCCGGCTTTATGCCTCCTGTCTGACAGGCCGTTGCCAGGCGCTTCGCCTCAGTGGAGATCTGCTTCAGGGACAGGAGGTTGGCATTTCTGATGACCGGTACCATGAGACCTCGCGGGGTATCCACCGCAACCCCGAGGTGTACCCGTTCAAAGGTTCTGAGGGTGTCCCCGATTTTATGAGCGTTCATAAAGGGGAAACGGGGCAGGATCCGGGACACTCCAAACAGGATGAGATCGTTGACCGTGATCTTGGATAGTCCCAGACTTTCATCACCGGTCTTCATACGTTCCCGGATTTCTTGCAGCCGCAGTACCGGAGCAGCGGCATTGAGGGTGAACTGGGCGCTCTCCGCCAGGGATTGGCGCATACGGTTGGCGATGAGTTTTCTGATACCCTTAACCGGCGTTTCGGTGATGGTTCCTTCTCCCCAGTCTGCACCATGCAGATCAGGAAGAGTTGCCGGGGGTGGATTCTCCGTAACTATGCCCCCGGGTTTTGCCCCAATACCGGTCTGATTCGCGGCAGCAGCTATATCCGCCTCGGTAAGACGGCCGGCCAAGCCCAACCCTTCAGCAGGAAGGGTTCCTCCGCTGAGGGCTGCCCTCGCCGCCGCAGTCAGGGCCGGACGGTCATGCAACGCCGCTTGCACATCCCCCTCGATGATGCGCCCTCCAGGACCGGAACCGGAAATCCCTTCCAGGGGCAGCCCCGCCTTTTCCGCTGCATGACGCGCACGGGGGGATACGGCCAGGTGTCCGCTGCTGGATGCCGTGTCCCGGTCTGGTGAGGCTGGGCTGGGCGCCGTCGTCTCCGCCGCCTTATCCGAACCAGAACCTACATTCCTCCCCGCCTTTTCCAGGACAGCCTGCCAATCCTCTCCGGCATTACCGAGTACCGCAACAGGTTCCAGTACCGGAACATCATCCCCCGCTGCCCAGAGCAGTTTTAGGATCGTTCCATCCATACCAGCAGGAATCTCAAAAGTGGCTTTATCGGTTTCCACCACGCAGACTGGCGTGTCTGCGGCAACCGCATCACCCTCCTTCACCTTCCAATCCACCAGGATACAGGATTCCACCGTATTACCCTGCCGGGGCATTATCAATACATGCGCCATACACGCTCCTCATTATTCATTATTGCACTCCTAACTACTCATTACTCGCTGTACCCTAATTCCCGCGTTGGTGAGTTCTGCCTCCTCATCCTTCCCAAGCCCTGAGTCGGTGAGGATGAGGTCCATCTGGGAGAGTTCGAGTACCTGGGTAAACCCTATTTTGCCATATTTGCTGGAATCGGCCACGAGGATAGTGGTTTCGGCATGGGCTTTCATGGCCTTGACAATCTCCGCACCCTCCACCAGATGGGTGGTCATGCCCCGTTCAAGGGTGAAGCCGTCGGTTCCCACAAAGGCAAGCCGTACATTGAGGCGTCCAATGGTTTCCAGGGCAAGGGGACCTATCAGGGATTCGGTGGGGCGCCGGAATTCACCGCCGGTGATGGTGATTTGCAGGTTAGGGTTCATACGCCCATGGGAAAACACCAGGGTAGAATTGGTTACGATATGGATATCCCGTTTCCCGGTGAGGTATTTGGCGATCAAGGCGGTGGTCGTTCCCGCTTCAATCATGATCACATCCCCATCCCGGACCAGGGCTGCCGCGGCCTGGGCTATGGCGTTCTTCTGTTCCTGATGTTCCCGCTGGCGTTCCAGAATACTGCGGTGCATACTGGGCGCTGCCCCGCCCCATTTCCGGTTGATCCACCCCGCGTCCTCAAGGGACTTCAAATCGGAACGGATAGTTACCTCTGATAACCCTAAGTCCTGGGCCAGAGCCGCCACCGATACGGTTCCCTCCACTGAAAGCCGGTCGAGGATAATCCGTTCCCGTTCACTCAATTCCGACACCATTTATGATATTCTTTCGCAATATTTACGCATCTCTTTCTAATATAGAGCAATTTATGGAAAAAGGCAAGAAGAAAAATGTGGTACGCAGTCTCAAAGCTACAGCACCAGGGCTTCTTGATACGGGTGATGGTTTCCTGCGTATATCTTGCTGGGGTAGACAAAAATAGAATTGTTTAGTAAAATTATTCCCAATGTCCGGTACGCCAAAAAAAAGACCCGCCTGATGGCGAGTCTTTGTATTGTAAACGGTATTGCTTTGAAAGCGTTATTGTTGTATTGCGGTCCAGAGTTCGTAGAGTTTCAGCTTAGGTACAAATTCAGATAAACACACCAAGGTCAGACCGGTCATAATACCGCT
>JAITQK010000240.1 GCA_031288975.1 Treponema sp. | reverse complement strand
CCCCTGTCGGTGAACTTGAGCCTGAAACCCAGGGCCGTTTTCGTGAGATACTTTTCGAGGATCCTGGCGGCGCCTATTTCCTGCATTATCGTGTCGTCATCGGACACGAGAAAAAGCTCATCGGGAAGTTCAGATACCGTGATGTCTATGACCTTATCGGCTTCCCTGTCCGCGCCGCAGCACTCGCCGAGCCGGGATTCCGGAAGGAGCCTTAGTTTGCCGTACCGGGCCATGGTATCGACAAAACCTTCGGTAATCCCCGGCGGAATATCATACCGGGTGTACTCGTTGAGGGCGGTAATAATATCATCAGGAGAAAAACCGGCGCCCGCGGCGTTCCACAGTGAAAGCGGCGTAATGCGGTAGGTATGAATATGCTCAGGGGACTTTTCAAGCTCCGCAAAGGGAAGGATTGCCGAACGGGCTTCCCCCGCTCTGGGTGTATGTACATCCAGCAGCAGGGTCCTGTCACTTTGCACAATCAGAGGATTTTCAATTCTGGGAATCACGCTGTTCACAGCCATAATCGGGTTATTATAGAAGAAAAGAGACAAATAATAAAGGGGAAGGATTTCTCTGCCGGGGATGCCGCGTTTACGTACCGCATGAAAAAGCCGTACTGTACCAAACCGGTACAGTACGGCTCAAACTATTCAGAACCTGAAATACCTTATCTGGTTAGTTTCCAGGCGTCAATCTGGCGCTGGGCTTCGGCGAGGATACGGTCGAAACCATTGGCCTTGAGTTCGGCAATGGCCTGGGGAACCGTTACATCGGGATTGACCGCGCCGGTGAACAAATCGGCC
The DNA here is from genome assembly GCA_031288975.1 of Treponema sp. Classification (GTDB taxonomy): domain Bacteria; phylum Spirochaetota; class Spirochaetia; order Treponematales; family Breznakiellaceae; genus JAITNP01. The sequence goes on along the minus strand of JAITQK010000240.1, from coordinate 3,196 downwards.
GAGAAACGGTCCCATACGACGGTACAGTTGGCCCACTCATTCTGAACCGGGGTCCGGTCAAAAACGAAACCAAAGAGAGCGGAAGTTCTGGCCTGCTCGTTAAGCTGGAGTACTTCGTCCCAGGGATTGGGAACGCCGTGGGTGGTTGACATGATGAAGAAAGTAGCCTGCTCAAAGGCTGCCATACTCCAGGTATCGGTGAGCTTGTTGATGGTGGTAGGGGTAACATACTCAAAGTCCTTACCCTCAATACCATAGGCCAACATATCCCTCAGTTTTCTGTCGGTGTTGGCCAGTTCAAAGAATTTAAGGCTTTCTTCCACATATTTGGAATTGGAACTGATACCGTTATACGCAAGGATAGTGTCGGTGGTATACACCGGGCCGTATTCCAGGTTGGACACCGCGTGTTCCCAGCCGGCGTTCCGCGCCCAGGCGTCATCCCAGGCGAGGGGCCAACCCTGGCCCAACCCTATGGCCGCCCCGGAAGGAGACGTATCCAGAACAGGGGCATCGGGGTTGATAATCCCGTCCTGATACCAGCGGTGGAAATACCTGAGGTATTCTATAAATTCAGGATCCTCAAGCTCATTAACTACCTTGAGGTTCTTGTCGGTAAATTTGACGCCGATGATATTCATACCAATGGAATTATCATAATCCAGCATATAGAAGAAGCGTCCGTTCGGCTCACCCTTGGCCGCGTGGATCGGATAGAAGCGCGCACCTTCCCCGGCCTTGATAGTCCGCAGGGCCTTGTCGTAATCGGCCATGGTCTTCATGGTGCTGACGTCGATGTTGTATTTCTGGGTCAGCCTGGCGTCCCACATGACATAGTGGGCGGCGGCGGAGTCCTTGTAGGTAGGCACCGCGTAGATTCTTCCGCTAACCGTAAAGCCGTCCCAAAGGGCTTTGGGAATGGTAGAGGTAAGACCGGGGTACTTGGGCAGAGAATTGGTAATATCCGCGAAAACGCCTCTCCGGGCCCAATCGTAATAATTGGTTCCCAACAATGACCATGAATCCCAGTATTCACCGGAATTCAGCATGGTATTCTGCCGGGTAGTGGCGTCACCCCAACTAAAAAATTTGAAATTCACCCGCACGCCGATCTTCGACTCGGTGTAATCACTGATGACTCTCTGCCCCTCCGCAAGAGTGGACGGCTGGTCACCGATGAGCCACCAATCAATAGTAGGAGTACTACTACCGGATTGATTGCCGCCTCCGGCATAAGCTGCCATAGCGGCCAAACAAATCAATGCCAGGACAATAAATGGAATTCGTTTTTTCATCCAAATTCCTCCTCAAAAAATATCTTAAAGTCGGAATTTCTGTCATTTCTGTCAGATGACATCCGCCGGAAACAACAGCGTAAAGTTTTAACCCTTTACCGATCCGACTGTAAGTCCTGTAACAAAGTAGCGCTGGAAAAACGGATAGGCGCAGGCAATAGGTACTACGATGATCACCACCACCGCCATCCTTGCGGCTTCCTTGGGCAAATTTGCCAACTGTTCCGCATAACTGACCCCCAGATACGGCGCAAGTCTCGCCAGTTGTTCAATTTCCGTCAAAATCCTGTTTAGCAAGGCCTGGAGGGTGTAAAGTGTCCTGTCGTCAAGGTACAACATGGCCTGAAACCAGTCGTTCCAGTAACCGAAACTCATAAAAAGTCCGATGGTGGCGATGACCGGCAGAGACAGGGGCAGCACAATGCGGAAATAAATGGTAAACTGACTGGCGCCGTCGATCTTGGCCGACTCGATAACTGAATCGGGGATATTGGTGCGGAAAAAAGTCCGGCAGATAATAATGTTAAAAGAAGAAACGCTCAGGGGCAGGACCAAAACCCAGATGGTATTTTTAAGATGCAGAAACTGACTCGTAACAAAGTACGAAGCCACAAGACCGCCGCTGAACACCATGGGAATAAAAACCAGCCAGGTGTAAAATTTCCGCAATTTAAAATCGGGCCGTGAAAGACCGTAACCCATGGTAGTATTGAGGGTGATCCCGATGAGCGTTCCCAGCACCGTTACCAGCACCGACATACCCAAAGCCCGGGTTATCATGGTACGCTGCTTAAAAAGGTAGCTGAATCCTTCAAAAGAAAATGCCTTTGGGATCAACTGATAACCGTACTCAAAAATAGCCGACTCAGGGGAAAGTGAAATCGACACGATTAACAGGAACGGTACTATGCACATCAAGGAAAAAGTGAGCAAAAGCAAATGGAAAATGACATTCGTTACCGGACCTACCTGAGTGAAACGCAGCACGCTGTTTTTTTTATGAACGAAGTTCCGTTTTAATCTTTGCTGTTCTTGCATTGCCTGCTCCTAGATCATCGCCAAGTCGGCGTCGATTTTTCGGACAATCCAGTTAACCGTGAGTATCAAAATACAGCTCAGCACCGACTGGAGAAATGCTGCGGAAGAAGCCATACCGATGGTGGACCTTTGGAGCTGTTGATACACGTACACATCAATGGTGTAGACCACATCAAAAAGAGCGCCTGAATTCCTTGGGACCTGAAAGAAAAGCCCGAAGTCCGAGCGGAAGAGACCGCCTACCGCGAGGATAAGCATCAGAATAATAAGCCGTTTCAACTGGGGCAGGGTTATGTACCATATCTGCTGAAACTTCGTGGCCCCGTCTATGACTGCCGCCTCAAAAATGGATTTATCCATGGAAGTAATGGCGGCAAGGTAGAGGATCATGCTGTAGCCCAGGCCCTTCCACTGGCTGATGAATATGAGGAAAGGCGGCCAAAAACCACGCTCCCGGTACCAGAACACCCGTTCCAGCCCGGTTTTTGCAAACAGGTCGTTTACTATCCCCATGTCGTAACTCAGGAACCCAAGCACCAGGGCGGAAACCACTACCCAGGAAAGAAAATACGGGAAAAACATCAGGGTTTGATATATTTTAGCCATGGTTTTTTGCCGCAGCTCGCTGACGATAATGGCCAGGGTTACGGGGAACACAATCCCGCAGCCAATCAAAACCAGGTTGTACAGCAGGGTATTACGGATAATGAGCCAGATATCGCTCCCGCTGAAAAGAAACCTGAAGTTATCAAGACCCACCCAGGGACTGGTGATAAGACTGTTAAGAAAGCCGCCGTTTATCCGGTAATTGATAAAGGCGAAAAAAACCCCGAACATGGGCAAATAACAAAACAGTATATACC
>JAITQK010000188.1 GCA_031288975.1 Treponema sp. | reverse complement strand
ATCTGGATGTGTACGATACCCTGGATGAGATCAAAGCCTGCATCGCCTACCGCATCGGGGACAAGATGGTGGAGACCTTTCCCACTTCCATTGAGGCGCTGAACAACGCCAAGCCAGTGCTGCGTACTTTTTCGGGGTGGAAGAAATCCCTCTCCAGCTCCCTGACTTACGAAGAATTCCCCGTGGCAGCCATGGAATACATTGAATTCATCGAACGCTTCTGTGAAACCCCCATTGACATTGTCTCGGTGGGCTATGATCGCAAGGAGACCATCATCAGGAAAAGTCCGTGGACAAGATAATCATCCTGGATTTCGGGAGCCAGACCACCCAACTCATAGACCGGCGCATCCGGGACCTGGGGGTATACACCGAAATCATCCCTGGGGACAGCCCCCTCACCGAAGAGGTCCTGGGAAGTCAAACCGGCGTCCGGGGTATTATCCTTTCCGGTTCCCCTGAATCGGTCTATACGCCTGCGGGGGCTGTGCCGGACCAAAGGCTCTACACCTGCGGCCTGCCCCTCCTGGGGATCTGCTATGGGCTCCAGCGCATGACCCAGGATCAGGGCGGCCTGGTGGAGCCTCTCCCGGAACGGGAATACGGCGCTATTGGCGTAACCATCACCATACCCCCTGGTATGCCGGAACACGCCGCCCGTTTGCTCACAGGTTTCGATAGCACCGTCCCCTGCGCTCCGCTCCTCACCCGGTTCACCGCCTGGATGAGCCACGGCGATACCCTGACCCGTCTTGCTCCAGGCTTCCGGGAATACGGGAAGAGCGATACCGGGTACCCTGCGGTGGTGATCCACGAATCAAAACCCTGGTTCGGGCTTCAGTTTCACCCGGAGGTAACCCACTGCGAGGGGGGTACGGCGCTCCTTGCCGCCTTTGTGTTCGGGGTCTGCGCCTGCAAAGCCGGCTGGACCATGGAACACTACCTTGAGGAGGTTCAGGCAGACCTGCGCACACAGGTCGGTGCGAACCCGGTATTGCTCCTCATCTCAGGGGGCGTTGATTCCACGGTGACCGGGGCGCTCCTCCTCAAGACCCTGGGAAGCGACCAGGTTCATCTCATGTACATGGACACAGGACTGATGCGGAAAGATGAAACCAAGACGGTCACAGCCACCCTGGAAAGGCTTGGTGCCCGGTACCTGCACATCATACGTTGCGAAGCGGAATTCCTCGCCGCCCTCAAGGGCCTTGAAGACCCGGAGGCAAAGCGCAAGGCCATTGGGGACCTGTTCATCACCATTCAGGAACGGGAAGTGGCCCGCCTGGGGCTTCCAGATGGGTACTTCCTTGCCCAGGGTACCCTCTACACAGACCTCATTGAAAGCGGCAAGGGGGTTGGCAAGAAGGCCCGCCTCATCAAGAGTCATCACAATGTGGGAAGCCCTCTGGTGGAGGCCAAGCGCAAGGTAGGCCAGGTCATTGAGCCGCTGGACCGGCTCTACAAGGATGAGGTCCGCCACCTGGGCTGCCTGCTGGGGGTTGACGATGCGGTAATCCGCCGCCACCCCTTCCCCGGGCCTGGTCTTGCGGTGCGGATCATCGGGGAAGTTACCAAGGAGAAGTGCGACATTCTCCGGGAAGCAGATGCCCTTTACCTGGAAGAACTCAAAAAGCGGGGCCGCTACGACGATATCTGGCAAGCCTTCGCGGTACTCCTCCCGATCCGGTCCGTTGGAGTCGCCGGGGACGCCCGTAAGTACGGCTGGGTTCTCGCGCTGCGTGCCATTATCAGCGCCGACGGCATGACCGCCGATGTGTACCCCTTCCCCATGAAGGAACTTCTGGAAATCGCCACCCTCATCACGAACACCGTCAAAGACATAGGCCGGGTTACCTACGATATTTCCTCCAAGCCGCCAGCAACGATTGAGTGGGAGTAGGGGAGATAAAAAAAAGGCCGGTTTACACCGGCCCTGCCCCTTGAGGCGTATCGGAACTATAGTGATTTGGGAGGGGAACTATAGCACCGACATTTTAAGTATCGGTATGGATGGGCTAATTCTTAACCCTCCTTACTCACTTTCGGAAATCGTCAGGTCAACGGTAAGGGCTACTTTATAGGTCTTCCCCTTTTGCACGGTCAAAGGCCTGGTAACCGAATAATCGCTCATCCTGAAGGTAACCTCGTGGGTGCCTGGTTCAACCGCGTAGGGCTTTAAAGTATTTACCACCAGTTCATTATCAAAATAAATGCGGGCATCTGCGGGAGCCTCAAAAAAGACCAGCGGGGTAGGGTCCTGTAATGCTATGGTAATATCCAGGATCTTACCCCGTTCTATTAAGAAGCGCCGGCTTTCGTTACGGTAATCATCGGAAAGGACGATGAGATGATGTTCTCCTTCCCTTAAAAGCTGTTCGTCACCAGGATGCTCAATGACCACATCATCAATCAGAATGATAACGGGCTTTCCCTGAAGCTGTTCAGGGTACCGGCAGGCGATGCGTACTGCCCCTTCGTTGCTCAGAATCGGTTTGACATTCAACTGAAAGGACATGGATTCGATCTCTTCGTTTAATCCCTTAATAACCGGCATGAGCCTGAAGAGGATGGGAAAGGAGGATGGAGGGATGATATCCGTGGGAACGGAAACGTAGGGCGTCGTTTTAAGTCCATGGGCAGGCCGCAAGGGCAGTTGGTAGATCGTCTGAATCTTATTCGGTATTGGCTCAAAACTGATTTGCCGGCCCAGGACATCGGCGATGCCAAAATCCGGTATGTGGTTCAGATCCGCATACAAGGCAATAGCCAGACTTCCCCGGTACGCAAGGTAGGTCTGGGGAACGGTTAACTCAAGCTCGACTCCCCTGAAAAAACGGACTTCCTTATCCAGGGTGATGAGCGTCGAGCTGACATAGGAAAGCGGAATGGACACGCCTGCAGGATTATCCTGAGCAATGACCAGATTCCCCGTTATCAGGGCACGTACCATTTCGGCATGTATTTGAAAATTGAAAAAAAATAAACACACCAGTACACCGTACCTGGTTTTCATCACCGGATACCTTCTTTAAATAAATATTTTCCCGGATCCTGGGCCTTACCGTTCTGCCGTAATTCAAAATGCAGATGCGGTCCGGTAGACTGACCGGTAGACCCAACCCTACCTATAACACTACCGGATTCTACGGCGCTTCGCAAGACCGTCTCTATTTTGGACAGATGCCCATAGAGACTCACCCAGTTCTCCGCGTGCCGAATAATAACATATTTTCCATAAATAGAGTCTTCCCCGACTTCAGTAACCACCCCGGCGCGGACGGCAAACACTTGGGTTCCTGTAGGGGCAGCTAAATCCAGCCCCTGATGAACCCTGAAGGCGCCGGTAACTGGGTTGACCCGGGGGCCAAAGGCGCTGGTCAGCTTGAAGCTTTGCAGGGGGTACCGGAAGCCAGTATGGAGGAAAAAGGTCCGTTCTGTGGGGGTAAAATCAGCACCAGGGATGAACTGGAAGGTTTCTTTACTCCCCGGCAGGGTAAGGGTAATGCGACTCCCTGCTTCGGTGCTTCTGGTTGCGGCAAGGAGCCGTTCCAAATCGGAGTCAGGGTGGCCGGGGATGAAGATGCCCGGCACCGAGGGGAGCAGCAGGGTACCGGCGGTTTCTAGGGAACTGAGATGGGCAAGGCGGTTCAAGGTAGCCAGGGTCGAATAGGGAATATTACACCGCGCCGCGAGGCTCAACAAGGTATCGGTTTTCAGGGGGGTGTAGGCATAGATGGTGAGGGCCTCGGCAAGAGCATCGGGGCGTTCCCCGGTTCGTTCTAAGTTAAAAACCCGCTGCCGGGCCAGTTCCACATCAGAACTGTACTGTTTAAAGCCAATATCCCGGAGGTCCAGCCGGGAAATAACAGGAAACCCCATCCCTGTATTTTCCGCTGCCAAGCGGCAGACCAGACTAAGTAACAGAACCATAGCAGCGGCTGTTTTTTTCATACTTTTCTATACTGATACACCAACATATACCAAAAAATAAAAAAGGCAAGGGAAATCCCTTGCCTTGGTAAAAAGGTAAAACCGTCCTTTTAAGCCTGCTTAATGGCTTCTGAAGGGCAAGCATCCGCACAAGTACCGCAATCCTTACATTTTGCAGGATCGATCCAGCGGGCGTCTTCCTTTTCGAGGATCGCCTCCTCAGGACATTCGCTATCGCAGGTACCGCAATTAACGCAATCATCTTTAACAATCGTATATGCCATATAAAACCTCTCTTAAAAATTTATGGTATTTCTAAAATTACTATAGGGAAGAATAAATTGCAAGTACCAAAGGGCATAAATTTTTAAATTATCGAAAAGAGCAAAATTTAGCAAATTTAATGAAATATCTAGTTGACATAAGTCTGGGATTTTGTTATTTTTTGATTATTGTCGATATGACCTGAGAATGCCCTTGTAGCTCAGTCGGTAGAGTACATCCATGGTAAGGATGTGGTCAACGGTTCGATTCCGTTCGAGGGCTTGGTGTTTTCCTAGAGGGAACCCTGGAAGCGGAGGATGTATGGCGAGTAAGAAAACGGCGGTGGAACTCATTGCCCTGCAATGTACCGAGTGCAAACGGAAGAACTATACCACCCAGAAAAACCGGCGGAACACCCAGGA
>JAITQK010000156.1 GCA_031288975.1 Treponema sp. | reverse complement strand
GGGGCCATAGGCCCCCCAAACCCCCCGCCTCATGTTTATCTGCTGGCCCTCCCGTGCTGCTGCTCCATGCCCCCTGCCTACCGGCTGGGTGGGGGCATGTTGCCGCAGCTACTGTGCTGGGCTTGCTGGGCCTAGCCTATAAACTGGGGCGGGCTAGGCGGAAACCGAGGCTGCCGTACCGGTTAGACGGGGTGTAGTAGTCCCGACACGCCGAGCGCAGGTACCGGCCGTTGTGGCCCCAGCTCCCGCCGCGTTCAACGCGGTACGTGCCCGAGGACGCGCCCACTGGGTCGGTCTGAGCGCTACTACCGCAATCTCCAAACCAGTCCCAGCACCACTCCCGGACATTGCCGTGTAGGTCGTACAAGCCCCACGCATTCGCTTGCTTTGTGCCTACGGGATGTGTCTTCCTTCCACTATTGATACTATACCACCCGGCGGCATCAACAGAACTCCCGCTCGAGTACGGCGTCGTCGTTCCTGCACGACAGGCGTATTCCCATTCCGCTTCAGTGGGTAGCCGGTAGCCATTGGCATTCCGATTCCACGTTACCGTCCGGTTATCTCCAGACCCGCTTATCGTATACGCAAGCGCCAAGCCTTCCTTGCGGCTTCGGGCGTTGCAGTATTCCACCGCCTCAAACCAGCTTACCTGTTCCACCGGCAGGTTGTCACCTTTGAACCTACTCGGATTGGTCCCCATCACCGCCTGATATTCCTTCTGCGTTACCTCATACTTCCCCATAAAGAAGCTGCTCACCGTTACCCGATGCTGCGGCCCTTCATCATCCCACCTGCCCGCCTCCGAAGCAGGACTCCCCATCATAAACGTCCCGCCGTTGATCCGCACCATGTTGCTGGGAACATTCGGCGTTACAGCGGCGGTCAGTACCGTTACCACCGGTGATTTCTCGCTCTCCTCACTGCCCCTCACCGTAGACACCCAGAAGTAGTAGGTTGTCCCGCTTGCCATACCCGTTACGTCCATGGATGTTCCGGTTGCCAGATTGCCCAGGGTACTCGCACGGGCTGGATCATTCTGAGTGTTATAATAAACCTTATAACTCACCCCAGAACCCACACTGTCCCAGTTCAGCATTACACGGTCGGTTCCCGGGGTTCCCGCCCGCACATTCCGGGGAGCTTGCGGCGCCATTACCACCGACGGTGGTTTTGGGTCAGGCGGTTTTGGGGTAACAGGCGTAGCCCCGCCCAGATACACGCTTCCAAAGAACTGGTTGTACACGGCGGGAATCTGTTCCCGGTTGCTGGCACTGGATACATCAGCGCCGGTACGCCGGAACACTTCGCTTATCTCAAGCCCAGGTGTTCCCAGATGCTTGAGCAGTTGGCTGGTGAACAGTCCATTCCGTCCTGTGCCGTCTGCAGCGGTTTTCCCCGCGCTGGTGGCATATACCACGATGCTGTCGGCTGGCTGGCTCCCCATCACTTGTAAGCCCCGCGTACCGCTCCTGCCCCAGCTAAAGGGATTGTCCCGACAAGCGTCCAGCACCACGATATTCAGGGTGTTCCCCGCATCGTTCAGTTCATCCAGTATAAACTGCATCGACATAGCCCGCTGCCGCAGGAGGTTTTCACTGGAAATAGCGGCGTCCACCGGGATCAAGTAGTTCTGCCCATTGGACTGCACCCCATGCCCGGCATAGAAGAAAAAGCCGTAGGCACTGTTACTGGCGCTCAGGCGGTTCTTCATGCGGATTACCGCGTTTTCCATACGGTCAAGGTTGCCGTCCAGCACCTTGTCCACCTGAAACCCCAGACGCTCTAAGGTTGCGGCTATATCATTCGCGTCGTTCACCGGGTTATTGAGCCGGGTAACGCTGGTATACGCCGCGTTCCCCACAACCAGGGCGTATTTCTGCTGGCCATACACACCCAGCCCGCACAACAGCATCACCATGAAAAAAAGGGAAAAAGCACGATGATTCATCGTATCCTCCTTAAAAATGTATGATCCCTTATACTATACACGAACCCATCAGAAAAAGGAAGCGGGATCATTGCAAAAGGGAGTATCCTTTAAAGTTTTAAAATATTTACATATAAAGAAGTGAACTGAAATGGAAACTAATATACCAGCTTTTGAAGAACAAATACAGGTTTATACGCTGCGGGACCAGGAACGCATGAAAGCGGCCATTGCTTTAGTTGAAGCCCAAGGCATCTCCCCTCCACGGGGAGCCGCACTTATTCTCATGGAACTTAACCTGGACAGCGATACCATTGTCGCCGCCTTGTTGCAGGGTGCGGCAGAGGCCATTGCGGAGGAGACTATCAGGGAAACCTTTGGTCCCCATGTGGCCCTCCTGGTGGAGGGGATGCGGCGAATCGCCGATATTTTCGCAACGAACAAAACGGTCCATGAGGCGGAAAACATACGGAAGATGTTGTTTGTCCTGGCTCAGGACATACGGGTTATCTTTATAAAGCTGGCGGATAAGCTGGACCTGATGCGGACCTTGGAGGAGCTTCCCCCAGAAGCCCACCGGAGCGTCGCCCAGGATTGTCTCGATATATATGCGCCCCTGGCGGACCGGCTCGGTATTTCCTGGATAAAAGACGAATTGGAGGACCTCTCCCTCAAATACCTCAACCGCGAGGTTTATCAGCAGATCAAAGACATTGTGGCCCTGAAAAAAACGGAGCGCACCGAGTTCCTCGATACCATTCAGGACATCATCATGAAAGAAGCGAACCGCATGGGTATCAGGATTGAGGTGGCGAGCAGGGCAAAACATTTCTATTCTATTTATCAGAAGATGCGGAAGCGGAACAAGGCTGCCGGGGACCTCTATGACCTTTTGGCCATCAGAATCCTCTGCGAGAATATGGAACAGTGTTACACCCTTTTCGGCATGGTACACGGGCTATGGAAGCCCCTAACCGGCCGCTTCAAGGATTATATTGCCATGCCCAAAGACAATGGGTATCAGAGCCTCCATACCACGGTCATGGCCTTTGCGGGACCTCCTGATTCAGAGGGGAAGCCCCTGGAAATACAGATCCGAACCTGGGAGATGCACCACATCGCCGAATACGGCCTTGCCAGTCACTGGCTCTATAAACAAGGGGCACCAGGAAAAACGGTGCGGCCTGTGGACATTTCCATTGTAAACCGCCTGCGGGATTGGAAAGACCAAGACCCTGCGGACCGGTCCCTCGATGTGTTCCTCAAGGATATAAAACGGGAGATACTGAAGGACTCGATCTACGTGTTTACCCCCCAGGGCAAGGTGATTGAGCTTCCTAAGGGGGCCACGGCCGTTGATTTTGCCTATAGCATTCATTCCGCCATTGGGGAGCATTGCATGGGCGCCAAGGCCAACGGGTCCATTATCCCCTTGAGTTCACCCTTGCAGAATACTCAAATCCTGGAGATTCTCACCTCCCCCAATGCCCATCCTCATATCAATTGGCTCCGCTTTGCGAAGACCTCCAAAGCACGAGGTAAGATCCGTTCCTGGCTGCAACAGCATGACGAATCAATCCTGAGTGAAAAGAACGGGGCCTCGAAGAAAAAAGCACCGGCTGCTGCCCGGGAAAGCGTTGCCGTCACGGAAAAAGCGCCCTCCCCGGCGCTGCCAGTGGTCATGGAGCAGCGGCTTACCAACTCACCATTACTCAAGGTCCGGGTGGAAGATGAAAAGAACATGTTGATTCGCTTTGCCCAATGCTGCCGTCCGGTAACCGGGGAGCCTATTGTGGGGTACATTTCCCGGGGCAAGGGCATCATCATCCACCGGCAGCATTGCAGCAACCTCCTCCATATTCCCGACCTTGAGGAACGGAAGATACACACTGAATGGGAAAACGCCGCCTCGGTACTAGTTAAGCGGTTTAAGGTGGAGGCCCGGCTGTCGGCGAATCTGTTTTCGGAGATAGAAGGAGCGGTGCGGAAATACCAGGGCCATCTGCTTGAGGGCCGCCTGGAGGAAACTGCCCCTAACCGGCTTACCGGGCTTTTTACCATGCAGTTGGAACGGGCAGAATCCTTAAAGCGGGTCATCAAGAATATCCGGGGTATTCCCGCAGTGTTCAGCATACAAACCTTAGCGTAAAGCCCGTGTTGCATTGAGAATGGCCACCAGGGCAACCCCCACATCGGCGATGAGGGCGATCCACATATTTGCCAGCCCCAGAATCGCCAGGCTTATGAAGATCCCCTTGGCGGTGAGGGCAAAGATCACATTGCCCATGACAATACGCCGGGTTTTTCTGGCCCGTTCTATGGCCTCGGGAACCCGCCGGGGATCATCGGTCATGATGATCACATCCGCAGCCTCTACTGCCGCATCTGCACCGGAACCCATAGCAATGCCTACATCAGAGCGCGCCAGGACCGGGGCATCGTTAATGCCGTCTCCCACAAACACCGTGATCCCCTGCCTAGTGAGTTTCTCCACCTCCCGGAGCTTATCCTCTGGGAGCAGCCCGGCTTCCACCGCCGTGATCCCCAACTGGGAAGCCACACTGTGGGCCGGGCCTTCAGCATCACCGGTAAACATCACGGTCTGGGTGACTCCCTGGGCACTGAGCTGCCGGACCGCTTCTGCCGCCCCTTCTTTGATGGTATCACCGACGAGGATTCTGCCGTAATACCTTCCATTCCGGGCAATATAGACCGCCGTATGATCTTCCATACCCCGGCCCGGCCCATCTCCGGAAAGGGCGATGCCCTTGGATTCCAAAAGATATTGGTTTCCCGCCAGAATGGTCTCCTCTGATTCCTCAAAACGCAACTCAAGCCCCTGACCGGCGATTTCCCGGTACCGGGCCGTTCCTGCTGAGGCCGCAGCCCCGCTGATGCCCCGCTCTTTACCGCCCCTCCGTATGGCCTGGGCTATGGGATGGTTCGACTCTTGTTCAGCCAAAACCGCTGTTTCCAGGAGCTGGTTTTCATCAATGCCCGAAGCGCGCTCCATTGCTACGATGGAGAATTTTCCCTGGGTGAGGGTACCGGTCTTATCAAAGGCCACGTACTTCGTACTGCCCAGGGAGTCCAGGTGGACCGCCCCCTTGACCATGATGCCCCGCCGGGACATGCCCCCGATTCCCGCAAAGTAACCCAGGGGAACGCTCACCACCAGGGCACAGGGACAGGATATGACCAGAAGTATGAGTGAGCGGTAGAGCCATACGGAAAACTGAGCGCCCGGCAACACCAGCGGGGGTACTATGGCGAGAAGCACTGCGGCGCCCACCACCAGGGGCGTGTACCACTTGGCAAAGGCGGTGATGAACCGTTCCGGCTTTGCCTTAGCCTCTTTTGCAGATTCCACCAGTTCGATGATCTTGGCGGCTGAGGAGTTATCCGCGGTTTTGGTAGCCTTTATCACCAGAACCCCGTCAAGGGAGACGGTCCCGGACCGGACCTCGTCCCCTGGATTGACCGGCACCGGCCTGGACTCCCCGGAAAGCATGGAAGCGTCCACCGAACCTGCCCCTTCGAGCACGATGCCATCCAGGGGTATCCGTTCTCCAGGACGAACCAGCAGCTCGGTTCCAGGACTCACCCCATCAGCGGAGACTTCGGTCCAGCGGTCCTCAGTTTTCACCCTGGCCATATCCGGCTTTAATGCCAGCAACGCGTCGATAGATGAACGTGAACGGAGCACCGCCGCTTCCTGGATCATTTCACCTATCATATAGAAGATCATAACCCCCACAGCTTCCTCCCATTCCCCCACGGCAAAGGCGCCAATAGAGGCAATGGACATGAGGAAGTTTTCGTCCAGCGCATGGCCCTGTCTCAGGTTGCTGAGGGCGCTCCTCAGTACCGGAAGTCCTGCCAGTATATACGCGGCAACGAGGAAGATGAGGGCCGACAACCGTAAGGGTCCCCATCCGGCCCCGGATTCCGGTTTATCCCAGAAGATGCCTTCGGCTCCAGAATTAAGGTGCATAAGCACCAGCCCTATCAGCCAGAGGCCCAGGGCTATGGCGAAGTGGATGACCCGTTTAAGGGGCAGGGCATAGCCGCCAAAATGGATATGTTTTTCATTTTCGGCGTGCTCATGCCCTGATTCAGTATGGCTATGAGCTGCGGCGCATACCGCGCAGCACGCATCAGCTTCATGTACCCCATGACTGAGGGTTTCAGCATGTGTCTGTTTCATAGTAAAAGTCTCCCTTTATGTGTACACTTGAATAATTGATCAACTATTCAAATATACATAAAAGATAATGAGGGGCTTTCACTTTGTCAAGGCGATTTATGATATCACAGCAATGCCCGGTTTTTGAAATTGAGCATTGCTGAATCTATGGCCACAATCCCGGACAATTCCCGTGGAGCAAATATATCTGTTTGGCTATTGCTGATGGGACGCCCCGAAAGAACGGTTTCAATACCGGCAGGGCGCCGTTACGCTGAAACATGCAGTTACCCGAAAAGGAATGCTTATTTATGGCCAACCGTTGACTACGCGAAAAGAGTGTTTGAGTTTATCATGGAGTCATAACCCCCCATGTGTATTTAAATAAATCAGAGTGAGTTCCTGTCCGAGAAGCGGTAAGAACAAGCTGATCTTTATCAAGCGTGTAAATGAGTAACCAGTCAGACAATATATGACATTCTCTAAATCCAATATAATTACCCCAAAGCGGATGATCTTTATATTTTTGAGCAAGGGACTTTTCTTCCAGCAGTGTCTGTATAACCGTGTCCAGCAAGCCCATGTCAAACTCGCGTTTTTTCGCTCATTTCCGGTCTTTCCGGTACTGAGAGGTTACTCTTAACGTTAACATTCCGCGTCCAGTTCGGCGGATAATTCCGCGGCGCTCGAATAGCTTTTTGCCGGCGTCTTACCGCTCATAATATCCCGCGCTTCCCGCATAGCCGCTTCGGTTTCCGCGTTATAGCGTGGTTGTTTCAGCTCAAAGGGCAAACCGCCGGTCACCAGCGATTGATGCAGAAAAATAGTAATCGCGTCTGAAAGCGTTATTTCCAAACTTGAGAAAAGCTGTTCCGCCTCGTTTTTCGTTTCAGGGTCAATTCGTATATTTAAATTCACTGTTTGAAGCATATCGATACCTCTAAACCAATATATTAC
>JAITQK010000109.1 GCA_031288975.1 Treponema sp. | reverse complement strand
GGCAACGTGTATAGCATAAGGATCGAAATACCAGTATAATAGCGTCATGTCACTCAATTGCGGTATTGTAGGGCTTCCCAATGTGGGGAAGTCCACCATCTTTTCAGCCTTAAGTTCTGCCCCGGCAGAGGCGGCTAATTATCCCTTCTGCACGATTAATCCCAATGTGGGTATCGTTAATGTACCGGATCCCCGGCTTACCAAACTGGCGGAATTGTTTAAACCTCAGCGTACCATTCCCGCGGCAGTGGAATTTGTGGATATCGCGGGCCTGGTCAAGGGGGCTTCAAAGGGGGAGGGCCTGGGAAACCAGTTCCTCTCCCATATCCGGGAGGTTGGGGTCATTGCCCAAGTGGTACGGTGTTTCGACGATCCGGATATCATCCATGTGGCCAATAAGGTTGATCCCCATGCGGATATGGAAATCATCAATATTGAATTGGCCTTGGCGGACCTGGATACCCTTGGCAAACGCCGGGAACGAGCGGAGCGGAGCCGTAAGGTTCAGGGTAAGGGGGAACAAAAAATCGCTGAAACAGTACTTTCCGCCCTGGATAAGATCGAACCGGTTCTGGAACAGGGTAAGCCTGCCCGGTCGGTTCTTTTAAGCGACGAGGAGCAGGCTGCGGTTTATGACTGCCATTTCATCACCGCCAAGCCCCAGCTCTATGTCTGTAATGTAGATGAGGAGGGGATGCGGAAGGGTAATGGCTATATCGAAGCGGTTATGCAGCGGGCCGCGACAGAAGGTTCTGAGGCGGTAACTATCTGCGGCAAATTTGAGGCCGAGCTGGGGAGTATCGAGGATGAGCTGGAAAAACAAGCCTTTCTGGAAGAGCTGGGTCTTAAAGAATCAGGGCTTGGGGTGCTGGTTCACGCGGCGTACCGGCTCCTGGGGCTGCGGACCTTCTTCACCGCCGGGGCGGATGAATGCCGGGCCTGGACCATTCATGCTGGTGATACTGCTCCGAAAGCTGCCGGGGTCATCCACTCGGACTTTGAGCGAGGCTTCATCAAGGCTGAGGTCTATGCTTACGACGCTATTGTCCGCTATGGAACCGAAGCAAAGATCAGGGAAGCCGGGAAGTACCGTATTGAGGGGAGGGAATATATAGTCCAGGATGGGGATGTGATGTTCTTCAAATTCAATGTGTAAGGTGGACAGAGCCTGCCCCGCTACTCATCTCCCCAGGTAGGCTTTTGTCACCTCCGGGTTTGCCGCCAGCTCTTTCGAGGTACCTGCCGCGATAAGCTCCCTGGTTTTTAGAACATAGCCTGATCAGCTATACCGGTGAGCCGCGGCCGAGGGGGTGATATAGTTCAAAAAAGTTAAAATATTTGAGTTTTGTGCTTGCTATTTTGAGTATTTAGTATAAAATGATCCTATGTTAAGTACGAGGTTTTTGATATTCATGTATAATACTAGGTAAGCCCTACACACACAAAAGGTGAACAGTGGCTTTGTTCCGCTTCAAAGTGAAAATCGGAAACGTACAAACAAAACCACCTGTTCCCTGCTCCCTTGAAAAAGTGTCCTGAACAGGATTTTTTTATAAATTTGCCGGCGGGCATTGTACGCAAGGAGATTATTTTACTGTGAAAATTGGAGTAATCAAAGAAATCAAAAAACACGAGTATCGTGTTGGAGTAACGCCGAAAATGGCGGAAGCCTTCAAAAATCACGGACACACGGTCATTGTGGAAAAAGGCGCGGGCGAAGGCTCGGCATTCTCTGATGACCTTTATGTGAAAGCTGGCACTAAAATGGTGGGTACCGCGAAAGAAGTTTGGGGCGAAGCGGACATGATTTATAAGGTCAAAGAGCCGCTTGAGGCTGAATACAGCCTTATCCGCGAGAATCAGATTCTCTACACCTATCTGCACCTTGCTCCGGACCGGCCGCAGACTGACGCGCTCGTCAAAGCTCAATGTATCGGTGTGGCGTTCGAGACCATCAAGGATAAGAAAGGCCAGCTTCCCTGCTTAAAGCCAATGAGCCAGATTGCAGGCCGTCTTTCCATTCAGGAAGGCGCGAAATACCTTGAGCGGCCCTTTGGCGGCATGGGCGTCCTGCTTGCAGGGGTTCCCGGCGTTCCCCACGCGGAAATCGTGGTCTTAGGCGCGGGTATCGTTGGTGCAAACGCGGTTAAATCCGCAGTCGGTATCGGCGCCCATGTTACGGTTGTAGACATAAACCTTGACCGGCTCGAATATCTCGAAGATATCTACGGCAGCAAGATAAGCACCCTGTATTCCACACCGGAAAACATCAGCGAAATCCTTCCGAAAGCGGACCTTGTTATCGGTGCGGTGCTTATTCCCGGTTCATCTGCCCCGAAACTTATCCGTAACCACCATCTGCCCACGATGAAGAAAGGCTCGGTAATTGTTGACGTAGCCATCGACCAGGGCGGTTGTAGCGAGGCAAGCCATGTTACCTATCACGACGACCCCGTTTACATCAAAGACGGCGTGGTAAACTACTGCGTCGGCAACATGCCCGGCGCTGTTGCGAACACGGCAACGCTCGCGCTCGGCAACGCGACGCTGAATTACGGTCTTTCGATTGCCGACCTTGGTGTCGAAGCGGCGCTCAAGAAGGATCCAGGCTTGTTAGAAGGGCTTAACGTTTACAAAGGCAAAATCACCTATCAGGGTGTTGCCCAAGCGCACGGTCTCTCCTACACACCTGCGCTGGATGTGCTCAAGTAAATGGTTTCACGATGGAGCGGCGGGAGTCGAGTTTGTTTAGACACGTCCTTTAATCCGTTTTCCCTAGGCCCGCCTTCCATCTGTATTTTTGTTATATCGGCTCTCGAAAGAAAGCCATATAAAGGAAAGGTCTAAAGACGGTAAAGTCTTTATGCCTTCCTAAAAGTCAAAGGAGAAAAGTATGGAGACAGTAGCTGGTATTATCAGCACAATCGACGGTTTGTTGTGGGGACCGTGGCTCTTGGTGCTTCTGTTCGGAACGCACGTTTTTTTGACGTTCCGGTTGGGATTCATCCAGAGAAAAATCGGTCTTGGCATCAAACTTTCGGTTACGAAAGACAAAGATGGATCAGGCGACATTTCGCAATTCGGCGCGCTGACCACGGCGTTGGCGTCAACAATCGGAACAGGTAACATCATCGGCGTAGGCACTGCCATCGCGTTAGGCGGCCCTGGTGCGGTTCTGTGGATGTGGCTAACCGGTATTTTCGGTATTTCAACGAAATACGCTGAAAGTCTTATCGCGGTAAAATACCGGGTAAAGGACGAAAAAGGCGCGATGCTCGGTGGCGCGATGTACGCGCTTGAGCGCGGTCTTAAAATGAAATGGCTTGGCGTCCTCTTTGCCGTGTTTGCAGCATTCGCGGCGTTCGGTATCGGCGACGGCGTACAATCAAACGCGGTTGCAGGACTTATGGAAGGCGACTTCGGTATTCCGCCATGGGTTACGGGCATCGTCCTCACGATACTCGTCGGCCTCGTCTTAATCGGCGGCTTAAAATGGATCACCAAAGTTTGTGAAATCATAGTTCCATTCATGGCGATAATCTATGTAATTGGATGCGTCGTTCTTCTCATTTTAAACCGTGCGTTCATCGGACAGGCAATCGTCCTGATTGTTTCTTCAGCATTCACTCCGCGGGCATTAGGCGGCGGTTTTATTGCGGCGTCTATTATGTCAGCAGCCCGTTACGGCATCGCACGTGGTCTTTTCTCCAACGAATCAGGCATGGGTTCAGCGCCCATAGTCGCATCGGCGGCAAGAACAAAGAACCCTGTGCGTCAGGCTCTTGTTTCATCGACAGGCACATTCTGGGATACGGTAGTTATCTGTCTCCTCACCGGTCTTGTTGTTGTAAGCTCGGTTATCGCGCACGCCGACATTGAAGCAACGCAGAACGGTGGCATACTGGTGCGTGAATCGTTTGCGAAAATACCTGGCGGTCAATACATTTTGATATTCGGGCTTTTCTTCTTTGCGTTCTCCACAATATTAGGCTGGGCATACTACGGCGAGCAGGGCGCGGAATATCTCTTTGGTGTAAAGAGCAATATTCCCTATCGTGTAATTTATACGATAATCTGTTTCCTTGGTACGGCCATTCCGCTCACCATGGTGTGGGACCTTGCAGATGCGCTTAACGGCTTGATGATTATACCAAACCTGATAGCGATTCTCTTGTTAAGTCCGGTAATCGTGTCGGAAACGAAAAAGTATCTAAACAATTTAGATGCTGTTGATAACGATCCGATACCTCTGCGTACCGATTTATAAACGTTTATGTAAGTCGTTGGACAGGAGAACAGAACATTCCATCAGCATGGATCATGGCAAGCAGACCCGTAAGGTCCAGGGGGGATGTGATGTTCTTCAAATTCAATGGGTGAAGTGGACAGCGGGGCATCCTGCCCCGCTGCTCATCCCCCCAAGTAGGCTTTTTTCACATCCGGGTTTGCCGCCAGCTCTTCCGAGGTGCCTGCTGCGATAAGTTCCCCGGTTTTGAGAACATAACCCCGGCTGGCAAAGTCCAGGGCGACCTTGGCGTTCTGCTCCACCACGAATATGGTGATATGCTTGACAAAATTGAGCTGCTTCAAGGCCCTGAACATCTCGTACATCAGCTTAGGGGCAAGGCCCATGGAAGGCTCGTCCAGCATGATGAAATCGCTGCCGGTCATGAGCGCCCGGCCCACGGCCAGCATCTGCTGTTCCCCGCCACTCAACAACTCCCCCCGCTGTTTCCGCCGTTCGTAGAGCCGGGGGAACAAGCCGTAGACCTGCTCCTGGATTTCTCCGGTGATAAGCACCCGGTTCACATCCTTCCGGTGGGGAAAGTCCGCTATCTGGAGGTTTTCCTGGACCGTGAGGTTCCCGAAAATATGCCGGCCCTCAGGAACCAGGACCATCATCTTCTTCTGAATAAGCACATGCGGCTCGGTCTTGAGGATACTGGCCCCCTCATACAGAATGTCCCCACCAGAAACAAGCGGCGCTTCAGGCCGGGGCAACCGGGCCAGACTCAGGAGGGTCGAGGTTTTCCCTGCGCCGTTGGCGCCGATCAGGGTAACGATCTCCCCCTTATCAATGGTAAAGGAAATACCGTGGAGGGCTTCGATATTCCCATAAGAAACTTTCAGGTCCTTTACCTCAAGCAGCATTATAAGGCTCCGTCTCCAAGATAGGCTTTGATAACCTCAGGGTTAGTTCTGATTTCCTCCGGGGTGCCCCCGGCGATTTCCCTGCCAAAATCAATGACCCAAATACGCTGGCACAGGGTCATAATAACTTCCATCTGATGCTCGATCATCCAGATGGTCAGGTGGAATTGGTTGTGAATCCAGCGGATGTAGTCGATGAGTTCAGTGATGTCCGCAGTACTCAGTCCTGCGGCAGGTTCATCCAGCATGAGGATATCAGGCTGTAATGACAGGGCACGGGCAATCTCCACCCGCCGCTGAATGCCATAGGACAGGTTCTTGGGGTACTCGCCGGCAAGCTCTGCCAGCTTAAAGACCCCTAGCAAGTCCCGGGCGGTTTGGGTGATCGCCGCTTCCCGTTCCCGGTAGCGTCTGGTATGGAAGAAAACGTCTGCCGCGTTATAACCCAGGCGGTAGTGCTGGGCAATGCGGATGTTATCCAGTACGGTCATCTCACTCCAGAGCCTGATGTTCTGAAAGGTTCTGCCGATCTTCATGGCTGCGATTTGGTGGGGCTTCAATCCGTTGATCCGCACCCCGCCGACCAGTATCTCCCCTTGAGAGGGAACATAAAAGCCGCTCACCAGGTTGAAGACGGTGGTCTTGCCTGCGCCGTTAGGCCCGATGAGGCCGGCAATTTCCCCCTGATCCAGGGTGATATTGATATCCGTCAGGGCCTGAAGGCCACCGAAACGGTGGGTCAGGTGTTTAATCTCCAGATGCTCTGCCATGGTCTCCCCCTTTTGTCCTGCCAGTCCCCTGAGTCCCACTTCTGAACAGGTTTAATTTGGAAAAAAATTGAGAAAAAAAATCGGAAAGCTCCCGGTTTCCCAGAATCCCCTCGGGGCGGAACTGCATGAGCAGGATGAGGAGTAAGGGAATGAAGACCCACTTGAGGATCTGGAGGGGCCGCAGGAGTTCCAGCAGAAAGGTGAAAAATACCGCGGAAAGCACTGAGCCTGAGAGGGATCCCATGCCCCCGAGGTAGACCATGACCATTCCTTCGGTGGATTTCATGATGTTAAAGGAACTGGGATTGATGAACCCCAATTGATGGGCAAAGAGTCCGCCGGCGATTCCGGCGAGGCCCGAGGAAAACATGAAGGCCAGGAGCTTCATCCGGTTGGTATCCACGCTCATAATCTCTGCGGAAATCTCATCGTAGCGGATGGCGGAAATCCCCTTGCCCAACACCGAACCCATGAGGCGCTTGATGGCCAGGATGCAGAAGACGACAAACAGGATGATCCACAGGAGCATCCAGGGCAGGGGAACCAGGTCGGTCATGGCAAACACCGTGGACTTCATCCCCATAAGGCCCCGGCTTGCCCCCAGGACCTCCAGGTTATTGATGACCGTCATAATAATGTAGTTTGCCGCAATGGTGATGATCGCCAGGTAGTCGTCCCTGGTTTTGAACGAGGGGAGCGCCACGAGTAGCCCGGTTAGGGCCGCGACAATCCCGCCTATGATGATGACCACTGGGAAGAGAAACAGGGCGGTTTGAGGCGGCAGCAGAGGGGAACCGAAAAATTTATTATCCGTGAAAAGGATCAAGGACAGTATCGACGAAATATAGGCTCCCACAGCCATGAACCCCCCGTGGCCACAGGAAAACTCCCCCATATAGCCGTTCACGATATTGAGGCTTGCGGCAAAGATGATGTTAATGCCGATGGACATCATCACGCTCTGGATATACTGGTTAATCATGCCCAGGGACGCCAGGACGCTTATGAGGATCATCCCGCCGGCGATACTGCCGATGATCCAGAACCGGCCGGGCCTGTTCCCCCAGCCTGGTATACTATGTGCTTGAGGCATCACCATACTCCTATATTTTGGTACTTCTCGCCACGCCGAAGAATCCGGTGGGCTTCAGCACCAGAATGATCAGCAAGATGACAAAGGAAATGAGGTCCTTAAAGCTCGACGGGAAAAAGGCGGTGACAAAAATCTCGATGAAGCCGAGGATGAACCCGCCGATAAAAGCCCCTTTGATATCCCCGATACCGCCGACCACTGCGGCGATGAAGGCTTTCCACCCAATGATGGTGCCCATATAGGGATCCAGCACAGGATAGGACAGGCCAAAGAGTATCCCCGCCACTGCGGCTAGGCCGGAGCCTAGGGCAAAGGTGAAGGTAATGACCCGGTTCACGGGAATCCCCATGAGGGGGATGGCGAACTTATCGTAAGAAATAGCCCGCATGGACATGCCGAAGACCGTTTTCTGCACTATGAATTGGAGGATGCCGAATACTGCAAAGGCCGCGATGATAACCAGCATCTTGAGGTTGGTAATAACCACGGAGCCAAACTGCCAGAGTTGCTTGTCAATGATATCGGGAAAGCGCCGGGAACTGGCCCCAAGAAAGGCGAGGTTCCCGTTTTCAAGGATAAAGCCCACCATGAGGGCGGTGATCACTACATAGAGGCGGTTCACCCCCTTCATACGCAGGGGACGGTAGGCCACCCGTTCAATAGTGATGCCCAGGAGCGCGGTGGCGGCCATGGTGAACACCAGGGTAAGGACAAAAACCACCCCGCCTCCACCGGAGAACATTCCCAGCAAGGCGGTAGCAATGAAAAACGCGATATAACAGGCGGTCATAAAAATATCGCCGTGGGCAAAATTGATGAGCCGCAGGACCCCATATACCAGGCAGTATCCCAGAGCAATCATTGAATAGAAGCTGCCCCATTGGAGGGCGTTAAATATATTCTGTACAGTCGTTATCAGCATGGGCACATCCTTTTTTTAGTGAGTAGTGAGTAGTTCAATGTCAACAGGTTAAGAAGAAGATCAACCACAGAAGACGCAAAGTTTCATGCTTTTTCTTATGCTCCGCGTTCTCCGCGGTTAATCTTCTTCCCGGTTAACCTATTGACATTACATTCCTAACTCCTCATTCCTCATTACCCTACAGGCTCGTTACGTATTCGAATTCGCCAGAAGCGCTTATCCGCACGATGACCGCAGGCTTGGCAGGATCACCGTTGGCGTCAAAGGTCATTTTGCCGGTAATACCGTCAAAATCTTTCATGCCGGCAATGGTGTTTTTGATGGCCTCCCGGTCTTGCTGGAGCTTTCCGGTAAGTCCTGCGGTCTGAATGGCCTGGAGGATAATCCGGGTTGAATCATAGGAAAGGGCCGCCACATCATCGGGGGTATACCCATAAGCCGCCTTATACTGATCGATGAAGGCTTTGGTATTACCGGTTGCGCCGGCAGCGGCATAGTGGGTGGTAAAGAAGTACCCCGCCACTGAACCCTTGCTCAAGGACACCAAATCGGCAGAACCCCAGGAATCGCTACCCAAAACCGGCTTGTCTCCCCAGCCCAGGTCTTTTGCCTGGGGAACAATGAGGGCCACATGGTTGTAATAATCCGGGAGGTAGAGCAGCTCCGCACCGGAATTGACGATCCGGGTTAACTGTACGGAAAAGTCCTGATCCTTCTGGCCGAAACTTTCAAAGGCCACCACGGAACCAGCGCCATTGGTTTTTTCCCAGTTGTCCCTGAACAATTCCGCCAGGGTCTTTGAATAGTCATCCTCAAGGTTGTACAGAATCGCCGTTTTGGTCACATCGGCAAATTGGCTTTTGGCAAACTTGACCGCCGCCGGTGCCTGTACCGGATCAAGGATACAGGCCCGGAAGACGTATGGCCGGTTTAAGGTAACCACAGGATTGGTGGCCCAAGGGGAAACCATGGGGGTGCGGTTTTCGTTGTTGGTCTGCCCTGCGGGAATGGCCCGGCCTGAACCGCAGGGACCCACCACCGCAAGCACCTGATCCTGTTCAATCAGCCGCAGCGCCGCCTGCACAGCGGATTCCGCCTTGAGTTCATTGTCCACATAGATAAAGTCCAGGGTATATTTCGTACCCTTGACATCCAGTCCGCCGGCGTCATTGATCTCTTTTTTGATGAGTTCGGCGGCATACCGTGCCCCTTCACCAACCTTGGGAGAATCCCCGGTTAAAGGAATATTGAACCCGATCTTGATGGTCTGGCCTTTACCCCCTGCTGCTTGATCCTTACCAGCCCCGGCCATTACCGAGGACAGTGCCAGTAAAGAAAAAATCGCTCCAAAGATGCATATTTTTTTCATCTTTTTCCTCCTGAACATAGATTAGACCGCCGGTTCATTGCAGCGGCCTGCAACATCAACGTTGCGATGTTACTGTACCTTGTATGTAAAAAACGATCAAGTATATTTATACAGTAAAATGACAAATTTAATGCTTTTTTCGCATATTTATACGATGTTATGCAATACAGGTACCATAAAAGCTCAAAAATAGGAGGCGACTGAATAGTAACCAAGACAGAGAAATCCCCCGCTGTTCAATCCAGCAGGGTACCTGAAGTGAAAGGTGGCGTTAATGTTTTTCGGTCAAAAGGGAATAGGCATCATGGGTCGTTTCTACCCTGAGCAGGTCGCTCCGCAGATTCTGGTTTTTCAAGCGGGCGCTGAAAAAAGACAGGGTTTGCAGATAATAGGCATGTTGATTATAGGCGGCGGCGATCATAAAGAGGAGCCGCACTGGCTCATCGTCCAAGGTTTGAAAGTCTAAAATATCAGTCCGGCTAATACCAACAGAAACCACCAGGTCCGTAACTGATGAAAGCCGGACATGGGGAATAGCAATACCCCGGCCAATAGCGGTACTCATCAGTTCTTCCCGCTTGAGAATCTCCGCAGCCAATTCCTGGCGGTTTTTTACCTGGGGGGCATTGGCAATATTATCCGCCAGCGCTAACAGGGCATCCCGTTTGGCAGTGTAATCGAGAAACATGATCCTATCTGGAGAAATAATAGTCTCAAGCTGGATAGCCCCAAACTGAGGCATCAGCCTGTTTCCCGAAAGCCGGTCATTGACCCATTTTTCAATTTCCGACTGTTTGAAACGCCATACGGTTCCGATCTTCCCTGAGGGGATCTCGCCCTTTTGCGCCCAATCATAGACTGTCCGCTCTGAAACCCGCAGATATTTGGCCACCTCTTCTATTGTCAGGATATTGCCCTGAATCATGACCACTCCTTATACATCCTCATAATACCATTAAGTATAGCAATAAACCGTATAATATGTCAATCCCTTACATTAAATGCCAACAAATCGTGGAGGGAATCATAAGGGTACAGCGCCCCGATGGTGGTATCCACCCGCTCAGGTCCGCTGCCTCCAAACCGGACCTGGGCCTGGGGCGCCATAAATTCGCTTAAGACCTGCCGGCACGCCCCGCAGGGTCCCACCGGTTCCACTGCATCGGGGCTTGCAATGGCAATGGCAATAAAAGACCGTCTCCCCTGAGCAACCCCCTGGACAAGGGCGTTCCGTTCCGCACAGATGGTAAGCCCGAAGGAACGGTTCTCCACATTACACCCGGTATACACGGTTCCGTCTTCAGCAAGGAGGGCAGCGCCTACCCGGAATTTGGAATACGGCGCATACGCAAAGGTCGCCGCTCTTTGGGCTTCCTGGAATAACCCGTCCAAATCAAGTTCATACATATTCTTCCTCCAAAATCGGCTGATCTATAATTGACATATCAACCCTCACTCTATACTATAACTATAATAGAGGAATTTTTGTGGTAATTGACGAAAAGAAAAAATATCTTATTATACTGGGGTGTACGCTTTTTGTGCTCTATACCTTTATTGCTGCCCGGCCTGTTCCAGTAGAAACTATCCTTATGCCCCGGTGGTTCATTTCCCTGGAATCGACCTATCCCAATGGAGTGTATCATACTGGAACGCAGGATGAAGTTCAGCTCCTCCCCTTTCAACTGGGGGAGCGATTCGGCTACGTTGATAAGGACGGTAATTTTTCCATTAATCAGGTACGGAAAGGCGACTATGTGTCTATATCCCAGGATAGATGGGCGGAATATAACCCGGTCCCGAAGACCATTGAAGTCCGGGATCCGGTTAATAACCCGGTATTAACCATAGATAAGAGCCAGGGCTATCCCCTGTTTCTGGACGAACGGCTGTTTCTGATCGGCAGTGAACAGAATTCGATTGCCCTGGTGGATGATACCGGGGCCATAGGCTGGTCCCATGATTTCGCCGCGCCTCTCACCACGATTGATGCTGCTGCCGGCCTGGTTGTGGCTGGTTTACTGGATGGTACGGTCGAAGTTCTGGATAATCAGGGCAGACGTTTCTTTTTCTTTGAACCTGGAGGGTCCCGGCTTTCGGTGATCCTGGGCTGTGCCCTCTCAAAGGACGGCTCACGGATGGCCCTCATCTCCGGGATTGACGAGCAGCGCTTCCTAATCCTGGAACGGATTGGGGATTCGGGAAACATTGAATATAAGGTGCTCTACCATGAGTTTCTGGGAATCGGATTCAGGCGGCCAGTTCATGTGGCCTTTGTTGATAATGACAGCCGGATTGTCTTTGCCCGCCAGGGCGGGCTGGGGTTGTATGACATACATACCCGGACCAGTCTCAAGCTGCCCCTGGAGGGAGATATCATTGCCCTGGATGAAAGCGGACGGGATCGGCTTCTTTTTATCCTCACCGCCCAAACTTCCGGGTGGAAACGGCTGGCGGCGATCCGGTTTCCCGGCACCCTCATCATCGAAGCGCCTTTTAAGAGCGAAACCGTCTTTTTGGGCCGTCAGGGTTCACGGCTCTATGTGGGAGGCAGCATGACCTTGGCATCTTTTGAGGTAGGTAAACGGTAACTATATGTACAGGAGAAGACATTGCAAAGGGGCTAAGGCCCAGGTACAACAGTTCAGGTATCTTGTTATCATCTGCGCTTTGGTGGCGCATACTGTCCATGGTCTCTATGGAATGGATTGGCCCTCCCCGAAAGGGCGTATGGTCAATAATTTTGGCTGGAATGATGGGGGAACCCCGGTGCTGGGTATTTCTTTTGAAGCGGAAGGGACCATACAGGCCGCTGAAACCGGGGAACTCCTCTTTATGCACCGCGGATTAGACACCGCTTCCCGGCTGCCCGCTCCTCTGGGCGCGTGGATTGCCCTGGATCACGGGGATGGGATCATCAGCATCTACAGCCGTTTTGATGATACCCGCCAGGAGGAGGTTCAAAAAATGGAAAAATTTGAAAAAAATACCCCCCTTGGGGAGGCCGGTCTTTCAGGCAGTTCTGTGCGGAAGGGCTTTCATTTTTCCCTGTTTGACCGCAAAGAACGCCGGTGGGTAAATCCCATGATGATCATCAGCCCCCCTGCTGATACGAGGCCGCCGGTGATTCTATCCATACGGATGCAGAACACGGAAGGCAAGCTCATCGATCCTGGTCAAGTAAAAACGATAAGCCAGGGCCGTTATAGGATTTCTGTGACGGCAACGGATACCTTAGTGGCGGCAAATGAAAATCCCCTGGCGCCTTACCGGCTCGTTTGTTCTGTTAACGGTAACGAAATCGGGGCCTTGAACTTTGAAACCTACGCGGCCAGAGACGGGGTACTTATGATGTACCGTAATGGACTGGTGCCGGTGAAACAGATCTATGGGCCTTTCCCGGCGTTTGAGGTCGGTGAAACCTGGTTTACCCGTGGACAGGGAACTTTGGAAATCAGCGCCCTGGACATAAGCGGTAATGTCCAGAGTATCCTGTACCGGCTGCAAGTCGAGTAAGCCACCGGATGTATGCAGAGGGTATCGCTGCATACATAAGTCCGATGGCTTACCATTTTTTAACTTTTTTAACTTTTAAAAAAATACTTTTTTAAATGTTTTTTAAATAGCATCTTTTTTAAATATTCCAGTGGGATCAGCACTGTTATCGCTCTGGGCGTTTCTATATTAACATTTAATCTGGTTTTAGTAAGAGATCAACAATTATTTTTTAATTTATGGCAGTATATTTTTACGATATGAAAGGTCTCTATTTTTTTTCAAAACCCCAGTAATAGCGAAACGGAAGGGGCATGCAAGAAGTGAGATACGGCTTGTTATCCCGGATCAACTATACTATGATGGTAATAGTAAGGAGCAACATTGTGCAGATTATAAAAAATGCTGCTGCGGGAACACTGGAATCCAGCGATATCTATGTAGAAGTCGCGCCTGGTCAAGGACTCGTATTGGAATTGACCTCGGTGGTGATGCAGCAATTCGGGGAGTGTATCAGAAAAACGATGATGGCAGTGATTGAGCGGATGGGGGTTCACCATGCGCATATCCGCGCTCATGATCGGGGTGCCCTGGACTGTGTGATTCAGGCACGGCTGGAGACCGCCTTGCAGCGGGCAGGGAAGGAGCAGGACTCATGAGACGAAGCATGCTTTTTTTACCTGGTAATAATCCGAATATGCTGATCAATGGCGGCACCCTGGGGGCCGATGGGATCATCATCGATCTGGAAGACGCCGTATCCCCGGATGAAAAGGACGCCGCCCGTATTTTGGTTCAGCACACCTTATCGACCATCGTATTCGGTACTGCTGAGGTGGTTATCCGCATCAATGCTCTGGATACGGATTATTGGGAACAGGACGTAGAAGCCATTGTCCCCCTAGGACCGGATGCTATCATGCCTGCCAAGGTGAGTACCCCTGGGTATATCCACCGTTTAATCGAAAAAATAGAAGCGGTGGAACACAAGGCAGGGATCACGACACCGGTTATGCTCATACCCCTCATCGAAACCGCCCTGGGGCTGGAGCATGTCTTTGCCATTGCCGCAAGCACGCCGCGGATCAGTGCCCTGCTGCTCGGTGCCGAAGACCTCACCGCTGATCTGCGGGCGCCCCGGACCAAGGAAGGAGGCGAAATCGCCTATGCCCGGAGCAGGATCGTGTGCGCTGCCCGTGCTGCCGGGGTTGATGTGCTGGATACGCCGTATACCGATGTCGATGATATGGCAGGGCTTATGCAGGATGCTGCCCTGGCACGCTCCCTGGGGTTCACTGGTAAGGCGGTGATTTCTCCCCGCCATGTAGACCGGATCAATGAAGTGTTCAGTCCCAGTGACGCGGAAATTGCCTATGCCCACCGGGTGTTTGAAGCCCTGGCACAGGCCAAGGAACAGGGGAAAGGGGCAATTGCACTGGACGGCAAGATGATCGATGCGCCCATCGTGGAACGGGCCAGGACTATTTTACAAACAGCAGAAGCCTTGGGAAGGGGGAATCATGAGTAAACTGGTACGTTCACTAGAAGAGGCCATCATTGCCAGCGGGCTTAAAGATGGGATGTGCATATCCTTTCATCATCATTTACGCAATGGGGACTATGTCCTCAACATGGTGCTGGAGGCCATTGCACAACTGGGCATCGGCAATCTCACCATCAACGCGAGTTCGATTTTCGACTGCCACGCGCCGCTCTTGAAGCACATCAAAAACGGGGTGGTAACGGGCCTGGAAACCAACTACATGGGCCAGGTAGTGGGTAAGGCGGTGAGCGAGGGGATCTTGCAAAAGCCGGTTCTGTTCCGCACCCACGGGGGCCGTCCCAGCGATATTGAAACCGGGAAATCCCTGATAGATGTGGCCTTTATCGGGGCCCCCACGTCGGATATCCAGGGAAACTGCACAGGCCGCTACGGGAAATCCGCCTGTGGTTCCCTGGGCTACGCCTTTGCCGACGCCCGCTATGCCAAGCAGGTGGTGGTGGTTACCGACAACCTCGTTCCCTATCCCGCGACTCCTTATTCCATCAGCGAGGTAGACGTGGATCATCTGGTTGTGGTGGATGCCATTGGGGATCCCCAGGGTATTGTATCGGGAACCACCCGGATGACCCGTGATCCCATTGCGCTGCGTATCGCGGACCTCACCGCCAAGGTGATTAGCGCATCAGGGCTTTTAAAGGACGGATTTTCCTTCCAGACCGGCGCAGGGGGCGCGTCCCTGGCGGTGGGGCAAAACATCCAGGAGATCATGCTGAAACAGGGGATTAAAGGCAGTTTTGCCCTGGGGGGAACCACGGAGTACCTGGTCAACATGCTGGAAACGGGCTGTTTTGAGCATATTCTGGATGTCCAGTGTTTTGATCTGAAGGCAGTAGAATCCCTGCATCGCAATCCCCGTCATATTGAGATAAGCGCAGGTCACTACGCAAGCCCCACGGCAAAGAGCTGTGTGGCGGAGCGCCTCGATGTGGTGGTGTTGGGGGCCACCCAGATCGATGTCAACTTCAATGTCAATGTTCACACCGATTCCAATGGGTACATCATCGGCGGCTCAGGGGGCCATAGCGATGTCGCATCTGGGGCCAAGCTGGCCCTAATTATTGCCCCCTTGAGCAGGGCGCGGCTGTCCATCGTGGTGGACCAGGTGCTGACCACTACCACGCCGGGCAGCACAGTGGACGCCCTGGTTACGCAACACGGCGTGGCGATCAATCCCCAGCGGGAGGATCTACGGGAGCGGCTTGCTGCCTCTGGCCTTCCCCTGGTGGAGATAGAGGCATTACGCAAAACCGCAGAGCGCATCAACGGGGTCTCTCAAAAGCCGCAGCTCGGAGACCGGGTGATAGGCCGGGTCAGGTACCGGGACGGCACTATTATTGATGAAATCCGTACGGTGCTTCCGTTGTAACACCTCTGGTTCGGTAGTCATCATATATTTTGATTGACAGAATCACACCAGGGGATGATACTATGGTAATCAAGGTGGGGGTGTTTTTTCCCCACCGGTGTTTATATAGGAGGATCTATGAAACGATTGTTAGGTGTATTGGTATTGGTAGGGCTTGCTACGGCGGTCTTCGCAACAGGTAAGTCTGAGGCAGGCACAGCACCCCAGGAAATACGGGTACTTTTGGCGAACCATCCTTACGGGGAACTGCTTAAAACGGTGATTCCTGAGTTTGAGGCAGCAACGGGCATTAAGGTACAGGTTGAAAGCCTTCAAGAGGCGCAGCTTACCCAGAAGCTCACCACTGAATTTGCGACCAACTCTTCCACGGTGGATGTGTTTATGACCGACGGCGAATACGGCAAATAGACTAGGTCCCGCGTAGTTAGAAGCACTACCGGGGGGTTTGGGGGGTCCCTGACCCCCCAAATTAAAAAAAAGGAGGCCCTATCATGGTAGGTAAAGGTGGTTTTATAGAACGAAACCTTAACTACATCTTCCCATTACCGGCTATTCTGTTTGTTGTCTTGCTGATGATCTTTCCAATTGCGTATACCCTGTTTGTCAGTTTTACCGACTGGTCCCTTACTTCCGGCAGGCCCATGCGCTTTGCCGGTTTTGCCGCTTATCTCAAGATACTCAAGGAACCTCGTTTCATTGCGGCAGTGGGCCGGACCTT
Organism: Treponema sp.; assembly: GCA_031288975.1. Taxonomy (GTDB): domain Bacteria; phylum Spirochaetota; class Spirochaetia; order Treponematales; family Breznakiellaceae; genus JAITNP01. The sequence goes on along the minus strand of JAITQK010000109.1, from coordinate 3,288 downwards.
TGGCTTTACCTGTGGCGCCATTGTTCTTGAGGCTATTCTTGGCACCATCATTGCCCTGATCTTAAACCGGGACTTTACGGGGAAGGGACTTTTGAAATTCATCCTCCTCCTGCCTCTGGTGGCGACCCCGGTGGCCATTGGCATAGTGTGGAAGCTTTTCTACGATCCTACCATCGGTTTTCTTAACTATATCCTCATGGTGGCCGGTCTTCCCCAAAGCGGCTGGGTTACTGAAAGCGCCACAGTGCTGCCGTCCCTCATCATCGTGGATATATGGCAGTGGACCCCCATGATCGCCCTCATCGTGCTTGCCGGTCTTTCAGGGCTTTCCAGTGAGCCTTATGAATCGGCCAGGGTGGATGGCGCGAACGGGGGCCAGATCTTCTTCCGCATCACCCTCCCCATGATCATACCGACGATCCTCACGGCGGTGGTCCTGCGGGCGGTGGACGCCCTCAAAACCTACGACATTATCTATGCCATGACCCAGGGCGGTCCCGGTTATGCCTCGGAAACCCTCAACATCATGGCGTATAAGTTTAGTTTTGAATACTTTAACATGGGTCAGGCATCCTCAATCCTGGTCTTTCTCTTCCTGCTCGTCCTGGGATTCAGCATGGCGGTCATGCAGGTCCGTAAGCACTTTGAACTGTAGGAGACATCGTGAAAAAGCCCCTCTGGTTTCGTATCTGGTTCCTCATCCTCGTCCTCGTGATTGTGGTTCCCATGCTCTTCCCCTTCCTGTGGATGTTTCTCTCCTCTTTCAAGGTTCAGGTTGACATCATCGCGTGGCCGCCGAAGTTCTTCTTCAGTCCAACCATGCAGAACTATCACAAGGTATTTGCGGAACAGAATTTCATGCTCTACCTCAAGAACTCAAGCGTTGTCGGTATTGCATCGGTGGTGTTATCCCTGGTCATCGGTCTTCCGGCAGCCTATTCCATTGCCCGTTTCAAGCAGAAGAAACTCCTCATGGTGATTCTCGTGGCCCGGCTCATGCCAGGTATCTCCTTTCTCATGCCCTGGTACATCGTGTTTTCCCGGCTGCACCTCATGGACAGCTATACGGCCCTCATTCTTTCCCACATGTTGATCGCCCTGCCGGTGGTGGTGTGGATCATGTCCTCCTACTTTGAATCCATTCCGATTGAACTTGAAGATTCGGCCATGGTGGATGGCGCCACCCGCCAGCGGGCCTTCTGGTCCATTGTCCTGCCCCTTTCCATGCCCGGAGTTGTTACGGCCACGACCTTGAGTTTCATCTTTTCTTGGAACAACTTCATGTTTTCCCAGGTGTTAAGTATGGAAAAGACCCGCACCCTTCCGATTGCGGTCTACAACTTCATGTCATACGCCGAAGTTGATTGGGGGGGCGTCATGGCCGCGGCAGTGGCTATTGTTATGCCTGCCATTATCCTGACTATGATCTTTCAGAAGTACGTGGTGAAGGGGCTTACTATGGGAGCGGTCAAAGGCTGAAATAAAGGAACGTGTATGAAAGCGTTATTAATGGAAACATACAAGCAGGTAATCTATACGGAGGTACCGGACCCGGTAATCACCGGCCCTCATGAGGTGCTGGTACGAGTTAAGGCGGTATCCATCTGCGGTTCTGATGTCCACGGATTCGACGGTTCCACAGGGCGGAGGAAACCACCTATCATCATGGGGCATGAGGCAGCAGGGGAGCTTGTTGCCCTTGGCGCGGGGGTTACGGGCTTTCAGGTTGGGGAAGGGATCACCTTTGATTCGACGATCTATTGCGGCCATTGTTTTTATTGCAGAAACGGCCAGGTGAACCTCTGCGAACACCGAGTGGTCCTGGGGGTTTCTTGTGATGAATACCGCCGGCAGGGGGCCTTTGCCGAATACGTGGTGGTGCCGGACCATATCTGCTACCGGCTTCCCCTGGGCTTATCATATCACGAAGCGGCCTTGACCGAACCGGTTGGGGTGGCGGCCCATGCCCTGCGGATTACCCCGGTGGGGCTGAACGAAACCGTGGCGGTGGTTGGGACCGGGCTTATCGGTCTCCTCCTCATCCAAATCCTGCGGACCACAACAGCGGGGAAGCTCATCGCCCTGGATACGGACCCCGCTCGACGGAAAACCGCCCTTTCCCCTGGGGCCGATGTTGCTCTGGACCCAGGGGACCCGGACCTGGAAACCCAGATCAGGAACCTGAGCTTTGGCCGGGGAGTTGACCGGGCCTTTGAAGCGGTGGGGGCCACTGCTCCCATTAAGACCGCTATTGCCATAACCAGGAAAGGCGGTTCCGTTACGCTGATCGGCAATGTGAGTCCCTCTATTGAATTGCCCCTCCAAAGCGTTGTTTCCCGTCAGATAAGCCTCTTAGGTTCCTGCGCCATTGCCGGGGAATACCCCATTGCCCTGGATTTAATGGCCCGCAAGCGGATTGATGTGGGTTCCCTCATCAGCAAGCAGGCGCCTTTGCGGGAAGGCCAAATCTGGCTCGACAAACTCTACAATCGAGAGGATAATCTCCTCAAAGTGGTGCTGATTCCCAGGGAGGAATGATGAAAGAGAAGGTACGGATAGGATTGATGGGTTACGGCAAGGTGGCCCAGTTACATGCTAAGGCCCTGCAGTCTGCTTCCTGTGGGAAACTGGTTGCACTGTGCGGGAGAAACAGGGAGCGGAGGGATGGCTTTGCCGCACAATGGGGCATCAGCTCCCGGAGCACGGTGGAGGAGCTGGTCAAGCATGACCACATCGATGCGCTTATCATCGCCACACCGCATCCCCAGCACCGGGACTGTGCACTGGAAGCCTTTGCCGCAGGGGTCCACGTGCTGGTGGAAAAGCCCATGGCTCTAACGGAAGCCCAGTGCACAGAAATGATCACTGAGGCCCAGAAAGCCGGAAAACTCGTATCAGTGGTAAGTCAACGCCGCTGGTTTCCTGCGTGCATCAGGATGAAAGCAGCCATTGACCAGGGGAAAATCGGGAAACCCGTGCTTGCCCAGCTTACCATCCTGGGCTGGCGGGATAAGGCGTATTACGACAGTGATCCGTGGCGGGGCAAATGGGATACTGAGGGGGGTGGCATCCTCATCAACCAGGCTCCTCATCAGATTGATTTGATGCACTGGTTCATGGGTCCTTTTGAGGAAATTCAGGGGTTTTGGGGTAATGTCAACCATCCCTACATCGAAGTTGAAGACAGCGCTGTGGCGGCGATCCGTTTTAAAAACGGCGGCATGGGTTCGGTGCTGGTGAGCAATTCCCAGAAACCTGGTATCTACGCGAAGGTACACATCCACGGCA
>JAITQK010000105.1 GCA_031288975.1 Treponema sp. | reverse complement strand
TTCTGGCATTGAACCAGGTAAGGCATCATGAAAGACCTTGCCGCTTTCCTGTAAGCGTTCCATGATGCTACTCGCCCGGTTCAGGACCCGTTCACTAAGCCCTGCGAGGCGGGCCACATGGAGGCCATAGGATTCTTCCGCAGGTCCTTCGATCAATTTGCGTAAAAAGATAATCTCCCCGTCTCGGTCCAGCACTTCCATGGAACGATTGGCCAGCCGGGGATGGACCAGCATGGAGAGTTCATGAAAGTGGGTGGCAAAGAGGGTCCGGCACTTGATGTGGTCCAGGAGTTCTTCGCTGACCGCCCACGCAATGGCAAGGCCGTCAACGGTGCCGGTACCCCGCCCCACTTCGTCCATGATAACCAGGCTCTGTTCCGTGGCGGTGTGCAGGATATAGGCGGTCTCGTTCATCTCCACAAGGAAGGTCGATTCTCCCCGGGCAAGGTTATCCGAGGCCCCTACCCGGCAGTAAATCCGGTCGGTCATACCGATATGGGCTTCCCGTGCAGGCACAAAGCTGCCTGCCTGGGCCATGATGGTTATGAGCGCCGCCTGGCGGAGATAGGTTGATTTACCTGCCATGTTTGGACCAGTGATCATGGCAAAGGAAATGCCCGCGCCGTCGAGGATGATATTGTTGGTGATAAACTCACCACGGGGAAGATGGGCCTCTACGACCGGGTGGCGGCCTTCAATGATGGTAAGCCGGTTTCCGTCATCCACTACCGGACGTACCCAGCCCCGGATGGTGGCTGCCCGTGCCAGGGAATGGGCGACGTCCAGCTCTGCGATACGCCGGCCTGCGGCGGCTAATTCCGGGATCAGGGCCTTGGTCTTATCCCGCAGCTCAAGGAAAAGCCGTTTCTCAAGCTCAATGACCTTGTCGGAGGCACCGTTAATATCCGATTCCAGGCTTGCAAGCCGGTCCGTGGTAAAGCGTTCCTTGTTAGCAATGCCCTGGCGCCGGATAAAATACGGGGGGACCTTTGAGAGATGCGTATGGGTAACCTCAAGAAAGTACCCAATGAGCCGGTTATGGTCCATTCTGAGGTTGGCAATACCTGTGGCTTCCTGTTCCTCCTTAAGGTATTCCTCCAGGAGTTTACGTCCGTTATTATGGAGCTGCCGCAGCTTATCAAGCTCTGGGTTATATCCATCCCGGATGAGGTTTCCCTCGGTGAGGAGGGTGGATGGGTCTTCACAGAGGCCCTGTTCCAGGAGGTCCTTGATTGCTATGAGCCTGTCGTACCCCTCCGCGTCCAGCGAAGTTGCCTCCTCAGATTCAAAGGTGAAAGACAGGTCCTCATTGAGTTCCCGAATGGCCTTAAACGTGGAAAGGGCCTTCTGCACCAGGACCATATCCTTGCCGTGGGCACGGCCCATGGCAAGGCGGGCGATGAGCCGTTCCAGGTCCGGGGTCTTTCCTAAATATTCCCGGAAGCTCCCCAGGCGTTCCTGATCGCGGTAGAACAGTTCAACCATCTCAAGCCGTTTGTTGATATGTTCCAGGTTCCGTAAAGGCTGGAGCAGCCGCCCTTTGAGGAGCCGGCGTCCCATGGCCGTGCGGGTCTCATCCATCACTTCCAGGAGGGAAAAGCGAACATCCCCGTCCCGGAGATTCTTAATCAGCTCCAGGTTACGTTGGCTGGATTCATCTATCCCCACATATTCACTGTCCCGGTAGACAATAATGGACCTGACATGGGGGATGAGGCTCTGGGCAGTATCATCGAGGTAATCCAGCAAGGCCCCGGCGGACACGATTTCCGGGCTTGCCTCATCAAGGCCAAAGCCCCGCAGACTTGAGGTACCAAACTGCCGTTCCAGCCGTTTCCGGCTTTTGGTCAGGTCAAAAAGCCAATCCGTCCACCGGTTGACCACGAGGCCTGGCCGGTCTGTAATCGCACGGGCGATATGGATATCCCGCTCCAGGAGCGATTCTTGGAGGATCATCTCGGTGAGCTGGAGCCGCTCAAGCTCCTGGCGGAACCACTCGGCGGCATCTTCAAAGGGAAAGGCGGTGGCGTAAAACTCCCCGGTGGAAAGGTCGATATAGGCAAAGGAGAGGAACTGCCCGATGGAAGCGAGGCTGGCAAGGTAATTAGAACTCCCCCTATCCAGATAATCTTCGTCCACGATGGTACCAGGGGTGATGACCTCCACCACCTTTCGTTCAATGAGGCCCTTACCCGGTTCGGAGAGCTGCTCACAGATGGCGATCTTTTTTCCCAGCTTTAATAAGCGGCCAATATAGGACCGTGCCGCATGATAGGGGATACCGCACATGGGAAGCCCATGACGGTTGGTCAAGGTGAGATTAAGCAGGCCGGAAACGCTTTCAGCATCCTTGCCAAACATTTCATAGAAGTCACCTAAGCGAAAGAACAGAACTTCGTCCTGGTGTGCTTCTTTTATTCGCCGGTATTGATCCATCATCCGCGTTGATTCGGCAGAACTAATAGTGGCGCCTCCTTTTTTTCTTTTTTCCTTTTTTTCTAAGCTGCGGTACCCTGCTACGGGTCCTCATCTACTCCCTTTTGAAAGCAAATTTTGAATCAATTTATCCGTAATGTCAACCGTTGGACTATACCAGAGTATCCCCGTATTCTCCTTTAAATTGAGCACCATGCTATACCCCTCACTTTCGGCAATAACGCGGATTTCATCATAGACCTGTTCCAAAAAAGCCCCTGATTGGGTGAGTTTGTTTTTTTGATCCGTTAATTCCGCGGTTTTAACCCGGTAGTATTCTTTAAGGTATTCTGATTTGCGGTAGGCCTCGTTTTCCAGCCGCAGGGCCTCGGACCGGTCTCCCCGGGTCTCTGCGCTGAACTGGGTGTTTTTCAGCTCCTGTATCTCCCTGGTCATCCGGTCGATTTCAACCTGCACCCGGGAACTCCGTTCCTCAAATTCCCGGACTGCCCGGGATTCCCTGAAAAAGGCGATATACACCTTGGACAGATCCACCACCGCAAACCGGGTAAGCTGCTGCGCTGCTGCCTGGAATCCAAGCCCCAGGACCAAAACCAAAACCATCACCCTCTTCATGATTACCTCTTAATAACTCAATAACTCGATAAGGCAAAAGAAAATACCACATCAATCCCGGATGTAGGATTATCATTACTAAAAATGGCCCCTTTCTGCCACTCAAGTACCCCATCCACCACCTTGAATCGTTTGGCAAGACTCAGCCGGAAGGGAAACTGGGGTATGCTGAACCGGAGTCCCCCACCAAAACTGAACCGCATATCCTCAAGGGAAAATTGCTGAAAGAAACGGGGCGGCGTGTCCTTGACCCCAGCGGCGTCAAAGAAGAAGTCAAAGGCAAAGATGCCTGGAAGAATGGGAATCCGGATCTCCGCCCAATTTTCCCAGAGGGCAAGCCCCTTGTTGTAGTATTCACTGTTCCAGCCTCGGCCCACGAACATCCCATCCACCGCGAGTTGGTTTACCGCTTCCACCACCGCCTTATCCCGGAAGGGCTGGGGGAAGATGAAGGAAAGGCCGGAATGAATACCAAATACGGCTTTAAAAGACCACTTTTCCGTAACCGGCGCGTTAATCAGGGTAAAAAACCATTCGGCCTTGGTATCGGTTCTGAAGTAATGCTCTTGTTCTATCGGGAAGATGCCGTAGTATCCTACCCGCTGAATCCCGTAGTACCCTTTGGAAGGATCATAGTAAATATCCCGCTGATCCAGGCCAATGCTGGCCCAGAAAGAATTGACCGGGGTCCATCGGTTATTCCGCTCCCGGATAGTTGAATCAAAGGGCCGGTAGAGACTTTCATCGTAGCTATTACGGATGATACCCGAACGGACTCCGATGCCGAGGCCGAGGTTTCCCAGCGCAGTAGAAAAAACATATCCCGTGGAAGCGCCTACCGAGAGTTTCCATTGCGCATACTTCATGAGGAATTCATTTGCAGGGATCTTGCCTGCATTATAATACTCGGAATATGAGTTAAAGCCATCAGGAAAGGCCCCTTCTTCATCCCCATAGAAATAGGGCGCCATATTATCCATGAGTGCCCGCCGGTTGGTCCGCTGGGCAGTAAAATCGAAGCTCCCTGACAGGGGAAGTCCGAAGATCCGCCGGTGGGTATATTGCAAGGAACCACTTTGGGTATCCCAGGAGGCCTGGACTTCAGCGCCCACCAGGTTCCCGTACCCCAGAAAGTTGCGGTCATTCCATTTAAGCATGGCCGATACAGGCCACTGATCCGGATCCGAGGTGCCTGAAAAGGTAAGCCCGACCTGTACGTCCGTGGTGGGCTGTTCTTCCACGGTAAACACCAGGTCCATAAGGCCCTCCTCACTGCCCGGAGGGGTATCCGGCGCCACTGCGGAAAAGAATTGCAGGTTGTAGAGGTTACGCATACCGTCTAAGACCTTGGTCTTGGAAAACACATCCCCCGGTTCCAGGGGTATTTCCCGGAGGATAACCTCGGGTTTGGTTTTTTTCTGTCCTGTGATGAGAATGTGTTCAATATGCGCCCGGCCCCGTTCCACAATGGTGATCTTATAGGCGATGGTCCCATTGTCAGGGTCCCTGAGTGCCTCCCGGTCTATGGTATTGTAGATATACCCGTCTTCATAATACCGATCCGCCACCCGCTGCAGGTCCGCCTCGACCTTCCGGGCGTTTACCACCTCCCCCGGCTTGGAGTAGATCAGGGCGGATAATTGCTCCGTGGTAAATATCTTGTTTCCCTCAAATTCCACACCGGCAAAATTGTAGAGCTTTCCTTCGACTATGTTAAAGGTAATGGTCATGTAATTGTTATCTTTTTCATCTTTCCGGGTTTCCCGAATAACATCGGTAATCGCGGCGTCAATATAGCCCCGGTCATGGTAATACTGGGTAACGGCGCCCTGATCGGCGATGAGTTTCGCCTCTTGAAACGCGCCATCATGGATGAGGTTTTTTGCCTTGAGGGAAAGCTGGCCCCGGAGGGTCCTGCTCGAAAAAATCGCATTGCCTTCAAAAATAAAAGCTTCAATGGCTATCTTCTCCCCTTCCTCAATGAAAAAGGTAACGGTCATAGATACCCCGTCCCGGCTCAACTGGGTTTCGGATCTGACCTGTACATCGGGGAAGCCCTTTTCCATGTATTTATTCTGTATGGCCAAGTCATCGAGCCGGAGTTTCATCTGGTTGACCACATCATTCACCTTTAAGGTAACCACTTCCAACAATTCGTTCCTGCGAATGTGGGCGTTCCCTGAAAAAATGATCCGCGATGCAGTGGGCCGTTCCGTTACGGTAAAGCGAAGGATCACAGTGTTTCCCTCAAGGTCCCCTGGGACCGCGCTGGGGGAAATCAGCTCAAAATACTCAAGGGCATAGAGCCGTCCCTGGATGTCCAGGAACAGCTCATCGCTAAAGGCTTTTCCAATATAGGCCTCGGTTACCCCTTCCAGTTCAGCGGCGCTTACATGTTTAAGGCCGTCAAAAACAACATTCTTGATAGGTTTTCCCTGATACCATTCGACTGATTCCTGGGCAAAGCCGGAAAAAGCTCCCATCACCACCAATACCATCACCACAACTAAACGCATTAAAGCTCCTTACACGGTTCCTCATAAAATCTATCAAGCGAGCCTATCGCTCACTTTGTTGGTTTCGTAAAGCAATCTTTGAGAAAGATACCAGACCGTCTCCAGGTTACTGTAAACGAAACATCCTCGACACACATGCTTTCCACAAAATGGAGGGGCGTGATATTCCAGCGTATATCAAACAGAGGACCTCGCAATTCGATACCGATATCCGGCTCAATGGCTAATCCTCGCCACGATAAACCTCCCAAGGTATGTTCGTTTTCATCGTAACGAAAAGAAGTCATCCATTGGACAAACATATCCGAGCCAATATATTTACCTACAAAAACAGTTGTATTATCAAAATAGTTACCGACCGAGTTGCTCCTGTCAACCGGGTCCTGCACCCGGAAGGTCTGGGTCGCTATGTTCTGCAAGAGCTGGGTGCGGGCGGAGAACATATCAAGCCTGAGAAAGTTCTGGATAATCCGTTCAAAACGCCTGACCACCTGGGTCTGGGCAAGGAAATCGAGCCCCGATGCAAGAAGGGGGATTTGATCGCTATCCTTCCCTGCTTCCTGGGTCGTGCCGGTCAGGTTTTGGCCAAAAAGGGAGATGATTTCCATCTGGGAAAGGGCCGGACTTGATTCAAAGCGGACTGAGAAGGACTGGAGCGGCGAGTTATCTATGATCAGGGATATGGTAACCGGGCCGTCATCGGTCCGGTCCCGGACTTCCGCCCGGGCTGATATACGGGGATCAAACTGTATCTCGTTTTCATTAAACGAGAGTATCCCCTGGCGGATATAAAAACTCCGCTGAAAGTAGAAAATCTCCCCACTGCGCAGGTTGATGTCTCCGACCAGGGAATAGCGGTTGGTGACGCTGTCGCTCATGATATGTAGGCTCGTACCCATATCAGCGACGGCCTGGACTATGGGAAACTTTGCAGAGGGCCATATAAATTCAACCTTGGGACCGGTTCGCAGAGTGATATCCGTCATGATCTGGAAGTACCCCTGGGAGGCGGCTTCCCCGCTCCTCGTTGCCGTAAGTTCCTCTGCATTGAGGGTTATTTCAGTATCATCAGGTATTAAATTCCCGGTTACCGATAGGATCTGATCCGCCATGGACAGGTTTAGGTTTCCCGACACCTTGCCCCGGGTGATAATCCCCAGGAGATCAAAGCCAAAGGGAATGGAAGAACCTTGAGGAACCAGGATATCCAGGGTAAAGGTATCGGGGATCCACCGCTCGAACAGGAACCACCCGTTGATCGTCCCCCGGCCGGAACCAACCCCCGCGGGGATCGCATCAAAGGTCATCTCGTTTCCCTCCAAAACAATGTTAAAAGGGATGGGGCGAACATCCTGGGTCAGGAACTGGGGGATCTGGATGCGGACACTGTTACTCTGGGCGACGCCGAAAAATTCCGGGTCCCCCAAGGGGCCTGCGATCCGCAGCGCAGCGGTAACAAATCCGCTGGTGAAGTTGATGACATTCTGAGTCGGCAGGAAGCGCCAGAGGGAGACGAGGTCAACGTACAGATCCGGCACCTGGATATCAATGGTTTTAGCGTCTATGGCGCCGATGATGGTCCCCCGAATCGGGGAAGGGGCGGACAACCCTGCGAAAAAATCCCCGGTATCGGAGATCCGCAGCCGGATCATATCTTGCGGCCCCCCTGAAACGGATATGAGCGAACCGGCCCGGGAAAACATAAACGAAAAGGGGACAGTTGATTCCAGGGTATCAAAACGGGCATTGGCTATGGCAAGAGTCCCGCTAAAGGTATTAATAAGTTCAGGGAGGTGCAGCCATGAATCAATGGGCTTAAAATCCACCGCAAGGCTGAAGGCGGTCTCAAGGTCCCGGCCCCCAAGGGTTCCCTTAATTTGAACCCCCGTTTCGATCCGGTGTTCCAGGAGGTTCAGGTGAAAAAAGGGCATTGCCGCTGCAATCCCCCCATAGGTCATCTGAAGATCCTTGAGGACCACTGCCTGGGAGTCAATCGCAGCCGACAGGGTACCGCGCAGTTCCGTATCCTGAATCCGGGCGGAAAGATCACTGAGGTTCAGGGTTGCGGCAAAGGAATCCAGAGAATCCCACTCAACCTGGATATCCCCGGAGATCACGGTATCATAAGAATCCGGGATAATCCGTGCAACCTGCATGGCAGAACCGTTAAAACCCAGGTGGAGATGGGCATTCTGATAGAGGCCCTTCAGCTCATACCGCTCAGACCCATCCCCTAGGACGAGGGTTCCGGTAATGTCGGAAAAGGCCCGGTTCCAGGAGAGCGAACAGTTCCCGAAAAGCATACCGATGCTGTCATTGAAAACAAGCTGAGAAAAGGTTGCTCTGTCCTGATTCACGTTGCCTGCCAAGCGGAGGCTCGTCATGGGAGACACCGGGGTTTGGATATCCCCGATTTCCAGGCGATCCAGATTCACATACCAGGACTCCGGGGAATCGAAGCGCAGAAAGGCCATCAGGCTGAAACGGATAAACCGTCCCTCATAGGGAACGGAAAGCTTCAGGGCAGACCAGAGGGGGCCTACCGGGAAGAGCAGGTCTTCGACTTCAATATATCCCGCATAGCCCCTCTGATCCGTCATGGTTATCTCAACCTTGAACCCGTTTGAGCCTTGGATACTGATTAAACGGCTGTCGAGGATGGTCCCTTCCAGATAATAGGACATATCCATATAGGAAGTTTCCAAGGCAAAGGTAATATCCAAAGGGTTCATCAGGTTTGCGTACCCCGTGATGCCAAGCTCGCCGTTATTCCAGAGGATCCGGCTATTCCGTATTTCAAAGCGCTGGTCCGTGCCCGATACGGAGAGGTGGGCTGCTAGGTCCTCGTTTCCCCGATAGGCAATCACCACCTCGAGGGCATTATAGGAAATATGGGTAAAATCGGTGTTGATAAAGGTTTCGGTGCTGAGGTATACCTGGTCAAGCTGGGCCGGAACCGTTTCCGCCAGGGGAACAAAGGGACGGACCAGGTCCACCATATCCCGCACCGGGAAGGTGTCCAACACAATCCGCGCCTCTACATACCGGCTTTGATAGTCAAAGGAACCATCCAGGGCCATCTGAGCTGGTGGGGCCCGGTCACTATCCGGTGCAGGTTCATCAAAACGCAGGGCTGATACCAAAAAGCTAAGTCCTGTATCTTCAAGCATGATGGATCCGTCCAGATCCGATAAGGTAATGGTCCCAAAGGTGGCGGTTTCTCCAAAAAGCCTGAATTCTCGGCCCTGGACATTGTCCTGAGTAGCGATGATGAAATTCGCCGTAACCTGCTCATTCCCGGAAAGGCTCAGGTCCGAAATAGATACGCGTCCTTGGGGGGCCAGGGGTTTAAGGCCAACCCCGCCTTGAAAACGGAATTTTCCCTGGGGAAGCGCGACCGCCAGGGTATCAACATGGATATAATCTGTATCTCCCCTGCCAGCCAGGGAAAAATCAGCCCTCCCCAGGGGCAGCAGCCCCTCTGGAACGACCCCTGCCATATCCACGGTATAGCCGAGCGTTCCCGCAGGCTCCTGCTCAAGGGATGCCGCCCCAGAGATACTGATGGCCAGCCAAGGCGTATAGGTTTTCAAAGCCCCGGACAGGGAAAGGATGTCCCGGATGGCGAAATGGTCACAGAGGAAGTCCAGGGAAAGCCGGCCGGAATCAAGCTGGTATGCTGCGGAAAAGTCAAAGGGTGCCCGGTCATTTACTTTTTTCAGGGTAAGGTCCTTGTTCCCCAGGGCAAGGTTCAAATTGAGGGGCTGGAAGCGGAATAGATCCCCGGCTAGGGATACAATGTTCACCTGGGCATTACCGCTCTGTAAATCCGTGGTACAGGAACCGGAGATACGGAGCGAGGTCTGGGCTTTCAGGGATTCCCTCAATATATCCGGTATCAGCCCTCCGGCTCCCGTTGCTCCGGCTAATCCGTCTATTGAAACGCTGCCGTTCAAGGCACCCTGAAACCGGAGCCGTCCTGTTCGGGTTGAAGCGCCAAAGGTAAGGCCATCAATTCCAAAGTGGCTCGTGTCCGCAGTGATGCTGCATTCCCCGTTTTTCACCCTGAAACTAAGGCCCTCTGGCACAAAATCGAGGGAAGGAGAAGCGGAAGCGGTCCCCTGCTTAAAAATAAGGTTGATTAAATCAGCATCCCGATTCACGTCCACGGTGAGCACAGGCCGGTCTATCTGCACCGAATGGAGGGATTCAATCACCGTATCAGGGGTCTTGCGGATCAGATTGCTGATAATCGTCAGCAGGGAATAGGATACCCGGAACCGTGCTATCCTCAGAACCGGGGATCCGTCCGCTCCGTACACCTGGATATCCCGGATATCCAAGGTACCCAAGACCGAAGGCCCTAGGGAACCATAGACGATTTCCCGGCCCAAAAGCTCCTCAGCCTGGCTTATCAAGGCATCCCGCAGGTTCGCCATACGGAGCCACAGGGCGTCCCGCACAGGCCGTAACAGCACGGCGGTTCCGATGACCAGTACCACAAAGATGAGAATTTCCATGCTTATACGAACCCCCGGATTATCGTTCCGGGACGGAACCACTTCATTGGTTGTAGAACTCACCGGCTCACATCCTTGCTCTCGCTAACAAATCCCTGATACCCCACTCTTTATACTATACCTTAAATATGATAAAACCATAAGAACCTATGCATATTACACCAAATTTTATTGTTTTTGAAGGTGGGGATGGGAGTGGAACCACGACCCAGCTTGCCCTGGTGCAAAAGCGTTTTGCATCCCTCGTGCAGCCCGTATATACCACCTTTGAACCCACCAATGGTCCGGTGGGCCAGTTGATCCGCTCCTGTCTCCGGGGGGACCTGATGGTAGCGCCCTCCACCCTGGCCCTGCTCTTTGCGGCGGACCGGAACGAGCATGTTCATGGCCCCGGAGGTATCCTGGAACGCTGCACCCAGGGAGAACTGGTGATCTGTGACCGTTATGTTCTTTCATCCCTGGTGTATCAGGGCATAGCCTGCGGTGGAGACCTGCCTGAACGCTTAAACGCCCCCTTCCCCGCCCCAGAGTCGCTGTTCTTTTTTGATATAGACCCTGCCATTGCGGGCAAACGCATGGAAACACGGCCGGTTAAGGATATCTACGAATACCTCGATTTTCAGATCAAAGTCCGGGAGGCCTATCATGCCTTGCTTCCCCGGTATGCGGACGCGGGGGTACAGGTGGAACTCATCGATGCGTCCATGCCCCCGGAAGCAGTGGCGGAAACGGTATGGAGGGGGTTACAGAAGATGCCGATAATGAGGGCTAAGGAGCTGAAGAATGAGGAGTGAGGACTTAGGGGTGAGGAGCGGAAAAGGTGGGGGTGAGGACTTAAAAGGGAGTGGTAGAAGCAGATGGGATATCAAAAAATTGTTCCCTGTTCTGCTTATAGTTTTGCTTTTCTCGATGAACATGCCGGGGCTGAACGCCTATACGGTTCAATATAAAGAACAATATTTCAGGCTGTACCATCTCCACCATGTACAATACCCCGACGATACCATGGAAAACATCTACTGGCTGGAACAGGCAATTAAGGCAGATTTTGCCAATCCCCTCTATGCCCTCGCCAGAATCGAAGATGAAGTGCAGTGGGAAAAGTATCGCTACCTTTTCATGATGCACGTCAACCTCAAGCTCATTGAGCAGTACCTGTTCCTGGGGGGTAAATGGAACAAACGGTACGCCTATTTCTACAATGCCCCCTGGAAAGATCAGAACCTGAAAAGCCTCGAAACCGCGGAAACCTGTTTCCGGGCCGCCCTCTCATACTGGAAAGACGCCACTGAATGGGCCATCAAAGCCAAAAAACGGGATTTCCAGTTTATCGATCTGGAACAGGTCCGCTATTGGCAGGGTGAGGCCGACCGTATCGAACGAAAGAGCCTGGATTACGAAAAGATCATCAACCGGGAACTGGATCTCTTGCAAAAGGTGCGGGAACGGTTCCAGGCCATGGATCAAAACACCTATTAGCCTGCTTCATTGGATTACACTCTGTATCCGCTCAAGCCCCTGGTTTGCCTCTCTATAGTTGGGATTCAGCCTGAGTGCCCGCTGATAGGCTTCGATAGCCGGGGCATAGTCACCAAGGGCCTCACGAACAGTACCCATGCGGTACCACCAGAGGGGCTGCCCCGGATCAAGCCGGACCGAGGTGGTGTAGGCGATATCCGCGTGCCTGAATTTTTCCTGAAGCCGGTATATCTCCCCAATGAAGAAATAGGCCACTCCGGCCCGTTCCCCCTGGGGAAGGGAATTGGTATACCGTTGCATAAAATCAAGGGAATTATCATAATCATACAGATAAAAATAGGCCTCCCCCATGGTTTCAATGATACGGTAATCGGTACTGATACGGAGCGCCCGCTGCCCCCAATTGATAACCTCCGCGTACTTCTGCTGGCGCCGCAAGGCCCAGGTGAGCACGGTGTAAGTATCCATGGTAGCCCGATTCAGGGAAATTTCCTCCATACAGATGCGAACCGCCTCAGCATAGAAGGGCGCCGCCTCTCCTATGCGATTTTTAGATTCCAAGTCCCGACCGATATGGTAATTTTGTAACGCATCAAGGGGCAGATCAGGATTGGTTTGGGAAAAAACAACCCCTCCCAAGGATACAAGCAAGATAATGATTAACCTACGGTAGAACCTCATGGTATATAGTGTACCGCCATTTGTTTAAATTGTACTAGAGTTAAAACCCGTTATCAATAACTTACCTAAGGTTGAGCGCTTCCACCAGCATATACACATCCGCTACCCCGTCAACCAGGATGCCCCCCATGCCGAGTTCCAGAGGCCGAGCCAGATCGATATCGTAGCGGTCCCCCACTGACACAGATGCTGCAGGAGAAACATCGAGCAGTTCCAGGGCCTTGAGAAAGGGCGCTGCGTGGGGTTTGGAGACCCCGCAGGTATCCAGGCCGACGATCACCTGAAACAAGGCATCCACCCCCAAACAGGCGAGGGTTTTCCGGGCCACGAACACCGGGTTGTTGGTTACTAAACCCAGGGCGCAGGATGCGCCCAGAGTGGTGAGGGTTTCCTGGAGCCGGGGATCCGCCTTGAGGTACGCTGCCGGCTCGTAGAGTTCCTCCCGCCAGCGTATACTCTCCTCAATAGAAATCCCGAAAGCCATGAAGACATTACCCAGGCTTGTTTGCTGTCCCCCATGGGCAGCGGCCCAGTCCCTGCGGTACGCGGCAATCTCTTGCTGCATACGGTCAAAAGAGACACCCCGGAGCCGGGCCAGCCGCCGGATGGGACTATCAATCTGGAACTGGAAGTATTCCCGGTTGGTATAGAGGGTTGAGTCCATATCAAAGAGAAATGCCGTGATAGGTTCCGGGAGCTTATAGATGGTCATAGGTATCCACCCATCATACCGGTACACTACCCCCCAAAGCACTGCCCATGATGAAGGGTTCCATCTGTTCCTGGACTTCGCAATACCTGCGATACCGTTCCGCATAGACCGGGACACGAGTAGGATTGGGCGTATACCGTTCCTTAATGTGGATCATCCGATCCGCCGCCTCGGTGAAACTGGTAATTGATCCCAAGGCCATTGCCCCCAGCACCGCGTCCCCTGCAAGTTCACCGTCCTGGATCGCTGGGACCAGGAGGGTACAGCCTGCAATATCCGCCTTGAGCTGATTCCAGCCAGGACTTTTGCCCTGTCCCCCGGAAACACGCAGCTCTGTAATGGGGAAACCGTGGCGGCTAAAGGTTTCCAAGACCGTGCGTACCCTGAAGCCCAGGGCCTCAAGCACCACCCGGCCCAAACCCGCCTTATCGGGAAGCCCGGTAGGGAAGAGAAACAGCGGGGAAGAGGATTTCCGGTTCCCTGAGCCGCCTGGATCCGGGAAAAACAGGTCCAGCCCTGGATTCCCAGCGATAATTTCCTGTAAAAGCTCCTGATATGCCCGTTCGGTTTGTCCGGTGAGGGTCCGGTACCATTCAAAGAGCCTGCCCGAAGCCGGTATGATGCCGCTGATATTCCAAAGCCCCTGTACCGCATGGGGAAGGATCCGCAACTCATTGGTTTGTATGGGGGAGGTGCTGCACAGGTTGATACCCTCGGAACTGCCCGCCCGGTCGCAGACAATGCCGGGCTGTATCGCTCCAGTCCCGATGAGGGCCATAATAAAGTCAGGGCCTCCGGCAATGATGGGAATCCCCGCAGAAAGGCCCCCGGGTCCGGGACTCAACCGACAGGCGGCTTCTGCTGAGACCCGGCCTATGACGCTGCCCATGGGCACAAACGGGGGAAATTTCCTGATATCCAGTCCAGCAGCTTCACACTGGGCTTCATCCCAGTAATAGGGCTCGTAAGCAGGAGGAAGAACCGTTACCGGCTCTGCGCCGAGCCTGAAAGAAAGCCACTCCTGGGCGGAGAAGAGCTGCCAGGTTTTTTCATAGCCTGCCGGCTCATGCTTATGAAACCATGCCGCATGGGGGAGAAACAGGGATGCCAGCCTGGGAAGATTAACGACCCTGCCGTCATACCAGTGCAGCGGGGGCAACGTCTCCCCCTTTCCCACTGGAACCAGGGTCGGACCGTTCCCGGAAATGCAGATAGCCCCAGGCTGCATACCAGAGACTCCGCCACAGTCCCCTGAAAAAAGACGCCCCAGGGCCAGGGCCAGGGCCGCTTCCCACGCAGAGGCGGTCAGGACACCGTGGGTATAGGCTTCAGCAGGATAGGCCACCCGCACAAAGGCGTGTTCCCGGCCATCACCATCAATAAGCGCGGCTTTAAGGGAGGAGGTTCCGATATCGGCGCAGAGGATAAGCTCCTGCATCACCCTGCGGTTTCCGAGAAGAGCTTGACAATGACATCCCGGTTATCCAGGAGGGAACTGAGGGAAAGGCCCTGGTGAAGCCGGGAAATGGTCTGGGCAAAGAGTTTCGTGATATTCACGCTGATGTACCACTCACGCTGCAAGAGCGCTTCCTGATAAATGGCATTGGTGCCGATGATGCGGTAAAAAAGCCCTTCCTGGTAAGCCGCGTCAAAATACGACACCGCCTCTCCAGAGAAGAGGGGCAGGCTGATGGCGGCTATGACCTTGCCGGCCCCCTGATCCTTGAGGGATTGCATGGCCTTGAGGAGGGTACCCCCGGTTCCCAGCATATCATCTGCCATGAAAACGGTTTTCCCTCGGACGTTCCCCAGGAGCTTAATCTCGGAAATGTTGTTTTCCAGGGCATCCTTGGAAACCCGGGAATAGTCCCGTTCCTTGTACAACAGGGCCAGGGGCTTCTTGAGGGCTGTGGCGTAGAACTTATTCCGGTCCACCGCACCGGTGTCTGGAGAAACCACCACAAAATCATCGTTGAGCACCCCGGGAATCCGCGTTAAGGTCCGGATGATCTGGTAACTGGCATGAAGATTCTCCAGGCGCATATAATTAAAGGAATTACCGATCTCCCGTGAATGGATATCCAGGGTAATGATGCGGTTTACCCCCAGGAACTCAAGGAGCTTCCCCACCCTGCTGGCGGTCAGCCCCTCTCGTCCCTTCTTCTTATGCTGCCGGGAGTAAGGGTAAATGGGCGCCACCAGGGTAATCTGCCCAGCGCCGGCCTGTTTGGCCGCATCGACGGTGACCATCATGGTCATCAGGTGATCATTGACGGAAAGGACCGTTTTCAAACTCCCTTCATTGAAATCCACCGGATAATGATTCTCCACATCCTGAACGATATAGAGGTCTTTACCCCGGATCGATTCAAGGATCTCCGCCTTGATCTCCCCATTGGGGAACATGGTAAACCGGGCAGGCACCTTGAAACGGGGGATACGAATGGAATCTGCATGACCTGTGGCGTCATTGATGAAGTTGATTCGCTGGATCACCGCATCAGGCTCCAGGGTATACCGTTTCACCAATTCAGAAACAGTATGATCAAAATGACGGTGATACCCTTTTTTAAGATGGACGATCACCTCATTGGCAAAGACTTCCCCACCGGGGCAGGCTAATACGGCAAGATTGGTCGGATTGGAATAATTCATGGGTACTCAAGGAATACCACAGGCTGCATTAATTTTCAAGTATGGTGATTTCCACCCGCCGGTTTTTCCGCCGCCCTGCTTCAGTACGGTTATCTGCCAGGGGCTTTTCCGCACCATACCCCCGGACCACAATCCGTTCGGCATTACGGACCTGTTTTTCAATAAAATAGTCCGCCACCACCGAAGCCCGGTCCTGGGAAAGCTCCTGCCGGGAGGCTTCTGAACCGGCCAGGGCCGTATGTCCCCCCACGAGGATATCCCGTTCCTTGTAGCGGAGCAGGATTCCCACGATAGTATCGAGTTTTCGCTCTTCCCCAGGAAGCCACTGCGCCGAATCAGGGTAGAACTGGATATTTTCAAGGTTGAGGACGATCCCTTCATCCTCCACCCTGACCGAAACATCCTCGATACCCAAACGGGCGATATCATCGGCAATCTCCTGGGCAGTTTGTTCCTTATTCATGGAAACCGATTCGATGGTCTCTGCTTCCGCCCGTCCCCGATACTCCACGGTTACGCCGTTGGATAACTGAAAGATCATGCGGAACTGCTCCTGATACGCCGCAGGCTGTCCCAATCCGGTATTCCAATACACCACCTGATCCGAAGCGCCCATGATCCGCACCGGGTACAAGGTCCCTGAAACCACCGCAGGCTCGGTAAATATCCGGTAGGATATGGAAAAAGCGGGGTACGTCTGGTCCTTCCAGTTCCGGTTCCCCAGGAAGGTATAGTTCGCGGTGAAAGGAATCCGGTACGGCTCAGGTATCCCGAAGCTCTCCCTGAAATCATGCATCTCATACCCATCAGCGGTCCAGGTATCCCCCGGTTTCAGGTCCCGGTCTGGGAAAACCGGCACATTCCGCACCACAGGCATGAAGTAGTGGCTATCAATAGAGAGCACCCCCTGAGTATCCCGGCCAAAGACAGACCGGTATTCCCGATCCCACTGGAAACTGTTCTCCCCCTGCACCCCGATTGCCCGTTCTCCAGTCTGAAAAACCGCCTCATGGTCGGCAATCCCATTGTGTACCGCCTTTATTTCCGCGGCAATACGGTTCAGTATTTCAGAGCGATGGGTCAGGCGCCGGTTCTGATAGACATCCTCATACACGGTCGAAAGAATCCGGTACTTATCCCCAGGTTTGTGCTTATAGGCAAACTGTTCTGCCTTGATACCAGGGGCAAGGATGATGAAACCGGCCCATAAGAGGGCTACCATATACATATTTCCAGGAAATCGTCTTTTTTGCATAACACCACCTGTATAGGGTATCGGCGCAGTATCAGATGAATTATACGGTATTTACCCACGAACCTCACGAACGTGCGCGCCGAAAGCAACGTGAGGGTCGTGCTTAATTAATCGGCGTTTCAAATATGTGGTATAAAGTTTTTTGTGTTATATACCGATATTAGTTACAACATGAAACTTTTAGCGTGTTATATACCGGAATGAGATATAACACGCAAAAGGTTGCGTGTTAATCAT
>JAITQK010000074.1 GCA_031288975.1 Treponema sp. | reverse complement strand
TACCTGAACCGTTCAAGAAAACGAGCGAATGATTTTACCCGGAATCGAAAGATGCCTTTCAAGAAACTGATTTATTTCATGTTGAGCATGATAAAGGAAAGCTCTCAAAACGCCCTTGAACGGTATTTCGGAAAAATAGGCGAAACTATCCACATGAACCAGCAAGCGTTCTGTCTCGCACGGCAACATATAAAAATGGCAAGCGCTGCGGGAACTATTTGACATAACGGTACAGGAGACTTACCGGTTAGAAATAAAGCGGTGGAACGGTTTCCGGCTATTCGCGATAGACGGGACTACCATAAGCCTGCCTGCGGACAAGGAATTAAGAGCATACTTTGGGACAGCGGGAGCCGTGCACACATCGCCGTGCGCACGCGGGTCGCTCTTGTATGACGTATGCTTTGAAACAACGCTGTATAAAGACGATGAGCCGGTAACGGTGCGAGTAATAAAGTTCCGGCTTCCGAGCGGAGAAATAGAAACGCTGATAACGGATTTGACGGAGAAGCAATACAGCGTAGCGGAGTTTAAGCGTCTGTATTTCAAGAGATGGCCGATAGAAACAAAGTATGATGAAATAATAAGCCTATTGGCAAGGCACGTTATCCCCATTCGACCCAACCGCTCGCTACCGAGGAAGATACCGTGTAAAGCTCGCTTCCATCATAACCATAAGTCTAATTGTTGAATCAGGGCTTAACTTGTTGACATTGAATAAAAATGATAGAATAAAATAAAACGAAGGGGAAATAGAAATGATAAATGAAGAAATAATAATAGAGTTGTTCAGAAAATTGAGGTTTCCGAACAACTCTATTAATTAAAATAATTAAAAACGTTTTTATGACGTTTTGTAAAGGAATATATGAAAAGCTTAAAAACACGATTCTTTCTCTTATTTGCCGTGCTGGGTATTCTGGTATCCTTGGGCGTGGGGCTCATTATGTATATCCAATACGACCGGTACATCAAAAGCATCTATCAAAAGACCCTGCAAGAAGTAGCGGTATTCATTGAAAAACAGTACCCGCAATTTCAGGATTCCAGCTACTTGGTCGATGAAGCGGATAAACGCTCGGACGAGTTTTGGAAAATCACTCAGGATATGCAGAATTTAACCGACTCCTTTGGGCTGGCTTATATCTATTTCCTGCAAAGAATAAACAACGAGTATATCTTTACTCTTTCGCTCACCTATACCCCGCAGGACTTTGAAGGCTTCGTCAATTTCGCCCCCTATCCGCCGGAACTCGACGTCGTGTATAAGACACGGAAATTCCAGTTAAGCGCGCCCTATGTTGATGAGTGGGGAACCTTTGTATCAATATTTTATCCGGTCATGAAAGGCGGCGAAGTTATCGGCGTTATCGGCGCCGATTATGAAGTTTCCTTTGTCAAAGACCTTGAAAGGCACGCCGTAACCGCGCTTATCATCTCCCTGCTACTGGCCGCCGGCATATCGGGCGCTTTCGCCTTTGCCGTCTCCTCATCGCTTATAAAACCCATACGCCACGCCATGTCCGCGCTCAAAACCATCGCCGAAGGCGACCTTACCAGTCAAGTTGAAGCGAGCGGCAATGACGAACTGGGTGAAATGATGCGCTTTCTCAAAGAGACGCAGGACAGCATCAAACTGCTGGTCATAGCCATCGGGAATAAGGCGAAAAGTCTTTCCAAAATCGGCGATGAACTTGCCGCTATGATGAGTCAATCCGCCGCGGCGATACATCAGATAAGCGCCACCACGCAAGGTATGAAGCAGAAAGCCCACACCCAAGCCGTGTCGGTAACCGAGACGAACGCTACTATGGGGCAGATTGCCACCAACATAAACGCGCTTAACACGAATATCGAAGCGCAAGCCAAAAGCGTCTCCCGCTCTTCCACGGCGGTGGAGCAGATGACCGAGAATATCGCGTCGGTAACGCAGAGCCTTTTGCAGAACGAGCGAAACGTTCAAGACCTTCAAGCCGCCGCCGAGCAGGGACATACCGCGCTGCAGCAGGTGTCAACGGATATACGGGAAGTTACCAAAGAATCGGAGCGCTTACTGGAAATCAACCAGGTGATAAAGCAAATTGCGAGCCAGACCAACCTCCTGTCGATGAACGCCGCTATTGAAGCGGCGCACGCGGGAGAAGTGGGCAAGGGCTTTGCGGTGGTGGCGGACGAAATACGCAAGCTGGCGGAGTCGTCAAGCGAACAGGCCAAGACGGTATCCGAAGTATTGAAGAAGATAAAGGGATCGCTTGACGGTATAGGCGGTTCAACCGGCGCGGCGCTAAACCACTTTGACGCCATAGACACGGGCGTCAAGATTGTATCCGAACAGGAAGCGCATATTAGGAACGCGATGGAAGGGCAGGACGCGGGCAGCCGCGAGATACTTTCGACTATAGCCGTATCAAACGATATTACGCAAAAGGTGCGCGATGGTTCAGAGGCTATGCTTACCGGCAGCAAAGAAGTTATCGGCGAGGGAACAAACCTTGACGCGCTGACAGCCGATTTAACATCCGGTATGAATGAGACGGCGCTTGGAATGGAGCAGATCAACACGGCGGTAACGCGCATACAGGGTATCAGTCAGGAGAACAAGCAGAATATTGAAGCGCTGGTGCAGGAGATTATGAAGTTTAAGATTGCATAAAAAATATATGAGTGAATAATATTATTTCATTTAATAGGTGAATATCATGTAGAATAACCATAAGTCTAATTGTTGAATCAGGGCTTAACTTGTTGACATTGGACTTTTAAGGGGTGAGTAAAAACATTGCTGTTTTAGCGTATTTGAGCCTAATTTTCATGTGCCTGAGCCGTTGTTTTACAAAAAAGAGCAAATATGGTGACATTAGGGAAAAACACTAAATAAGGAATTTTTAAGGATGATTTTATGGCAATCAAGACAGCATCGCGGCAGGAATTCACCCTGGAACAGAACCTAAATCTGCCATTTATCGGCGGCGCCGCCGCAGACGAACTTGCCTTTGCAAAAACACTGGTGGGAATTGATGACAGGGTTTCAGGTGACGGTTTCATTATGCGGACAGCAAACTTAAATCCCTGATTTTTGAAATCATCTCCCGGAGTGAACTCCTCAATGTTACCATCTCCTACCTTGACAAAAGTTTTGCCCCCATTTCCGATTACATGAAGCAGGGGACCAAGACGTTCAAGCAAAGTACCAGTGATTTCCTCACAAGCTTTACCAGGAATCAGGGCGACATAGATTCCATCGATAAGGGATTTACGGTTATTACCACGGAGTTCGGCGCTTCTTTTTCCCTGACAGAAATGCTCCGGGAATCGGCCAAAGCGGTTTCGGAAGATCTTTCCACCATTCACGATGTAACCGAGGTAACCAATGTGCTTGCCCTGAACGCCGCTATTGAAGCAGCCCGGGTAGGCGCTGTCGGCAGGGGCTTCGCGGTGGTGGCTTCCGAAATACGCAAACACGCCACAACAACGAAAGACGCGGTAGAAAGCATCTCAAAAAATATCACCGTTCTTTTAAAAACAATCAGCGATCTATCAAAAAAGATGGACGCCGTAAAAATAGAACAAAGATCAACCGGTAAAAAAACGAAACCTGTGATACGGTGATTTTTTTTGCTCTCAATAATTTGAATGGGAGTCACCATGAAGTGCGAAACGAGTAAGCGTAGTGTGTCCAACAATCGCTTATACCTCAGCAGGACGCGGTATACGCACAATAAACTGTTCCCCAGCCGTGTCGTTCACCAGTTCAATGTCAGGCTGTTCAGCAAAGGCGCGGCGTAATCCAGAACCCAAGCCACTGTAAGGCAGCGTGCGGGAACTCAGGGCCGCGATCTGGTTATTACGAATAACCGGATTGCCATATTTTACTTCTTCTACGGTTAAACTATTGGGAAGCGTTCCCGGACTGATAATTTCAACGCGATTATCAAAAACAAAGAGACGTACTGGCGCGTTTTTAAAATAGTCACGGTGAATGAGTGCGTTTTGAAGCGTTTCCCGTAACGCTATTTCTGAAATTTCAAGAACGCCTCTTGAATTAAAATCAGGGTCCTTCTGCAAATGCCGCAGATTACTGGATAAAAACATCATGCCCTGTTTGTAAAGTTCAGGTATAGGGCCAGGAATATCGTCCTGCTTGTTGCGATACGCGGTTCCGGTAATATCATTGCCAAAAAACGACACCGTCTTAATGGTGAACGCAGGCTTCCACGCCTGTGGTTCCCTGCCAAAGAACAGCAAACCCGCCAGTGTAAGATGCTTATTGCGTAACACCTTTTTCACACGTAATGCCTGCTCAAACGAAAGGTTTTTCTCTTGCCATGTGTACCCAAACTCACCCTTAAAATACGTGGAAAACAACCACTCGTCAACATCGTTTATACTCGTGCCATATACTTCCATCTCGTCGGCAGAGAGGTTTGCGCTTTGCTGAAACAGGCGGGCAATCTCAGCGTTATCCAGCAGTTTACGTTTGTCGGAACCTTGTTTTAACCAGATAGTACCATTGTTATCCTTGTACGGCTTGTTTACCCCTTCATCAATATACACGATAAGCAGGTTGCGCTGTTTGAGCTTCAGCGCTTCGGTAAAAAGATACACAGGCGGCTTCACAAGGTCATTGGCAATGGTTGCCATTTTGTTGTTTATGGTCTGTAGGGTGGCATAATCGAGACCAGCAATATCGCCGGTTTTATCCTCCACACCAAAAACAATCATTCCTCCCTTGGCGTTTGCCATGGCAATCAGCTCGGCAGCTATCTTATCCTGATGGTCAAGTGTCAGCTTGAACTGCACCCGGCTGGTCTCCCCCAGCCTGATGATCCCTTCCAATTCAGCAGCGTTCATCTTCAATCACATAGTCCTTGAACAGGTAGTGCAGGGTGGAGACCGTGAGGGTCTTGCCCAAGCGCCGAGGCCGCGACATTAGGAAGCTTTTTCATCCTTCAAGTATACCCCTCCTCCCCAAATCCGCGCAACCACCATTGCATGGAGCAAAGTTTTTCCGTGTTGTTCGATAGTAGGGCGTATTGGCTACGCCTATCGTCGATTGGCTTGCTTTGATGGAGCTTGTCATGTTCGGGGAGAGATGATAGGATGATTAAAATTACTACGAAGGAGAACTCTTATGTCTAAAATCAACAATACCATGAACCCCGCTGATGAGGTAGGCGAGGTCAATCGGGCGCAGATTGAACATCGGGCCACCTGGATGGGCCTTATCTATGATGAAATGGTGAAGGCCGGCATTGATGCGGAACCCATTATCCGGCGGGCCATCAAGCGATGTGGCCATATCCACGGCGAAAATCTCAGAAAAAAATGTGGTGATCCCACGAACTGCGGGGATTTCAGGAAGGTCTTTTTAAGTGATCTGGTCATCAAAACCTTTGATATGCGCCCTATCAGTGCAGACCACGACCAGTTGAGCGTGGATTTTCATGCCTGCGCCCTGGTCAGGGCCTGGCAGAAACTGGGCTTTGATGATGAAACCTGTGCGCTGCTCTGTGATATGGCTATGGACGGGGATCGGGGTATCGCCGAGGTGATGGGGCTTACACTTGACCTTACCGAGACTCTTGCCAAAGGGTGCTCTGAGTGTAAGCTCCGCTTTCACCGGTAGATGATTCCACGTTTTATACGTAATCTGCTTGCAATAGGTATAAATATACGTTATGATAAACAAACCATAGTAAAATGCTTGGTTTTCAAGGAGTTGTTATGAAAAAGAAATGTTCTTTTTTGGTTTTGATGGTGGCAGGGCTGCTGTCAATATCGGCTGTTTTTGGCAGCGGTCAAAAGGCCGCCCCTGGTTCCGGTAACACCGTGAAGATTGCCGTGGCCTTGCCCATGACTGGGGACAATGCTGAATATGGCCAGAGTTTCCTGACCGCCGCTCAGATCATGGTGGAGCAATGGAATAAGGCAGGTGGTGTTTTAGGAAAGCAGATTGATCTGGTGATCTATGATGACAAGAATTCTGCTGAAGAGGCCGCTTCCATCGCGCAAAAGATCGTCAGCGACAAGGACATCATCGGGGTGCTGGGGCACTTTTCCTCTGGTGTCAGCATGACCGCTGCGCCGACCTATCAGGAAAGTAAGGTGATCGAAATCTCAAACTGCGCGTCTCACCCGGATTATTCAAAGATCGGTAATTACATCTTCCGCAATAACACGGTGATAACCGAAGAATTCAAGGTGATTGTTGATGTGGTTGCCAATGACTTAAACATTAACAAGGTAGGTATTATTGCCATAAAAACTGACTGGGGAACCACTGCTGGCGGCATAGCCGCGGATCTGATCAAGGCGAATGACAAACTTACCCTCGTGGCCTATGAGCAGGTGCTTGAAACTTCTGATGATTACAGCCCCGCAATCGCCAAACTGAAGGCCGCAGGAGCAGAAGCAGTAGTGGCGGTGGGTATGTACAGTCTTTACGGGCCACTTGCCCGGCAGTACAAGGAAGCGGATCCCAATATTCAGCTTTTAGGCGTATCTAACGCATACACCCAGCAGATCATTCAACTGGGAGGCAGCGCAGTAGAGGGTTTGTTCGCACCGGTCAGTTTCTTTGCCGAATCAGATGATCCGGCGGTCATCGAATTTGTGACCGAGTTCAAAAAAAGGTTCGGTATGGAGCCTTCATCCCTGGCGGCCCAGGCTTATGATTCCATCGGGATTCTGCTGGAAGCCATTAAACAGACCGGCTCGCTTGATCGCGATAAGGTCCGGGACAGGGTAAACAGTATCAACTATGCGGGCATTACCGGTCCCACGCAATTTGACGCTATTGGTGATGCTTCCAAAGTATTTCAGAAAGTTGTCATCCAGGGCGGTAAATTCGTTCAATATAAATAAGGGTGCGGGCTTCTAAAATATGGCGATTTTTATCCAGCAGGTATGTAATGGAATCGCCCTGGGGTTGGTGTATGCCCTGGTGGCGGTTGGTTATTCCCTAGTATTCGGCATACTCAGACTGATCAACTTTTCTCATGGTGCAGTGTATGCTTTTGGCGCCCATATCGCGTTCTTTTTTGTGGGTCTGCATTTTGGTCCCATACCCGCGATTATCGCGGCAGTGGTGATTACGGGAGTCCTGGGGGTTTTAATTGATAAGGTTGCCCTGGCGCCTTTACGAAAGAAAAAGTCCGTTTCCATTGCAGCTTTGGTAACAACCCTGGGAATTTCCAACATCATCCAGAACATGCTGGTGGTTATTTTTGGAAGTCAGCGCAAACCCTTTCCTGATTTTTTTAATTTGGGAACCCTTACTATCAGCGGGATACAAATGAACAGTAGACAGTTTGTCATGTTTGGAGTATCATTGGTACTGTTGCTGTTCCTCCTGCTGATAGTGCATAAAACCAAGATCGGCCTGGCCATGCGGGCAACCGCGCAAAACACCAAGGCCGCCGCGCTCATGGGGATCAACGTCAACAGTATCATCACCATGACCTTTTTGATGGGCGGCGCCTCAGCCGCCATAGCAGGGGGCATGGTCAGCGGTTATTACCAAGTGGTGTACCCCGGCATGGGCTTCATGATCGGCCTTAAAGCCTTTGCCGCTTCGGTACTGGGTGGCATCGGGAGCCTGCCCGGGGCGCTGGTTGGCGGTCTTGCCGTAGGGCTTATCGAGAGTATCGCGGCGTTGTACATCGGTTCCAATTACCGGGACGCAATGGCCTTCATCATTCTGATTGCAGTTTTGATCTTCCGTCCTGCAGGGATCTTTGGAAAAAATGAAGTAATTAAGGTGTAAGTAGTGGGCAACAAAGCAGCAGGTCTGTACTCGGATTTTTTCTACCGGCTAGAACGTTTCATGTCGAATAAGCGGGTATATGTGCTGAGTGCTTTTATCCTGCTGCTCATCCTGGTGCCTGCCTTTGGTTTCAGCCGGTACATCATGCGTATCTTTATTGTCATCGGCATCTACTCCATGCTAACCTTGGCCCTCAATCTGGTGGCAGGGTATACCGGCCAGCTCTCCATGGGAAATGCGGGGTTTTACGCAATCGGTGCGTATACTTCAACCTTATTCCTAATCCACGGGGGCCTGAGTTTCTGGATAACGATGATCATCGGCGCGGTCATGGCTGGTTGCTGCGGGTTTCTACTCGGTCTTCCCACCTTCAGACTGAAAGGCTCCTATCTCACTATCGTTACCCTGGGATTCGGTGAAATTGTGCGGATGATCCTGATGAATTGGGACCCGGTTACCAACGGAACCTTGGGGATCAGAAACATTCCGCTGCCGGTCTTTTTCGGTATCAAACTGTCCTTTGCGAATCATGGGTTGTATTATCTGGTATTAGTCCTGGTGTTGCTGGTTTCTCTTTTGTGCACGGTGATTATCAACTCAAAAATTGGCAGGGCTTTTATTGCCATCCGGGAAGATGAAATCGCCGCCCAGATGATGGGGATAAAAACGATCCAGTACAAGGTCTTGGCCTTTGTGTTATCCGCATTTATTTCAGGAATCGCCGGCGCGTTTTACGCCCCCATGGTCGGATACATCGATCCCAATTCCTTCACCTTTGATGTTTCATCCCAGATAATCAGCATGGCGATCCTCGGTGGTCTCGGTACCATGCGGGGCATGTACTTCGGTACAGCAGTGCTGATCGTGTTTCCAGAGGTGTCCCGTTTCATGATGGATTACCGTTTCGTGCTCTACGGGCTTATCCTGGTGCTGATGATGCGTTTCAGGCCCCAGGGACTGCTGGGGTGGCAGTCGCGGCTTCCCTACCGGCTTTCAAAGGATGTGAAAAAAGAACTGGAAAAACAAGGGCTGAACAAAGCGCGATATTCCAGTAAGTAAAGGCGGAACAGCGTATGGCTTTATTACACATAGAGGGCATTTCCCTTAGTTTCGGCGGATTGAAAGCGGTTGATAGGGTAAGCCTGGAGGTGAATCAGGGGGAGATCGTGAGCCTTATCGGGCCGAACGGGGCGGGCAAGACCACCATATTCAATATCCTCACCGGTATTTATAAGATTGATACCGGTGAGATCCGCTTCGAGGAAAAGGCCATACACAATCAAATACCCCAGGACATTGTAAAGGCTGGAATCGCCCGGACCTTTCAAAACATACGGCTCTTTCGCAACATGCGGGTCATTGAAAATGTACTGGTCGGGTCCCACATCATGGCCCATTACGGTTTTTTTCACGCGCTTTTTCGCACCCCCCGGTTCAAAAAAGCGGAGATCGAAAACACGGTCAACGCAATCCGTCTCCTCAAGGATGTAGGGCTGCTCCACCGGATGCACGATTACGCTGCCAATCTTCCTTATGGTGAACAACGCAAGCTTGAAATCGCCCGCGCCCTTGCCACCGGTGCGAAACTGATCCTCCTCGACGAACCTGCGGCAGGTATGAACCCCCAGGAATCGGAAGAACTGCTGCGCTTTATCCTGAGCCTCCGGGACAAGGGCTTTACCATCCTGATGATAGAACACGATATGAATGTGGTGATGCATATTTCTGACCGTATCTATGTGCTTGACTATGGCAAGCTGATCGCCCAGGGACTGCCCCAGGAAGTGGCCAATGATCCCAAGGTAATCGAAGCCTATTTAGGAGGTGTACCAAATGCTCAGGATCACTAACCTGAATGCCTTTTATGATAATGTGCATGCCCTGAAAGACATCAGCCTTGAAATACAAAAAGGAGAGATCGTTTCCCTTATCGGAAGCAACGGCGCTGGTAAGACAAGTACCCTGAGCTGTATTACCGGTCTTGTGGGTGTCCGCTCCGGCACCATCCACTACAAAGGTAAAAACATTACCAATGTGCCGGCCCATAAGATTGTCAGATTGGGGATCAGTTTGTCCCCTGAAGGCCGGGAAGTGTTTCCAGGACTCACAGTAGCGGAAAATCTGAAACTGGGGAGGTATTCAAAGAAGGAGAACACCATCACCACAAACACTACTTATGAGCGGGTATATACCCTGTTTCCCCGTTTAAAAGAACGGACCTTGCAGATTGCAGGAACCCTTTCTGGCGGTGAGCAGCAAATGCTTGCCATTGCCCGTGCTCTGATGAGCGAGCCAGAACTCCTGCTCCTGGACGAACCTTCCCTGGGGCTTGCACCAAACATCGTGTTAATGCTCTTCGAGCTGATAAAAGAAATAAACAAACAGGGGGTTACTATCCTCCTGGTAGAACAAAACGCCAACTTAGCGCTCTCCATATCGAACCGCGCCTATGTGCTTGAAACCGGCAGAATAGCCCTCTCAGGAACATCAGAAAACCTCTTACATGATGCGAACATCAAGAAAGCCTATTTAGGGAGTGTTTAATTGTACGGGAAACTGATGATCCAGAAAGTATGCTATACCCTGGGCTTTTTTACCAAAGTACTCAGAAGCACTGGCCACTTTATATTCCGGGGGCAGGCATCGTATAAAATACTCACCATGCAGATCCTCTTCACCTTTGTGGAAGCCCTGAGTATCTCCGCGTTGCTCGCCCTGGGCATCGGTGCAGCAGTCAACATTATCGGCATACCCCTGCTGGCGAGCTTTTCCCAGGAACAGCTCATCTACCCCCTGCTCATCATCATGATCACCCGGGAACTCGGACCCCTCCTCACGGCCTTCATTGTGATTGCCCGGTCGGGCACGGCCATTGCCACAGAGGTGGCGGGGATGGTGATTTCCCATGAAGTTGAAGCCTATATCTCCATAGGGGTTGATCCCATAGAACACCTGGGGGTGCCCCGTTTCTTAGGGGTCACCATCTCCATGTTTCTGCTGAACATCTATTTTTCCATCTTTGGCCTGGCAGTCTCCTTCGCCGTAGCGAATGTTTTCAACCCCATGCCCGCGGCAGTGTATTTTTCCAACCTCCTCCAGGTCCTCAGCCTCCATGATATCCTCATTTCAATTGTCAAAAGCCTCAGTTTTGGAGCAATCATCTCAATAGTGGCCCTCCTCAAGGGCTTCGGGGTGGAACGAGCCAGCACAGAGGTCCCCGTGGCAGGCTTGAAAGCGGTGAGCAGTTCCTTTGCCTGGTGCATCATAGTAGATATTTTGCTTTCCGCCCTCTATTATAGTGCATTACAATAAAGAATATGGCCGTCATCATTGAACTAAAGCAGGTGTCCTTCGCGGCACAGCAGAAAACCATAGTCCAGGACCTGTCCTATCAATTTGAGGAGGGGAAAACCACCGCCCTGGCCGGTCCTTCTGGCGGGGGCAAGAGTACGGTGCTGAAGCTCTCCGCCGGCCTGCTGGTCCCTTCCAGAGGAAAGGTCTGCTTCCGGGGGCAGGATGTATCCCTCATGAACCGGGAGCAGAACCTGGCCTTCCGCCGGGAAGGGGCAGTGGTCTTTCAGGATTCGGCACTCTGGGCCAACCAGAATCTGGACCAGATCCTGGAATTACCCCTGCGGATTCATTTCCCCAGCATGACCAAGCCCGAACGGAACCACCGTATCCGGGAGGTACTCGCCGAGGTGGGGTATAAAAAGGAACTGGAGATCCGTCCGGCCCAGCTTTCCATGGGAGAGCAGAAGCTCATCGCCTTTGCACGGGCCATGCTCTGCAGGCCCCGGCTCCTGTTTCTGGATGAATGGACCGAGTCCCTGGACGATACCGCAGCCCACCGGCTTATCACCCTGGTAAAACGTATGCAGGAAGCAGGACATACCATCATCTTTGTTACCCATAATCTCAACTTGATTATGAGCCTTGCCGATTATATGCTGGTAATCAGGGGAGGTACCTTGTCACTACGGCTCACCAAAGCGGAGATGAACTCTGATGAAGACCTGATCCGTTCGATTGAACAGGAAATCAACCTATAACATGGGGAAGGAAAGCGTCCTATGACTTTTAAAATTCGTTTTGCGGATCAAATCGTCGGCACCTTGATAGTATTTGCCCTGGTATCCCTTGTTTTCGTGGTCTTTATGCTCGGCAGCAAGCAGCGCTGGTTTGCCAAGGATTATCACTATAAGACCTACTTTGAGAGCGCCACCGGACTGAGCGGCAACATGGCGGTCCAGTACAAGGGCTTCACCATTGGGAATATCACCTCTTTCAGACTCACCGAAGATGACCGGGTTGAGGTCCTCTTTACGATTTACGATACCTACGTTGACCGGGTCAGGCAAGGTTCTCTGGTGGAGATCAACGTCAGCCCCATTGGATTGGGCAACCAGTTCCGCTTTTACCCCGGCCTGGGCCAGGAAGGCCTCGCAGAAGGAGCGTCAATACCCACGATCAATTCCCCGGAGGCCAAGCAACTGCTTCAGGAGGGCCTGGCCTATCTGCCCCGTCAAGACGACAGCATCACCCTCCTCTTGAGCCGGGCCAATACCCTGCTACAAGACTTCGACACCCTGGTCCTCACCGTCCAGGACGCCCTCAAAGGCACTGACACCACCGTTCTGGGACGTACCCTAGGCGGGGTAGAAGCCACGGTCGCCGGTGTTCAGAGCCTGCCCGGCACGGTGAACAACACCCTGGACACGGTTCTGGGAGACGTGAACACCCTGGTGGCGGAGCTTAGACCCATCATCGCCGACATTAATACCCTCACCAATAAAGTGGTTGAACCAGAGGGCCTGGTTTCCACAGTGCTTGATACCGAAGGCGCGGTCTATACCAACCTCGAAGCTTCGCTTACGTCCCTATCAGGGATACTACGCAACCTAGAAAAAACTTCCACTGCGCTCCCTGCCCAAATGCCCCAGATAGCAGGACTGATCATAGACCTGCGGACGGCCCTCAAGACCGCCGAGGATGTGCTGGTTGCCCTGACGAATAACCCTCTGTTAAAGAAGGGCATCCCCACTCAGGTTCAGACCCAGTCCAACGGTACGAGTCCGCGGGATATCAGTTTCTGATGATAATACCTGTTGTTCCTACTTTAACATATACAGGGCTTGGCTACCGTGGGCGCCGGTGAGGGCCTGCATTTTGGCGTTCACGGTTAAGTCCATAGATCAACAATGCGCAGAATCCGTAGACTATCGTCATATTCTAATTCATCATTACGGAAAGATGTTTTTGCCAATAATGGAAATGTAAGAGACCATTTTTCTGTTATTATTGCTTTAGGAGCAATGCCAGCAAAAATCTCAAAACGATGTTCTTTCAGAACATTGTCTGTATTGAATTCTTGATAGTTTTCGTCTGCCCGATTCTGTTCATAAATCCAAAATTTTACGCCAGCCAATATGTCAATCTTGCTAAAATTGATTTCAAAGCCAACAGTCGGGGCGACACTTTCAAAATCGGTGGCAAGATGTCCATCAATAGAAAATGTTTGAGCGAACAATGCTGATCCAATTATCAACATACCGAATAATGCAACCGTCATTTTCATAACCTTCTCCCCTATAATTTTAGCTATAAAACCTACAAAATTTTTTGCAGTTTCTATGGCGTATACCGTTCCGGCTATATACAACGTTTTGGCCCGCCTATTAATATATTAATCTATAATATAATGCTATATGTAGTGTCCAGAAGTCTTTAAAAATCACTTTTCTGAGAGCCTCGTTAGACGCAGTTTGTGCCCTTTATATAACTTTTTCTTTTGATTTATGCAATGAAGACTTTTGGGCCATTTCATTTACATAATTTACATATTCACGTAAATTTTTTGCTCCACTGCTTTTTAATGTTTTTTCCTGCAATTCATATTTAAATTTTATGCAGTCAAATTCTTTTTCCTTATTCATTTCCTATAACCTCCCTAGGTGTTCTTATTTCCAAAACACTATAACCTTCTCGTAAATTAACAGAATTGAATAATTTTATTTTGTCCAAATTTACAATATGCTTAAAATTCCAACTGACCAAAACATCTACACCAATTGCTGTCCCGACAGCTATATGCAATGCATCACTATAATAATTTTGTGATACAATTTTTTGTTCCATATATTTTTCAGCCAATTTTACCATTTCATCATTAACCATAAATTCTTCATAATCTAAGGTCTTTAAATTTTCCTTTACATTTTCAGGAGCGCCATTTTCCAATTCAGCTATGACATGGGATGAAATTATTGGCTTATATTTCCCCTTTCTGAATTCATCAAATAATTTATAGGTATATTCTTTAACTTGTGAGTCGCAAATTCGTAAGATTACACTATATATAGGGTATCTTTGTATCATTAAAACACCATATATAGTGCCGAAATATAATAAATTCGAGAATTTGCCACTCTTAAGTTCTTTAAATTCATCATCAAAATATCCACCAATAACAGAATTTTCAATATAAATCCTTAAAATTTTTATTTGAAATAATTATACTAAATCCTAAAAAAAATATCAAGAAAAAAATCAAATATTTTAAACTTTTTTTGAAATATATCATCCACTCTGGCGCGGCTTTCCGGTATAGCTATAAAACCCTCTTGACAAAAAAATATCTATTCTATAGTTTTACTAGGGTATATAATGGATACGATACATTTAAAAGAACTGGAAAAGATCATCCCCGATGCTGGCCGCTTGATCCCCTTTGATCTAATCGAGGATAAGTTTTTGAGCGACGCCCTGGGGCATCGGAAGGGCAGGGCGGATGCCTTGGTTTTCCCCCTTAGTACCGGGGAAGTGAAGGACCTCATGGCTTTTGCCTATCAGTATGAGCTGCCTGTAACTCCTCGTGGCGCGGGCACCAACCTGACCGGCGCCACGGTGCCCCACTCAGGAGGGCTGGTGCTGGATTTTTCAAGGATGAACCGGATCCTGGAGATTGACCGGGAAACCCTTACTGCAACTGTGGAACCGGGACTTTTACTCCGGGATTTTCAGCAAACCCTGGAGGAGCGTGGTCTTTTTTATCCGCCGGATCCAGGGGAAAAAACAGCCTCTCTGGGGGGAAATATCGCCACTAATGCAGGGGGGATGCGGGCGGTAAAGTACGGGGTAACCAGGGATTATGTCAGAGGGCTGGAAATCGTTAGTTCCGATGGTACGGTCATCATGCTGGGGGGTAAAACCGCTAAGGATGCTTCAGGGCTTTCCCTGAAAAATCTCATCATCGGTTCTGAAGGAACTCTGGCGCTTATCACTCAATGTATATTGAAGATTCTGCCCCTCCCAAAGATAAGCATGGGCGGGGTAGCGGCTTTTCCCAGCCTGGAAACAGGTATCGCGGCGGTTACTCAGATACTCATGGCGGGAAGCGTACCTACCAGCATAGAATTCCTTGAGCGAAACGTGGTCAGCCTGGGTGAAGCCTATACGGGCCTGCGCTTCCCCTTTCCCTACGCACGGGCCTACTTGGTTTTGAGTTATGACGGGGCATCAAGGGATGCGGTTCTGAATAGTATGGAGCTTGCCGAAGGTGCTGCCCGGAACGCCGGGGCTGAAGATTTTATGATGATACAGGACCAGGCTGTTTTAGCAGAGATTTGGCAGATCCGAGGCTGTCTGGTCAAGGCAGTGGAGGCGGTTTCGGAACAGGAACCAGTGGATATTGTGGTTCCCATCAACCGGATAAGCGATTTTATCGACTATGTTCATCAACTAGAAGGGGAATCAGGCATGAAGATGACCGCCTTCGGACATGCCGGAGACGGGAATGTGCATCTCTGTATTATGAGGGAGAAGCGGGGAGCAGAAGTCTGGAAACGGGAGCTGGAACACGTAATGTCCGCCCTCTACCGGCACATTACCGCAATGGGCGGCCTCGTCTCTGGTGAACATGGCATCGGCCTGTCGAAAAGGCCCTATTACCTGGAAAATACGGATCCTGAAAACCTGTACCTCATGCGACGGATAAAAGCGGTATTTGATCCGAAGAATTTACTCAATCCTGGGAAGGTATACCAATAAAGGAGCTATGATATGTCAAATAGTATCGTTGATAATCTGACGGAACTCGTAGGCGGGACGCCTCTCCTGCGTCCCCACCGGTTTATGAAACTGGCAGGTGTTGGGGAAGCGGAACTGCTCCTCAAACTTGAATACTTCAATCCCCTTTCCAGTGTAAAGGACCGTATTGCCAAGGCGATGATTGAAGATGCAGAGACCAATGGCCATTTGCAAGCGGGGACCATCCTCATTGAACCGACGAGTGGCAATACGGGTATCGGGCTTGCATTTGTGGCGGCGGCAAAGGGCTACCAGCTCATCCTCACCATGCCTGACACCATGAGCGTTGAGCGCCGGCAGCTCCTCCTGGCCTTGGGTGCGGAACTGGTTCTGACCCCTGGCGCCCTTGGCATGAAAGGGGCCATAAACAAAGCCCTGGAACTGAACGCCCAGATACCGAACAGCCTCATCCTCCAGCAATTTAGCAATCCTGCGAATCCTGGAATACACAAAAAGACCACGGGGCCTGAGATTTGGGAAGCCACTGGGGGAAAGGTGGATATCCTCGTGGCCGGGGTTGGTACAGGTGGGACTTTGACCGGCGCCGGTATTGCCCTGAAAGAAAAAAAGGCCCAGGTTAAGGTCATCGCAGTGGAGCCGGACTCGTCAGCGGTCATTTCCGGTGGGAAACCTGGTCCTCACCAGATACAGGGAATCGGCGCAGGTTTCATACCGGATGTGCTGGACCTTTCGGTGATTGACGAAGTGTTCCGGGTCCGCAATGAGGAAGCGGTTGATACAGCACGGGTTCTGGCACGGGAAGAAGGACTGCTGGTAGGCATCTCTTCAGGGGCAGCAGCTTTTGCAGCGGCAAAAATCGCAGGGCGTACTGAAAACAAGGGGAAGACCGTTGTGGCGATTCTGCCTGACACCGGGGAACGGTACTTATCCACGGTACTCTGGAAGGATATACCCCAGGAAAAAAGCCCCCTCTGGTA
Organism: Treponema sp.; assembly: GCA_031288975.1. Lineage (GTDB taxonomy): Bacteria > Spirochaetota > Spirochaetia > Treponematales > Breznakiellaceae > JAITNP01. The sequence continues at coordinate 2,913 of JAITQK010000074.1, read as the reverse complement.
TTAAGGCTGATCTCAAGACGTTTGTATTTCGTTGGGTAAGGAGCATTATGTGAGTACGATTATTGACAGGCCCCGTTATGTGTGCGCCCTGGGAGGCGCTCTGGCCTTTATTCGGGCAATGAAGCGGACGGTACCCATTGTCCATGCCGCCACCGGCTGCGCGTATAACTACTACATCGGCGGTAACGCTGGTGCAGGTTATTTTGGTGGCGGGTATTGCGGCGCTACATCCATTCCATCGAGTAATGTTTCTGAAAAGGAAATCATATTCGGCGGAGAGGCGCGGCTGGAGGAACAGATCCGCACCACCATGGAGGTGATAGACGGCGATCTGTACATCGTTATTTCCGGCTGTATGGTCGAGATGATCGGTGACGATATACTGTCCAAAACGGATCAAATAGAAGGATTGCCGGAAAAGGTTTTTGCGGTACCGACCCCCAGTTTCAAGGGTAATGCCCAGCATGGTTATGATCTTGTCCTTGAAAAATTAATACGCACATACATTACCAGGCAGGAAACGAAACAGCCAAACCAGGTTAATGTATTCGGTGTCATTCCTGGAAACGATATTTTTTATAAGGGCAACCTGAAAGAGATAAAACGGGTATTAAAACGTATCGGCGTTGAGGCAAATACCTTTATCGGTGAAGGGGAAACCCTAGAAGACGTCAAGCATGCTGGTAACGCGGCGCTTAACCTGGTGTTATCCGATGTATACGCGCCCCTTTCTGCAGAAGCCTTCAAAGAAGTACATGATATTCCGTATATTCGGGAGCCTATGCCCATCGGGTTTTTACAAACAGAACGGTTTTTGCGGCATGTGGGAAACGCGCTGAACCAGATCCACCCTGGCTGCATTGATGCGGGGATCCTTGATGAGGCGCTGCGCTCTGAACAGGATATCTATTTTGATTATTTTGAACGTATTGCCGATGCTTATAACGATATTGATCTACAGCGTTACGGTGTTGTGGTTGCCGATTCAAACTACGCCCCGGGGATAAGCAACTTTATTTCCGATGAATTGGGATGGATTCCCTATCTGACCATGATTACCGATTCGGTAAGCGATGAAAACCGGGAAGCTCTGGATAAACGGTTTGTAGGGTACGCTTCGGGCTTAAAGCCGCTGGTGTATTACGACCCCAGTGCTTCTGCGCTGCGCCATTATCTGACCGAAAGCTGGGAACGAAACCGGAACCATCGTTACTATGAACCACTTGCACCGTTGGTTATCTTCGGCAGTTCTTTTGAAAAGGATTTTGCCGAAGAATTAGGGGTTCCCCTTTTAACGGTTTCGTTCCCCGCAACCAGCAGGGTTGTATTCAACAAGGGATATGCAGGTTTTAACGGCGGTTTAGCTTTAGCGGAAGAAGCTTTTTCACTCATAGTCGCAGGAAGATAGGAGTACGTTATGGAAACAAAAATTGAACGGGCAGCGCCGCCTCGTGAAGATCGCTTACAGGCAGGAACCGCGTTTTGCGGTACCTGTGCGCAGCTTAGGGAACGGCTTGGACGCGGGGATGGTGGCTGCTTTAATACCGCAAACCGGAGCTTTGGCCAGAGTTTCGGCTGTCAATTCACCCTGAGCCTTGCCATGCTCAACACCCTCCGTAACACGGTGGTAGTTGTCCACGGTCCCATAGGCTGCGGGTTCTGGTCGATTGGCGGTTATGGGGCGACCAGAACCATGAAACGCCAACGGGACCCTGCTCAAAACAGTACCCCTTGGATTTCAACCAACCTTGATGAAGGGGATGTGATTTCCGGTGGGGAGAAAAAATTACGGGAAGCGGTATTATACGCTGACCGGGAATGGCATCCTGAAGCCATTGTTGTTGCAGGTTCCTGTGTGCCTGCTTTGATCGGCGATGATGTGGATACTATCCTCAGAGAGCTACAAAATGACGTATCCGCAGACCTGGTGGCGGTAAACTGCGAGGGCTTTAAGACAAAGCTCATGGCTACTGCTTATGACGCGGTTTACAATGGCATTCTCAAAAATCTCACCAAAAAGCGCATAGCCCGGGAAAACTACGTGGTCCCTAACAAACTGGATGATCTTGTTTGGGAATACAACAAGGCCCACACGGTAAATGTGTTTAATGTAGGATCCATGGGGCGCCCTGATGAACTGGAATTGCAGCGTCTACTTAATGCCCTGGAATTGAAGGTCAATTTCCTGCCCTGTTTTTCCCAGCCCCAGGATTTCAGGCGTGTTCTTGATGCGGCCCTGAATGTGAGCATCTGCGGAACCCATGATGATTATTATGTCAAGCACATTCATGAGGAATATGGAATTCCCTACCTCATCGACACCATGCCTATCGGTAGAAAAGGTACATCCCGCTGGCTTATGAACATCGCAAAGCACTTTAACATTGAAGAAAAGGCGCGTCTGCTGATTGAAAAAGAAGAGGCTGCCTTGGACAGCGCCCTTGAACCCTACCGCGCAGTATTAAAAGGCAAGGGGGCATACATTTCTGGCGGTGAAATGCGTATTTTTGTAACAGCAGAACTCATAAAAGATCTGGGAATGGAAATTACCGGTCTCAAAAGCCATCACGTTGACAGGTTTATCAAACCGGTTATGGAAGATTTGGAAGTTTCAGGAGAAACCTATATCAACATTGCCTCCCAGCATCCCTTTGAGCAGGCAAACCTGATACGAAAACTCAAGCCCGATGTCATCCTGATGCACACCGGCAGCGGCAACATTACTTCCAAACATGGGCTGCCAGTGCTGCCCCTTTTCAACCCCGGCAATAATTACATGGGCTATTCCGGCGCCTTTGAAATCGCCTACCGGCTTAAGCGGCTCCTGTCCAACAGTCAGTTCAATAAGAACATGCAAACATACCGACCCCTCCCCTACCGGAAGGAGTGGTATACCAAAGAGGTGTGGAGTTA
>JAITQK010000058.1 GCA_031288975.1 Treponema sp. | reverse complement strand
GGATGCCAACGGCAGAACGCTGACAGAAGTGGATGTGTGGCTGGAAAATGGGGACGATGTGATGGCGGTGGAAGTAAAGGGGAAGCTGCTGAAAAAAGATGTGGACGATCATCTTCAGCGGATGGCCATACTACAAGGCCACGGGAAGGCGCGTGGAGACAAGCGCAAATTGCTAGGCGCTGTTGCTGGCGGGATAGTGCGGAAAGACGCACGGGATTACGCTATCCAAAGCGGCTTTTATGTCATTGAGCAGTCCGGGGACACGCTGAAGATAGAGATGCCCCAGGGCTTTACACCCAAGGCATGGTAACAATGAGGCGTGTGGTTTGCGGCGAACGTGTTCGCACGGACCACGCGCCTTTTTGCGGGGTTTGACGACTTGGGGGAAAGTGGGGTAACATGAGGGTATCAATAACCATTCAGTATTGAGCTGGCGTTAGCGCCGGCGCTCATTGGTGTAATTAAAGAAGAACATATACAGGCTGCATTGTCTTTTGCCGCACGGCGTGAAGAAATAACAAAGGTAATAGCGGCCGTATATAAAATCAACTGTGGATCGGGATTCCGTGCGCCTAGGTCATTCCGCTACGCTCCATTCCCAAAGCCTTTATTCGGGCTGGCAAAACGTCGCAAATAGCCGGAACGTTAGGCAAAGTTGCCCTCAATTTTATTGAATTTTATAAAAAAATAGGTTGACAAATACGATATAGTATCGTATATTTTATCGTATGAAAGTAACTGCCAGTATTGAAGATACATTGGTAAATAATGTAAAGGAATTTACCCATAGTTCAACTATCACTGAAGCAATAACTATCGCCCTCAAAGATTGGATAGATATTTATTATATAAAAGAACTTAATAAACAGATATCCAAGAAACCAATAAATATCAATAATGGGGAAAAAATCAGACGGATTAACAGAAAAATATGATTATATTGGATACGTCTGTTTGGATAGAATTTCTCAAAAAACATGAACCTTATTTTTCAATAATCTCATCATTATTGGCACAAAGAGAAATTCTAGCCGTTGAATGTGTTTTTGGAGAATTATTGCAAGGTATAAAAACCGATGAAGAACAAAATATTATATTGCAATACAGTAATATAAAAAACAATGAATATTGAAACACTGGAGACCATAACATTAAAAAATGTGGTGGACTGACGAAGCATTTAAATGAATTATTGGGTAGCTTCATCCCCGTTCAAGGGCACTGTCAAAGGCGATACTGGATGTGGGAAAATTGATGCTTCGGACATAGGCACAGGCTTCTTCCGCTCCAAAAGCCCTGTCCATCCCGGAATCCTCCCATTCCACCGAGAGCGGTCCTGTGTAACCGGCTTGATTCAGTTCGCGGATAATGCCGTCAAAATCAACGTCGCCGTGGCCTACAGAAACAAAATTCCATGCCCGTCTTGTGTCACCGAATGGCAGGAAGGATCCCAAAATTCCAGCCTTGTCGTTTTTGAATAGCTTAACATCTTTCATGTGAACATGATAAATCTTTTTTGCGAATTCCCGCGCAAAGGCGACTTCATTCACACCTTGCCATACCAGATGGCTTGGATCGTAATTAAGGCCCAATGTATCGCGGTAGTTAAACAGATTAAAGAGCCGTTCTGTTGTGTAATAATCAAACGCAATCTCGCTTGGATGAACTTCCAGAGCGAATTTAATGCCCCATTCATCGAACACATCAAAAATCGGCGTCCACAAATCGTAAATTAGTTTAAAACCATCATCGATCATCTTGTTCGACGTTTGCGGATACGAATACCAGCGCGCCCATATCGGCGAACCGGTAAAACCATTCACGATATTTACACCGAGTTTCTGCGCCCCTTGCGCGGTAGCTTTCATCTCGTCGATTGCCCATGAGCGGATTTCTGCGGGCTTTCCTGCAAGACGGGATGGTGCAAAATTATCAAGCCGTTCATCCCACATATCGCCGACGCATTGTCCGGTTAAATGTGCACTGATTGCCTTGCATTGCAAATTGTACTTTGCAAGCGTTTCTTTTATATGCGGAACATAGGCGTTATCGTGTAACGCTTTTTGTACGTCAAAATGCGCGTGTGTTGCCAATTCCAGGCCGTCGTAGCCCCACTGCTTACTTAGTTCACACAGCTTTTCCAAGGGGATATCTCCGAATTGACCGGAAGCTAATGTAACGATTCTACTCATGTTTTACTCCTTATTTTCTTTTAGAACTCCACCGGTTTTTTTGTTTCGGCGGATTTATATATCCCGTCGATTATCTTCATCAGTATAAGCGCTTCTTCCGGCGTGTTGAGCGGCTTCGCTGCGCCTTGCAGGGTTTCAATAAAATTCGCGGCAGCAGATACGCGCCCCATAGTCTCATCGGGAACAGCCGTAATAGCAAGGTCAACCTGGCGACCGTATTCTTCAACAAATATTTTACAGGTATCAATACTGGTTTCGTCAATACCGTCGGTGCCAAAAAGTCGCTCAACCTTGCCGCCCGCCTTTTCACCTTGAAACACCACCGAAACAATTTCACGCTCGTTCAATTCCGCCCATGAATTGCGGATAAATAAACACTGACCTGTTTTAAAGGTCAGCATCGCGTGACAGGCCGATTCAACATCGTTCACGCCGTTAGCCGAATCGGGAATTCCCCAGGGACCTTTGAACGCTTTGTTATCCATAAATGTATTGTAAGTAACCCCGAGCAGATACGCTGGTTCAGGATAATTCATAAAATAAAGCGCTAAATCTATCATGTGCAGCAGGTCTATCACCGGACCGCCGCCGGACAGCGCTTTTGTTGTAAACCAGCCGCCAAAGCCCGGGATACCTGCACGCCTAATCCAACAGGCTTGCGCGGAATGTATCTTGCCAACACGGCCCGCCTGTATATACTGCATCATCGCCTGTGATTCAGGACGCGCCCTGTTATTAAAATCAAAAAGCAGTTTTTTCCCGCTCGATTTTTGCACCTCAAGAATTTCCGCCATTTCCACTGCGTTTAACGCCGGGGGTTTTTCACAAAAAACATGTTTGCCCGCGTTAAGGGCCTCAATAATCAGCGGTTTATGAAATTTATTCGGCGTGATTATCGATACCGCGTCCAGCTCTTTTTCATTTTTCAGCATATCGGTAAGCGATGGATAGGTGTTTTGTATACCCCGCGAAGCCGCAAAGACCTCGGCACCTTTTGCGTTCATATCGGCAATCGCCGCAACATGGGCGCCTGCTTTAACAAAGCCCTCATAATGATAGCGGGCCATTCCACCGGCGCCAACTATTCCGATTTTTATTGCCATAGTATCCTCCAAAAAACTTTTTTAAACCTGCACAGCTATTTTGAATTCCTTCAAAATGGTCTCCTGAATATTCTTCTAAACCGTAGGAGCACCTACTGAAATCATTATAAACCAATATCAACCACAAAGTATCGCAAAGTTTCACAAAGTAAGATAGAGAAAGGAATACTTTGTGCGACTTCGTGTAACTTAGTGGTTAATCTTCCTTTATAATATCGCTTAACCTGTTGAGATTGCATTATAAACCGGTATTTTCCTCCAGTCAAGGGAAATTGTTCTCTGACTTTCCCGTCAAATATTTGTGCAGCTTGGCGAAGACCTCTTCCATGTCCAGCGGCTTGCCCAGATGATCGTTCATGCCGGCTTCACGGCATTTCTCTTTATCCTCCCGGAATACGTTGGCGGTCATGGCGATGATGGGTATTGCCTTTGCGGCCTGGCTGTCAAGGGCCCGGATGCGGCGGGTGGCTTCTAGGCCGTCCATCTCTGGCATCTGCACATCCATAAAAATTATATCGTAGCGTTCCGGGTTTTCTGTAAACAGGCGCAGGGCCTCCACGCCGTTCTCCGCACATTCGATGATCAGTTCCGCCGGCTCCAGCAAGGCCAGCAGTATCTCCCGGTTGATTTCCACGTCCTCCGCCAGCAGCAGATGATACCCTGCGAAAGAATCGTCCCCACTACTCTGTATGCTATCTTCTGTAGGTAAGGCGGCGGTACCGATACACTCATTGATACAGTCGGCAATACCAGAGGGGAACAGCGGTTTCGGCAAAAACTTGTCCACCCCGGCGGACCGTGCGTCATCCGCAATCGTACTCCATTCCGTCGCGGAAATCATCGTAACCACTGAATTGCCCGTGCACCGCTCCTTGATTTTCCGCGCAAGCTCAATACCGTTCATACCGGGCATTTTCCAGTCTACAAAATAAATATCGTAGTATTGGTTTTGTTCGATCTTTGCAACCGCTTCTTCACCGCTCGCAGCGACATCGCAGGAGATGCCGAGCCGCCGTGTGATCTCCGCAAAATACTCCCGTATATCCGGATCATCATCCACGACAATCACCTGGATATTGCTCCAATTCACCCCGGGATTCAGCAGACTGTACCGCTCTCCACCGCTGCGCTTGGCCTGTATGGTAAAAGAAAAAGTAGCGCCCTTGCCAAGTTCAGAGTCGATCCATATTCTCCCGCCCATCATCTCAACGATGTTCAGCGAGATAGCAAGACCAAGTCCTGTCCCGCCAAACTTTCTGGTGGTATTGCTATCCGCCTGCTGGAAGGAATCGAAGAGATTGACCTGCTGTTCCGCGCTAATGCCGATTCCCGTATCAGTCACGTCGATCTGAATCGTACAAACGCCGTTTTCCTCTCCTACAAAATGGGTATCCAGCCGGATGGAACCACCATCGGGGGTGAACTTCACGGCATTGAACAGCAGATTGGTAATGACCTGGGTCAAGCGTTGGTCGTCGCCAATGAGCCTGCCAGGGATATGCTTGTCAATGACCACGTGGAGCTTCTGCTCTTTTGCTTCCACCCGGAAGTTGATAACGTCCACAACCTTCTGCAACATCTTTTCAAAGTTAAAATCCACCGGCGACAGCTCAAGCTTATTTGCTTCAATCTTGGACATATCCAGAATATCGTTGATAACCCCGAGCAGATGGGTGGAAGCGTCCTCGACTTTGTTGAAGGCGTAGTTCTTCCGTTCGATGTCAGCAGCCGCTTTGCCGATGGCGGTCATACCGATGATGGCGTTCATGGGCGTGCGCATCTCGTGACTCATGTGGGAAAGAAAATTGCCCTTTGCCCGGCTGGCGGCTTCCGCTTTTTCCCGGGCATTTTCAATCTCCGTAACATTATGAAAGAGCCGTTCTATCATGGTGGAAATCGCGATCCCCATCGTATCTTTTTTCCCCAGGGTATCGACTTTAACGGTCAAATCCCCGTTGGCCACCTGTTCAAGGGATTTGCCATAATAGACGAACTGCTCAAGCATCCTGACAAAGGCCGCCAGGGATTGGGATATCTCATCATGGTACACCATCGCTGCCCTGGCCCGCGCCCAGGCTTCCTCAGTGAAAGTTAGATTGCCGGTTTCGCTCACCTGTTTTAAAAAGCCCATCATGGTGATGACCGGTGTTGATATGACGACGGCCAAGTAGAGACCGAGTATAACGGCGATAGCGATAGACAAGAAGGACAACAGCGTTAACACCATGATGAGGGAATATGCCTTCCGGGTATTCTCGTCTTTCAAATGTCTGATCCGTACATCGATGTCCCGTGTCAGGATATCCATCTCGTTCTGCACGAGGTTCCCCTGATTTGAAATGATCTCTAAAGCTGCTCTGGCAGACGCCTCATCACCGGCTTTGAGATAACCCTTCAGGTCCATCACATCTATTTGAAACTGAGCAAACAGACCTCGGGTTTTTTCCAGTTGTGCGATGCCTTCTGGCGAAGTGAGATGTACCTGGAGATACTGTATTTCATCCATCACGGTTCCCTCAAAGCGTTCTATATCGGCAATCGCCAGAGCCAGCTTCTCCGCGTCCATGGCGTAGATGACACCGTTACGGTAATTGATCCGTATTTTCTGCAACGCGACACCCATACGGCCGATACTGACTGTATTCTCAAGTTGAGCGTACATCACCTCTTCATCGCTGTTCAGTTGTATCAGACCAATAACACCAAAAACGCTGACCATAAGGGTAAGCATAGCCACCAACAGAAAGCCAGTTATCAGCTTAGTCTTCATTTTCATGTTTTTCATGCTTACATACCCCGGATATAGCATCGTTTTTACATTCCTTCTAGTGTCCTTTATACATTATATCGAGGCTTCTTGTCAAAGGTTCTTTTCAGAGCGGCGGCATTTACTTTGAAATACCAGCAATATCACAGCAATTCAGAAGAAGAAAACCACCAAGTTACACGAAGTCGCACAAAGTTTTCTTCTTACTTTGTGAAACTTAGTGATACTTTGTGGTTTATTCTTCGCTTTCAGAGTAAATGCCGTCACCCTGGGTTTTTTGTAAGCCAACGAATGGGATTTATATTTTTAGCCGGTTAAAATATGATACCATTCATACGGTTAGCGAAGTTCTTTCAAAAATTTATTAATTATTCTTTCTATGAAACATTAACGTTCATTCGTATAATTCAGGGGTTCTTTTTCTTGCTCTGCATGGGGGTTTCCGGCGGAACAGGGTAATTAGTGGCCTTCCAGGGGTAACATTTTCAAAAAGACTCACTTTCGAGATTTTTTTTCCTTTTTTTCCTTGTAAAACCTAAATATTGTGCTATATTAGAAAGAGTGGTCTATTATATGGACCCATTCTGCTTCGGCAGAAAATTATGCCGTCGCCTTTTGGCGGCGGTCTATTCTAAAGGAGTGTCTTTATGAAGAAACACCTTATGTCAAGGGCTGGATTTGCCCTTGTCGCTTTCATGGCCCTGCTTGGAGCAGCGGCTTGTGATGCTGTTACCGGTGCCGAGGGAACGGACGGTAATGATACAACAGGACTTACTGGGGTCTATAAACCAGTTAGTACCGGCCTACAGATTGGGCTTCCTGAGAGTACCCGGTCGGTAAGTGGCGCTGAGACCTCTCTGTGGAACTATATCGAAGTTGTGGCACGGGAACATGGACAAACTGGTGCTGCGGCGCGATACTGGGCTGCTTCTGCGACGAAGCGCAGTGGGTATTTGTACCTGGATGTCCCTATTAGTGGACCTACGTATGATATTATAGTCTTACTGGGGTATCAGGAGGGGACTTCTTATACATTGCTGTCAGTCGGGTTTTCTGATAATGGAACAGCTGGATATCAGGTTACTAATGGAGTAATAACTCCTGTTACCATAACATCCTTAGGGTCGGCTCATTTTACGTATGAATTTTATGATGTTAATAGTCCCGGGAGTAATTCGAGCTCCAATGATGAGATCAGCCGAAATACAGCGGTAAATAATTATGTTGAGGTACCGACGGGGTCGCCTTTTTGGGTAAAGGCTCAACTGGATATTACTCCTACTACTGGGTTTGCTGCCATTTTAGCGTTGGCTGAAGGGGAGACTACGAAGTTTACTATTGGAAACAGCAGTCTGTATGTGGATATCCTTTCCGACACGACGGGGTATATAGCCGGTGCGGCAATTCCCCCGAAAAATCCTAATGGCGGCGGTACGACACCTCCAGCGTCCACTACAGAGGTGGGGACTACTGCTAGTGGGGGAGTTCCTGCGTACTACGTTACGTTGGGAGAGCCTTGGTATTATGTCGCCGCGCTGATGGATAATTGGTATAAGGTATATTGCAAACTGGATGGGTATTATGCCTATGGTCTCGCCAAGACGGCAAAGCGGCAAGATGAAAATGGTACGCCATTTATCAAGTGGACTATCAGAAATGGTCTTACTGATGATCCGGAGGAACCGTATTCTGCGAATATGAATGTCGTCAGTAAAGGCGGTGCGGTAAAGGTCAAAGTTGGTAATGGAGGTGCCGCCGCAGGAGGGCCAACGGGTCCAACAGGGATAAATATTTTCTTGCCCGATACGAGCAATTAACTAAAAAACGCTGTACCGGTTTCCGGCATAGGAGGTTACTATGAGGAAGAGGATGTGGATACGTGTAGGTAGGAGTTTGCTTCTTATTGTCGTTGCCCTCCTCTTCTTCTCTTGTGAAGGGTTGTTTTTGTATACCAGGTTAAAATCCATTTTCGCGGTTCCCGGTAGATATGAATATACCTTGGGTGAATCCTTTGACGAGTCGAACTTGGAAGTGTATGGTGTTTATGAGGACGGTTCCTCGGAGCAAATTCCCATCCAGAAAGTAAGCTTTACTGGAGACTTTGATACATTCCGTACAACAGCGGGAGTGAAGGTTATTACGGTAACGTACGCTGGATTGACCGCTTCGTTTAAAATACTAATACAGTCCCAGAATACTGGGGGTTCAGGAACGGATTCGGGAACCGGTGGAACGGAAAACCCCACTATACCGCCGGGTGGTATTGTCGTTACTTGGTAGTCCTATGGTTAAAGTACCCATATATTCTTTGATGCTTGATTTTCTTATTGGGGCAAAAGATAGGATGCAGAGTGTACAAAATTTTTTATAATCCTTTTTTCTCTGCGTTCTCTACGTCCTGTCTTTAAGGAGTGTAGTTGAATAGTACAAAGTCCTCCAACAACACGGTAAAGATTCGCTTCCCTATCGGGGGAAAACTGGTACTTATCCTCACCGGACTGCTCTTCTTGTCCATGGCTGCGCTGACGATTTTCGTATCGATCCTGGGCAGTGCCGAAGCCCGCATGATTGCCGAGGACCATAACATGACCGTGAACCGGCGGTCCGCGGCGGAAGTGGAAACCGCCCTCAAGACGATCCGTTCTGATACCCTGGGCCTTCTCAATATCCTCAACACCCTGGCGCCGGAGGAAGGCCGGACCGCCGCGGTAAGCCGGTTCTTCTTTGAACAAAAGCCCCATATTGCCGCCATCCTGATTCCCGGAGCGTGGGAACTTATCAATGATCGCTTTTTTCTGTCCCAGAAGCTTGAACCAGCGCTGATCTCCGCCTTTCTCGAAACCGCGGCAGCGGCAATAAGCCGGGCACAGACCGGGGAAGCACTCATCCTCAACGGTACCCCGGTCTTCGGTATCTCAATGCTGGTCATGCTCTTCCCCGGAGGAACCGGCTCCGCGGCGCTCATCTTTTTCTCCGGCGAACCTCTGGGGAACGCCTTCGGGACCGGGGCTAATTCCTCCTGTATGATCAACGATACAGGGGATGTCCTCGTCCACCCGGATGAGGAACTGGTCCGTTCCGGGGCGAATCTACAGAACAACCCCTTCGTACATATAGCCCTGGAAAGCCCTGACCAGGGTCTCCAAACCCGCTATGTTGATGGGCAAGGGGTCCGCTATTTCGGCGCTTTTCAGAAGCTCTCCCTGGCCAACATCGCGGTAATTACCCAGATCCCAGAGGAAGTGGTCTTTGAGGGGATTACCGCCATCACCAGGCGCAACAGCTATCTCGCCGCCGCGGTGTTCTGTATGTCCGTCCTGTTCCTCTGGTTCTTCTCAAAAACCATCAGCGTCCCCTTGAAAACCCTCATCCAGGCAACAACACGGATTGAAAACGGGGAATTTGACCTTGAGCTTCAGGCGAAAACCAACGATGAGATCGGGGTGTTAACCAGAAGCTTTGTCCTCATGGGGCAGCGTCTGGCACAACGGGAACGCCGCGCCGTGCCGGAACGGCTCGCCGCGCCGGAACGGCTCAAAGATACTCAGTCTCGTGGTAACGGGATAGCCGGCCGGATCCTGGAGGGAGAACTTCCCCAGGAGGGTGAAGCCAAGACTGCCACGGTCGCTTTTGTTGATATCTGTTCCTTTACGGCTATAGCGGAAAAACTCGAACCCCATGCAGTGATGGAACTCCTCAACGATTACATAACCCGGATAAGCCAGTGTGTGCACAAGGCCAGGGGAACAGTGGATCAGGTTACCGGCGACGCGGTCATGGCCGTATGGGGGGCGCCGTGTTCCCGGAGCAGCTCTGCCCAAGACGCTCTCAACGCGGTCTGCGCCGCCTTAATGATGCGATCCAGCCTCCGGCGATTTAACCAGGACCGAGGCGGGGATAAGAAGCCTATCATCAAAATCGGCTGTGGGATCAGTACCGGGCAGGTGATCGCCGGGCATATTGGTTTCGATGAACGGATGGAATACCGGGTTATCGGGGACCCGGTTACCCTGGCGAATCGGATGGAAGCCCTGAACAGGTCCCTGAGCACGGACATCCTCATTACCGAGTACACCTGGCACCTCATCAAAGACTATCTTATTACCGAAGAAATGTCGCCAATGATGGTAAAGGGTAGGGAGCGGCCGGTGCGGATCTTTGCGGTGGTGAATGTCCGGGTTACCCATGCTGGCAAGAAACAGCCCTATCCGGTAACCTTGGCAGGGGTGCGGGAACTGTTAGGGTTAGCCCCTCCTCTTTCTCCGGATTTCAACAAGGAGGCGGCTAATGCAAAAGACCCGTAATATACGCATCCTTGATATAACTGTCCTGTTCCTCTGTCTTTCCGGGACGGCGCTGGCAATCAATTTGTTCTGGCAGGATATGAACCGTACCCTCACCCGGCTCTCGGAAACCCCGGTGGGGACCTTATCCTATAAGTACCATATTGTCCAGCGCCGCTTTGGAGACCGGCTCTCCTGGAACCGGCTGCAACGGAATTCCCCCCTTTATAACGGAGACCGTATCCACACTGCTGACTTTTCCGATGCGACCATCACCCTGGTCAATGAGGATGTCATTGATATGCTGGAAAACACCTTGATTCAGCTTGTCTTTGATCAAGAGGGCGCCTGGGTTGAATTGTTTAAGGGAAACATCGGTATCCAGGCCAAAGGAGACGGGCTGAACCTCCGCTCCGGGGCAAACCGGGTAAAACTTTCCTCTGGAAGCATAGCCGGCGCCCGGGTAGATTCCCAAGGCTTTCATTTCTGGCTGATTGAGGGGTATGCTGCGCTGAGAACCGCTGCGGGGGTTCAGGGAATGCGGACCGGATCGGCTGTCACCATTCAAGCCGACGGGAGCATTGATACCGGGCCCCATGTGGTGGTCCTGACACCGCTGCCCTATCAGCGTATCGTAACCCCCTCATCCGCCCCCGTGGAGATAACCTTTTCCTGGAAGACCATTAATTTTCCCCCCAATGAACAGGTACACCTTGAAATAGCGGAGGACCAGCGTTTTACCCGGCTGCTCCATACCCATGATGCCCAGGAGGGCAACACCTCCGCGATTGTGGAACTTCCCCCCGGAACCTTCTGGTGGCGAGTATCCGCTGCTTCACACACACCCGCCACCGCGAACATCACCATGGGTAAACTCGCTGTGATCGTTGCCTCACCACCGGTTTTGGTAAGCCCCTCCGAAGGGAAGGTCTACATCTACTGGGTAAGCCCTGATGCAATACGGTTCCAGTGGTCGGCCTCCCCCGAAACAGACCAGGATGAAATTCCCACGTACCTGCTGGAAGCGGCGGATAATCCGAGGATGCAAAACCCCCGGCTGAGAACCAAGGTACAGGGCTTTTCGTTGTTGTATGCAGGGCTTATGGCCGGGACCTGGTACTGGCGGGTAAGCCCGGTATACCCCGATGAGTATCAAGGAACCTTTGCGGTCTCCCCGTCGGTATCCTTTGCCATCCAGCAGGGGGTCGAAAGTCTGCCCGTTCCGGTACGAATACCGCCGGTAGTATCTCCCCCTCTTCCCAAGCCGGAACTGGAAACGCCCCTTGGCCAGGTTGTGCCTGGTTCCACGGAAAATCTGGTTTTTCGGTGGCGTCCAGTGCCGGAGGCTGATGCCTACGAGTTTTCCCTCTATGCGGGAACCCCGAAAAATACCGGCCAGCCAGGGGACAGCCAAGGAGCCGATGCGCCGCACTTGGTTTATGAAAACCAGAATGTCACACAAAATTCTCTGACCGTGCCCATGCATTCCCTCAAGGATGGGTCTTATTTTTGGACCCTCCGGGCATTTGCCGCCGCAAGCCCCGGTGCAGGCCGACGGGAGGGGCTGCTAGAGACCGGGCAGTTTGTGATCCGTAATCGCCGGTCTGTTCGCTTGGAATACCCTCCATCGGGTCACGCCTTTACTGGGCTTGATGCCCTGAGACGGCCTGGTACTATACAGTGGAGTTCCACGGAACCCCTGGGGAAATCCCGGTTTATCCTTTCCCGGAACCGGAATCTCGAATCAGCCGTCCCGGTGGTGGACCTGACCGGCCCCAGCAAATCCATCCACCTTCCCCCGTTGACCCCGGGAACCTATTACTGGACCATCCAGGCGGAAACCCCCGACGGCCTGGATATCAGTGCGGCCCAGCCCTTCAGTTTCCGGGTGCTTGTGCCCAAGGTCGCCCCGGTAACCCTTGATTTTCCCAAACAGGGATATTCCTTTACCGGGCTTGATGCCCTGAGACAATCCGGTGTCATACGGTGGAGTTCTACGGAAATGGTGGGAACCTCCCGGTTCGTCCTTTCCCGAAATTCCGCCCCCCTGCAGGGCACGCCAATATTGGATATGACCGACCCTGGCAGGGCCATTACCCTGCCCGAGTTGGCTCCGGGAACCTATTACTGGACCATCCGGGCAAAGACCACTGATGGGCTTGATATCAGCGCCACAGCCCCTGCCAGGTTCCAGGTACTTCCGATGCCTCAAGAGCCGCTTCCGATATCGGTAGCTCCGGTGTCCCCACCGCCTCCAGCTCCAGTGCCTTCAGTCCCCGTGTCCCCGGTAAGTTTGGAGTTTCCCGAAGCGGGGCACCGCTTTTCCGGGATTGAAGCCCAGAGACAGCCCATTGCAGTTCGGTGGAAGGCTGCGGGACCCATAGGAAAATTCCGGTTCATCCTTTCCCGGAATCCCAATCTCCTCCAGGGCATGCCGGTACTGGAGAGTACGGACCCCAGCAGGGCCATCATCCTGTCCAAGCTGACTTCGGGAACCTATTACTGGACCATTCAGGCAGAGACACCTGAGGGGCTTGATATCAGTGCGGCACGACCTGCCTATTTCCAGGTACTTCCAGTGTCCCCGGTAAGCCTGGAGTTTCCCGAAGCGGGGCATCGCTTTTCCGGGATTGAAGCCCAGAGACAGCCCGGCACGGTGCGGTGGAGTTCTGTGGAAACGGTGGGAACCTCCCGGTTTATCCTTTCCCGGAATCCCGACCTCCTCTGGGGCACCCCGATATTGGAAATAACAGACCCTGGCAGGTCAATTATCCTGCCCCGGTTGGCTCCGGGAACCTATTACTGGACCATCCGTGCGGAAACTCTCGAGGGCCTGGATATCAGTGCTCCAGGGCCATCAAGCTTCCTGGTACTCCCGATTCCGCTCCTTCCCCGTCCGCAGGGGATGCTGCCAGTGGACCGGTACAAAATTGATGCTGCCCAGGTACAAAAGAGCCGGGACATTATCTTTACCTGGGACCTGGTGCCTGGGGCAAATGCCTATATCTTTACCCTCTTACCGGACACCCATACCCTTGAGCGGAAACCCCTCATCCATAGTGAGCCACTCTTTAAAACTGCGTATGTTATTGAGGACATGGCTATCCTTGATGTCGGGCACTTCATCTGGCAGGTAGAAGCTCTGTATATCGCCAAAGATGGCGTGATTGAACAGCGGGGAACTATCGGAGAACAAAGGTTTACCATTGATATTCCCTCTCTGGTAAATCCAAAGCTGGGTGTTAATGGTATCATATATGGTAATAGTGACTAAATTCCAGGTGCCCCTATTTCTGATCCTGTTCTTGCTGGCTGGTTACCCTGGTTATACCCAGGATGTAGAAACCCAGTTTATTGAACGCCTTACCTGGGAGACCGTGGCCTTTGCCTCCTATTACGAAGTGGTGGTGGAACGACTGGATGATTCCGGCGCCGTGGAAGTGGTGCGGGAAGTAACAGAGGAATCCTTTCTTGATTGCGCCCTCTCCCCTGGTCATTACCGGTACCTGGTGCGGGTCTACAACCTGATGGGCCGTCCCGAGCTTGCCTCGGAATGGGCATTCTTCGAGATACTCCCCGCCTTACCAAAGGGAGATTATAACGAGGAAAAAACCGCCGAGGGAGATCGATTTATGCAGCGTCTTACCTGGGACTCCGTGGCCTTTGCCTCCTATTACGAAGCGGTGGTGGAACAACAGCAGGATGATTCCGGCCAGCAATATCGAGAGGTGCTACGAAAAGTAACGGAAAAAGATTCGGAACCGCTCATTACCTGTTTCCTACCCCCCGGTCATTACCGGTTCCAGGTTGTGGTGTATAACCTGTTTGGCCGCCTGGGGGCACGTTCGGAATGGGCCTATTTCGAGGTACTCCCGATTCCCGAAGCGCTGGTTTCGGAAACAGCCCTCCCAGAGCCGGAAGTTACGGTTCCTAAAATAGCCCTCCCAGTCCCAGAGCCGGTAACTCCTCCTGACCCGATACGGGAAGAACCGGTCCCCAAGCCCGGCAAAACCCCGATTCCTCAACCTGCTGAGAAAAAAATGCCGGCCTTCATGCCGCTCATCACTGCCTGGGCCGGCATGATGGTGTTTTACCCCGGTCCGGAGGGGCATCTGAGTGAGGGGCTGGAATTGCGGAACCGGTATGACCCTATCGGTAGTATCGCCCTTGCCCAGAACCTGACCAATATCCTGGGTTTCAACCTGAACTTTGATCGGGATGCCCTCCTGATAAACCGGCTCTTCGTCAGGGCGACCTTGGATTGGCGATTCCTTGGTCTTGAGGCCGGACCTGCTTTCGGCCTCTTTAACCTCAATATTGCCACCATCAGTCCTGCCCTCTCCATGATCGTCAAGCTGAATATCCCGCCGGGCATCGTCTCAGGCTTATTCCGGCTTGATACCTCCCTGGGAAGGAAGCCCAACAATCCCGGAGATTATACCCAGGACTTCCGTGAAATCCGGGTTGGACTCCGGATTCCCTTTTTCCTAGTTACCTTCAGCATGAGTGGCCGGGACTTAATCGAGAAAAAGGACGAGTACGATATAAGCAGCAGTTGGATACGCTACAATCTTTCCGCTGAATTCTACAAAAAAGATTTCCCCTTTACGTTCCGCCTTGATGTGGGGTATCAGCAATTAAAATGGATCTACACGATGGAGCAGCCGGTCGATTACACCTACGGTGATGTATATGTCGGACTGGAGCTATCCTATCGGATATGGTCTAAGGTGAAGCTATTTTTAGGAGTGGAAGTACCGGTATTCCCCTGGGTATATCCGTATATTCAAAGCTTCAGCGATCCCCAGGTACCTCTCTTTTATGGAGCTACCCTAGGGGTCCTTTGGAACCTGGGGGCGCTATGATAGGCAGCGATACCGGCCACTAGTAATGAGCAACGATATACTTTTATCAAAATTGCTTGCGCCACACAATGCAAACATACATACACTTCTATCGCTTGTTTCGCCTGGGCAACCAGCTTCACAAGCTCCTCAGCCATAGGAACAACCGTCGCCGTTCCTCGTTTCGGGCTTGGCACACACCCCCGTCAATGATAGAATAAGTGAGCAGGAGATACTTGATGTTTAACTGGGTAGCGTTCCTCATATACATTTTTCTCATGTCCTTTACCCCCGGTCCGAATAATATCATGTCCATGAATAACGGTGTTCAACGAGGATTCAGGAAGGGATTGATTTTCAACCTCGGTATCTGGGTTGGAATCTTTTGGGCGATGATCCTCTGTTTAGCTGCGTCCGCCTTTTTATACACCCTCATCCCCCGGATACAATTCCCCATGAAAATTGCCGGTGCAGGATACATGATGTATCTCATACTCATAACGATATTACCTGCACAAGATCATGCGGTACGGGATGTGAAGGCAAGCTTTTTATGGGGTATGATCCTGCAATTTATTAATCCCAAGCTGTATATCTACGGCATAACATCCATGTCTTCCTACATCCTGCCCTTCTATGGCAACCTGTTTATACTGATTGGTTTTTCTTTGATTCTGGCTTCTATGGGATTTGCCGGGACCATAGCCTGGTCTCTGTTTGGGTCGCTCTTCTCGCGACTTTTCAAAGAGCATGACAGAATTGTAAAGGTTGTTATGGTTTTGTTACTGGTCTATTGTGCGGTTTCACTGTTTCTGTAAATAGCAGTTAAGCGCGGCAATGCAAAACACAAGAGAATAAAACTCAATCATCACTTCAACACTTACCAGTAATAGAATACCTTATTCTTCAAACCCAAATGACTGTACTTTGAGCGTTTGGCAGTTTTCTGAAACAGTGCGCACAATCTGATGTGGCAAACCATTGGGGACAATAACGTCAACTTCCAGAGAAATCCTGGCTTGCGCGCCGTCCACTGATGTGAGGTGGCTGATAATTTCTTCCATAAGCTGCTGAACATCACGGTTTATCCTTGTGTTGTCAAGCAGTGCGGTCATATAAAAATGCCTATTCTTTGGCGTTTCTGGTGTTGACGATCCGGTATTGCCGCAGTCTGCTGGTGGGGTATTATCGATCCGGGCTTCATTGTTTATGAGTGAAATGGCGCTGCTGTCTTGCACTGACGGTTGTTGATCTTGCTTTGCTTCCTGGGCAAGCTGGTTTTGCGCGATGCTTATTTTTACAAGATAACCCGACTGTTCAATGATGTCGATATGTTGGTTTAACTTCAGGTCAATATAGCGAGTGCCATCAAAGCCGGAAGCAAAGGCGAAATACTCTGTGGAGTTCTTCAAACCTGTGCGGATTGCCTCTTTAAGGATTTTTTCGCTCGCCAATCGTGGAAGATAGCAATAAGTGCAAAGGAACTCCCACAAGGTTTTAACTTGGATATTATCCGCGTCTTTCCAGAGCAGATTATCGAGTTGCATTTTAAGGAGCATTGGCGCCCATTGCTCGATAATCGCCTCGTTGGTGTGCATACGTTTA
Source organism: Treponema sp. (assembly GCA_031288975.1). Classification (GTDB taxonomy): domain Bacteria; phylum Spirochaetota; class Spirochaetia; order Treponematales; family Breznakiellaceae; genus JAITNP01. The sequence goes on along the minus strand of JAITQK010000058.1, from coordinate 1,307 downwards.
GCGGCTTTGGAGATAATTGTGTCGGTCCCGCCGCTAATGCTCGTCACTTCCCACAGTATCGTTTTCATATCGACATCACGGTCAATGTAAGGCACAAGTAGCCAGCAGTAGGCTTCTTTGATGCGGGCATCCACTGTTTCGGCGCTGCGGTGAAGATTATTGCCGGTCTCCCGGTTTTGGGCAGCGTCAAGGTTCAGGTCTTCGCTGTCGTCTTTTATTGATTTCCACGCAATGAATCGGCTCACTTCTTGTTTCAGGGAGACGAGCAAGTTCTGATCCGGCGCGACAAAGGCCAGCATATTCCGGTAAATGCGCGGCGAGTTCCCCCGCTTATTAAGCATTTCCACAACGGCGCTCATTGCCTTATTGTTCTGATTGGATGCCATATACTCATCAGCAGGGGGCAATACCACCAGACGCACGGCTTGTTCATCCGGCACATCAAGGGAGGAGGCAGGACAGATATGAATACCAGCGAAGGGTTGTTCCTTGCGAAGAGTGCGTAACCTCGTTTCTATCTCATATTCAACATCGGATGGTGAAACTTGTGTAGCGCGATCTTCCGCTAATTTTCTTAATGTGGGACGGTTATCATACCAGAACCGGTCAGCAGATGGGTTTGAATAAAGATAAGACAATGTGTTTCGCAGTGTGTTCAAAGCATCATTAAAAACTGCGATATTTTCTCCGGGTTGAACAACATCAAGCCGAATGCGGGAAGATTCAATTCCGCGCACGATTTGTTCCCGTCCGGTTGGTGCGCTACCGAGCATTATGGCTCTTGCCATCCGGCGAGAGGCAAGCTGACTGCCGTATCTCGTTTGCGCTTTATCGAGTTTATAGGGCGCAGACGCTCTCCCGTCAACTTCTTTGTCAACAATGCCATTCCAATTATCAGTCAGATGCCGCGTCAGCTCATCACGTACATTTGGTACATCAAGTGGAATAGAACCGGGCATAATCATCAGGCTTGCGTCGTTGCCCATCCATAGCTCATAAACAACAGCCGCCATAAGACGCAAAACGCCGCGTGTTCGCTGGAAACGTTCCAGTGTAGACCAATCCTGGTAAAGACGGTCAAACACTTCGGGATGTATGGGATAGCATGAAACCATGCGTTCTTTATACTCAAGTTCTTTTGACTCAAGCGGAAAATCGCTCTGGTTCTCGGCATACATCTGGCAGAATTTTGCACAGACCGCGTCACGGGCATCAGGGTTTTTACAGTTAAGGAATAGCCTGCGACGCACAACCTCAAAGCCTTCGTTAGCGGTAACTGGTTTCCATATAGATTCCATACGTCCAAA
>JAITQK010000169.1 GCA_031288975.1 Treponema sp. | reverse complement strand
AACCTGATGCGGGCCTTATGCCGCGCTATCCGCGCCTCCAGTTCTTCTGTCGTAAAAAAGCGCCATCCCACCGCTTCCAGACGGGGACGGTCCTCTTCCTGATGTTTGCGATAACCTTCCCATCCGCCGTATCTTTCTTGAAGCTCTGCCCGAATTTGCCGTACTTCGGCAACAATAGGATCATAGTAACCACTCATAGATTGACCTCCCGTTCTGGTAATATATCTTCTGGATTGATCAATACAGGCGTCCAAAGTCCGTGCTGATCGTTATACTCCCTAAGCTTTATATAGGTGTTTATCCCCATGTGGGCGAAATTCCATGTAAGCACGTAGTCAATATGCCATTTCACACAAATAGCAAGATGGATACAATCAGCCTTTGCCCGGTCGGGGATTTTCAATAGGTCTTTATAAATTGACGCCAAGTTCTCTACTTCCGCAGTCACCGGCAACATCCTGATACCTTCCAGCAATTCAAGCCGCCGCCGCGTTACCTCGCTGTCGCCCTTTCCACACTCGTCCAGTACGTCTTGGCTGATACATAAATCATACTTATGCCGTTCCTCTTCCCAAAACAACATGGTGGCAGCCTGGTGTCCGGCGATTATTGTATCCCGGCTTGGCCTCGCCGTAGCACAGCTTGGTATCGTACTCTCGACATACAAACTTTTCCGGTCTTATTCCATACCCCCAGTATAGCATACGAATGGGCACTGGGCAATACGCATAAAAACAGGGCGAGGATCACTCTCCGCCTTTTCGTTTATTGGCGGGCTTTATGCCGCGCTATCGGGGCGGGCTAGAGCCGGAGCCGCCGGGCATGAACCCCTCCTTGCTGCCCGTAGATGCTGATACAGGTCTCGGCAGCGCTATCGAACTGCTCCCCTTGATACAGAAAAACAATATCCACCTGTTGATGAGCATCCCGCTTCTTCAGGAAACGGTCCAGGGCAGTGGACGCGGAACCGGACCGGGGTAAGGCCAGAATCAGGATGCCCAGGTCTTCGGGAGACGGGGGAAACTCCTCCGGGGCGTGGATGGAAAGCGCCGCAGGATAGGCCAGGGCCGCTGCCAGCTCCGCCTGGGTTCCTCCCTTCAGGTCCCCGCCGGTGTACCCAATGGTGATATCCATGCCCCGGTCCCCGTATTCCAGGGCCGCAGCCAGGGCGTTTTCGCAGAGCAGGTCTACACCGCGCCTTCCTGCTTCCGCAGTATACAGGGCAGGATCCCGCTGGGTATCAACCATGATGAGCAGCCGGGAATGGGGCGGCGGCTCCGGTTCCCCTTCCCGCACAAACAGGTTCCCTGCGTGGCCGTACAGTTTCCAGTTGATCCGCCGGGGATCATCCCCAGGAATATAGGGCCGGTGATCGATGAGGTTGTCGGTCCGCAGGTAGTTCACCGCCTGGCGCTGTTCGCTGCCCCCGGACCGGATGGTAACGGGAAGGGAGGTTTCCGCTGCCTTCGGAACCCCTAAGAGTCGGGGGCTTTGGTCTTGGGGAATACGGAAGGCCCGCCTGAAAAGTCCCAGGGCATCGAAGATCGCCACCTCATCAGCGCTGCTGTAATAGGCCCCCCGTTCTAGTACGGTAAAGGAGCTTATGCCCTTGGTGAGGAAATCAGGATCGAAGATGTGGTGAATGAGCCGTCCGTCTTTGGTGAAGAGCCGCACCTCATAGCGAATAAGGATGCCCGGTAAGCGGAAGAACCTTTTCGATGCCCGGTCGGGGCTTGATGAACAGAAGAGCATTCCCTCGGTTCCAACGCTCACCGCTTTGGTTAGGATCCTCGTGGATAGGGAACGGGCCTTGTTGCGGTGTATCAGGGAAAGGACCAGAACCGCTGCAAAACAGTACACCAGCACTGACAGCAAGACGGCGCCTATGAGGATGAGGGCAAACTCGTTCCGTATGTGCCCTGCGGCAAAGGCCAGGAGGGTGAGGAGGAGGATGAAGACCCCCATGCTCCGCATGAAGGGGTCAAACGGTTTTGATGCCGTCGATTCGCGCAAGGCAAAGCTCCCGAATAAGTGTCACTCCCTGGGTGCGGGGGTCCCGCAGCTTGAGCCGATGGGCCAGTACCGGGACCACCAGGGCGGCGATATCCTCATCAGTCACAAAGGTTCTTCCCCGTACCAGGGCCAGGGCTTTAACGGCATCCAAGAGGTGCAGTCCTGCGCGGGGAGAGGCCCCCAGGAGCAGACCCCGGTGAATTCGGGTGTCCCTGACTATATCGGCAACGGCTTCTTTCAGCGCTTGATGGCAGAAGGTTTCCGCTGCGGCCTGCTGGGCGGCGACAAAATCAGCCACCGACAGGACCGGTTCCAGGCGCTGTAGCCCGGTTTCCGCTGGATTATCCTCCAGAATGGAGAGTTCCGCTGCCCGGTCGGGGTATCCCAGGGAAAGGCGCATCATGAAACGGTCAAGCTGGGCTGCCGGCAAGGGGAAAGTCCCCTCACTTTCAATGGGGTTTTCCGTGGCAATGACAAAAAACGGCGCCGGCGGGTAGTGGGTTGTTGAACCAATGGTAACCTGTCCTTCGGCCATGACTTCCAGCAGGGCTGACTGTACCTTTGGGGTGGTACGGTTTATTTCATCTGCCAAGACGATATTGGCCAGTACCGGACCGGGCACAAAGCGGAAGGAGCGGGTTTCAGGATCAAACACATCGACTCCGGTAATATCGTAGGGGAGCAGATCCGGGGTAAACTGGATACGCTTAAAAATGAGGGGACTGCCGTCTTCAGCGGCAATGAGCCGGGCAAAGGTCTTGGCCACCGTGGTCTTCCCCAGGCCCGGATTATCCTCAATAAGTATATGCCCCCGTGCGAGGATTGCCGCGGTGAGGATCTCCAGGAATTCCTGTTTCCCCCGTATTATTCGGGCGGCTCCATTGATAAGGGCTTCCGCCGCCTGTTCAGGTTTCATAGTAGGTAAGCATAGCATGATAAAAAGGATGCGTATAGACTACGGTCAAAGGGTTATTTTGGTTTGTATACCTGGCGCCGCCATTTTCGCCTGAAGAGGGTTTCCTGTGCGGAGACGATCTTATCTGCCAGACAGATGATCCACCCCTCGGGGTACTGAGGCGGGTGGAGCAGGGTATAAGGCCACATGTGGGTGCGGATCAGGGAATACTCCTTGTCCGAAATGCCGAAAAACCGGCGGGCGTTTTCCGCCGCAGTAACAGGGTGGGTCCATCCGTGCAATGACCACATGTTTTCAGGTACATGCCAGTCGTACAAAAAAAAGTCATGCAGCACTGCGGCGCGGACCAGGCTTTCCAGGTCCACATTACGGAACAATTCCCCGATAGTAAAACTTAAAGCTGCAACAGCAATACTGTGCTCATAGATGGTAACGGTGCCATGCTGTATAAATTGCTTACATTCGGCAAATTTTTCGCTCCCTGCAATCAGATTCACCGATTTTTCAAAGAGTCTCGTATTTTTCATAACAAACCGGCAGTTTTATTGGGTATGCCGGCAGCGTTGTTCTTGATGTGTTGTCTGAAGGTAAAAGTCGCATCCATCACAAAGACCAGGATAAAAAAAACATCAACCTTGACCAGGATGCCGGTGCCCAGAAAAAGCATGAGCCGTTTAGCTAGCTCCCAATAAAAATACACCAGCCCCAGGGTTATGAGGCCAAAAAAGAGGGATGTGGTCAAGGCAACGCGCTTTTTAAAATTGCACCAATACGTGAAAGGATAGGTATCGTAATCCCAGCCCTTGGTATTGAAGAACTTTTCCAAAAGCAGTGCCGCAAGGTACTCCACCACGGTACAGAGTACGGTGCCCACTACAAAAACCAGCAGGGGCTGGGTCTTGAGCATTTCCACTGCCCTATACACCACAAAGGCGCCCACACCATGCACCGGTACCCACGGTCCTTTGAAAAAGCCCTTGCTCACAAACCTTTTGCGTACTGAGGATTCCATAATGGTTTCACCTATCCAGCCGGAAAAGGAAAAAAAGAAAAAGGCAAAAACAAGCTGTTCCGGTCCCATATCAAACATAGGTCAATTCCTTGTCCTGTGGCACCGTTTCACCAACCTGTGTACCGGTGACTGCACTTGGGTTATCAGGGAAATAGCGGGCGTTCATGATCAGCATCTGCAGGCGATTTTCGATATTCGCGAAGCTGGTGTCAGGGTCATAGTCCAGGGGCAGGATCTGTATGCTCGGGTACTCCTCTTTGATGCGTTTGATGACACCTCGTCCGCAAACATGGTTGGGAAGACATCCGAAGGGCTGCAGAATAATGAAGGAGCGTACCCCTGTTGCCGCACGGTGCAATATATCCCCGACCATCAAAAAGCCCTCTCCTGACTGGATGCTGTGGTGGATGATGGGATCACTGATTTTGGCCATCTGGGGCAGACGCAGGCACGGCTCGTAGAGGGGGTGCTGTTTTGCAACATGTTCCATGATGCTGATAGTTATATCAAAATAGTAGTCACCGCAAAACGCATACAGGGTATCCATCAGGGAATGACGTACATGGAAGTCTTTGATTTCAGAAACGGTATGCAGCAGCATCAGGTTGCGGTATATGTCGTACATACGTGGCAGTGCTACTTCCATGTTGTTTTTTTCCAGGTATTCTTCAATATAAAAATTGCAACCTGGATGAAACGTTAAAAGGTATTCGCCGGTGATAAAAACCAAAGGTTTGCGGTTTGTTCTATCGTAACGCACTGCACAGAGCGCGCTCATGGCTTTCTTGTATGCACCGTAGGCACCTATAAAATCGCCGCGCTGCATTCCCTCGGTAATCGAATCAATGCTTTCATTATAGACCCGGTCTGTTTCACCTTTGGTAAGCTCGTAGGGGCGGATCTTGTGGCGCAGGTCATCCAGAATATCGGCCATCACCAGGCACCACACCGAGCGGGCGTAGGAGATTTTGCTGAAGCGGAAGCCTGGATGCAGCTTTTTGGTATCTGCAAAATCACTGGTCAGAATAGGTACGTTGGGATAGCCCGCCTCGTCCAGGGCTTTGCGGGTCAGGACCATGTAGTTGGTGAGCCGGCAGTCGCACTGGGTTTTGCCCGTACCTACAATCACCTGATCCGGGTCGTAGCGCCCACTTTTTAAGGCTGCCAGGGCCTCACCGATTATCATCTGTGCGGGAAAACAACTGTCGTTATGCACATACTTTTTACCCAGCAGCATCGCGTCCCTGCCGCCCAGGGCAAGACTCTCTGCTCTCACGCCGTCTCTTCGAAGGGCAGCGGTCATGATCTTACAAAAGGCAGGGCTTACATTCGGCGCCAGCACGATTTTAGTTTTCCGGTGGGCCTTGGTGAATTTTACCGGGTAGGGATCGCCCTGGGCCTTGACCTTCAGTACGCCTCCGTCCTGTTTGCGCCGGGCGCTAACCGTCTCGATAAAGGAACGCACCCGGATCCGCAGCGGCCCGGCCACGTCACTTTCGTCCAGTTTGAGGATCAACGGTGATTTCCCTGCAATTTCCTCCAGGAGCCGCGTTACTTCGTCGGTGTACAGGGCGTCATGGCCGCAGCCAAAGCTGAAAATCTCCACATATTCCAGGGCCGGATGCTGCGCCGTGATAATGGCCCCGGCAAGGAGGCGTGCGTGGTTGCTGTTGGTGATGTCCACCCTGGTTTTGGAAAGGTCCACATCCTGCACTCCCGGCAGAGCATCCACGGTGAGTACCGGAATGTTCACGCTGGTAAAATAGGAAGATAAGCGGTGATTGACCAGTTCATCATACTGATAATGCCTGCCTGCAATGACCACTGCAAATTTCCCCTCTTTTTCTACCTGAGACATGATGGCCCTGCCCCGGCTGACCATCTCATCGTTGAAGGAGGCCAGGGCCTGGTCCCCCTGGGCAATGGCCTTCCGGGTGGTGTTCTCTGGAATGTTAAAAGTCTCCCGCATGTAGCGGCAGAGCTGATAATCCCGGTCCCGCTGTTTGAACCAGTGAAAAATCGGCGTGTCCAGGGGCGTGTTCCAGCGGCGCTCAGGGTCGTCGGAATACTTCACCACCAGGGGATAGCCCTTGAGCACCGGGCAGGTGTAGGTGCTCAAGGGTTCGGGGTTTTCCGAAGGCAGATGGCTGAAGATAGGCAGGAAAATGCGGTCAACCCCCCGTTCTACCAAATCCTGGATGTGGCCGTGCACCAGTTTTGCCGGAAAGCACACGGTGTCAGAGGCCACAAACTGGAGACCCTTTTCAAAAAGCTCCCGTGAACTGGGGCGGGACGTTTTGGTCTTAAACCCCAGGGCATGAAAAAAGGTGGTGTAAAAGGGCATGGTGCGCCAGAAGTCCAAGGCCCGTGGCAGTCCTATCGTACATTTTTGATCAGTCCAGAGCGGGGTAAAAGGATAAGCCTTAAAAAGGAGGGTTTCTCGAACCTTGACGAGGTCAGGCGCCGCTTCCATACGAGAGGTGATTTGTTTCAGCTCTTCCCGCAGTACCGGGTCCGCCAGGCTGCCCAGGATTTCACCCCGTTCACAGCGGTTGCCGGTGATCCAGGTGGTACCATTGGAAAAGGTGACCAAGGTGCGGTTGCAGTTATTGGTGCAGAAGGTGCATTTTACGTTTGATTCCTGGGTGTACTCAAAGTCTTCCAGGGCTTCAAACCCAATAAAGCGGGACCGGTCAGTGGAACCGTGGGGGGATGTGTAGCCCTTTTCGTGGATATGCTTTTTGGCCAGCAGTGCTATACCTATGGCCCCCATCTCGCCAGGGTAGGGCGCCCGCACCACGGGTCTGTCCAGGTATTGTTCCAGAGCGCGCAGGACTGCGTCGTTTTTGAAAGTACCGCCCTGGACCATAATCGTGCTGCCCAGATCGGAACAGTTTGAGATCCGCACCACCTTGGTAAACACGTTTTCGATGATGGAGCGGCAGAGGCCCGCCATGAGATCGTCCACTTGTTTACCGTTTTTTTGCTCGGTAATGATGGTGCTGTTCATAAAAACCGTGCAGCGGCTCCCCAGTTCCGCCGGGTTTTTAGCGTCAAAAGCGGCCCGGGCGATGTTGTGCACTGGAATATTCAGGGTTGCGGCGAAATTTTCCAGAAAGGAACCGCAGCCAGAGGAGCAGGCTTCATTCAGGGTGATGTTGGTCACAATGCCGTGGCTGATGGTAATGGCCTTCATGTCCTGGCCGCCTATGTCCAGGATAAAACTCACGTTTTGCAGGTATTTTTGTGCTGCCGCCGCATGGGCCACGGTTTCCACTGTGTGGTAATCGGCGCCAAGGGCCTTGTCAAAGAGCAGTTCCCCGTAGCCCGTGGTACCCAGGGCGAGGATTTCCAAGCCGATTCCTTCGTTATCATATTTTTTCTTCAAATCCAGCAAGCCCTGCTTTATCACCAGCAGTGGCTCACCCTGGTTATTTGAATAGAAGGTATCCACTAGGTTTTCATCCTCGTCCAGGAACACGAATTTGGTGGTGGTGGAACCGGCGTCTATTCCCATATACACCCTGAGCACATCCCCTGGTTTGGCGCCATGACAAGGCGGATCCGGCAGCCTGTGGCGGGCCTCAAATTTCGCCCGTTCAGTAGGAGTGACAAAATACCGCCTCACCTTTGAGGTCTGGGCGCTTTCCAGGGCTTCCTGGAACTGCACAAGGGAGCTAATGGCCTCATGCAGACTGAAAGGGCCTCGTTCTGCATCTCCGCTCTGGGCAAACATCTCGTCCACCGAAAGGGCCACACCGTAGGCAATCAGGGTTTCGGGGTTTTCCGGGCGGATGATATCCTCTTCTTTCAGGTTGAGCCGCTCGGCAAAGACCCGAATCAAGGTCGGGTTAAAGGTCAGGGGCCCGCCTTCAAAGATAATAGGGGGCTTTAGCTCCAGCCCCTGGGCCAGGCCGCCTATGGTTTGCTTTGCAATGGCGTGAAAGGCGGAAAGGGCAATGTCCCGCCGAAGTCCGCCCTGGTTCAGGAGGGGCTGGATGTCGGTCTTGGCAAAGACCCCGCAGCGGCCTGAAATATCATAGATCGCAGTACCCTGGGCAGCCAGGGCCTCAAATTCCTCCACTGGCGTGTGGAGCAGGGCGGCAACCTCATCGATAAAGGCGCCAGTACCTCCTGCACAGCTTCCGTTCATACGCATATCCGAGGCCACCAGGCGGCCCGATCCCTCATCATAGTAAAAAAAGACGATTTTTGCGTCCTGGCCGCCTAGCTCTATGGCTACCTGCGCCTGGGGGTAAAAGGTCCGCACCGCAATGGCATTGGCCACCACTTCCTGGATAAAGTGGGCGTTTATGGCGCTGGCTATGGGTTTGCCCCCGGAACCGCAGACAGCGGCCTCAAACACCGCGTCGGGGAACCGGGCAAAAACCTCAGACAAGAGGTCGCAAACCGTTTCTGTCTGGTATGCGTTGTGCCTTTGGTAGCGAGAAAAAAGTACCTTTTTGTGTTCTGTCTCCATCACGACGATTTTGACCGTGGTGGAGCCGACGTCAATTCCAAGTCTTAGAGATACATCATTCATAAACGGCTAAACTAACTCTTTGTTGAAGAATCATACAAGGTATAATAAACAAGTTGACTACAAAGGTCAAGGGAGATAAATAAGACGAATTTTTGTAATGTACCACAGAAGCATCTTCTCTGGTTTCGCGGTGAGGTTTATCCTGTCCTCTTACTGCCTTTTATGCCTAAAACAGACTACCAGCCGCTTCCTTCAATGGTTATTATCAGTTTATCTGATGATTCATTTCTGAATGCATAAGCGCTGCTATTAGTGTACAATTTCAGTTTCCTCTGTGGTTTAACAATACAAATAAAGATAAGAAGGGGAAGAACCCCCACAACCTGGTATTCTGAAAAGCCTCCTAAACTCATCATACTCATATTACGAAACATGTCAACAAATTTTGATATTTTTTTGTTTTTTTAATATTTTTAAGAGATTCGCCTGAGATATACCAAAGTTCTGTTGCCAGAGAACGAAAAAAAGCGATATTATATCTAGGATAAGTGTAATTATCAGGAGGCTACTGATGAAAAGGAGTGTATTCGTTCTTTTGTGGATATGTTCGGTGTTTTCTCTTTTTGCACAAACAAATTCCATTGATAATCCAGCGTTAAAGCTGGATTTGCCCCTGTTTAATCTGCCCTATCAGATTGATGCAGCTCAAACCCTGAAATACGGTTTTTTTGAAAGCTATACCCACCCCAGCATGAACGCAAGTCTCAATATTACAACTGATGTCTATTCCGCTTTTCATTACGGCATGAAGCGATTTAAAACTGCTGTCGGTGCTGATAAATTCTGGAAAAAATTTGTTTACTATGGCGGTACTGTGGTTGGCGATTTTTTTATATATATGCTGCCCATTCCAACGAGTTATGTTTGGATGCATGAATCATTCCATCGCGCAGGATTTACCCATGCCGGATTACAGAGCCATATAAATTATAATTTTCCAACCGGTGCCTATACCATGTCTGATTCTGGTGATTTTGCTTATTGGTACGATGTACCCCGTTCGATAGAAGCAGGTATAGAAAGTGAATATTTACTTGTAGAAAAAATGCAACGGAATAATTTTTTTTATGAGCAAAATATGTTTAATGAATTTTTATATTGGCTTGCGAATTATCAGGCATGGAGCTATGCGTATATGCCTTTTCTAAGTGATGATATAACTATGAATGTCGATGGCAAGGAAGCAGTAGTTACAGTGGATTCACTCCAATGGCTATACAGTTTATTTCATCCTGGTGAATTTATATCAGATGAACAGGCAATAAGAATGTCCGATCTAAAGGATAATGAAAAAGCTTTTTTTAAAAAACGGGTTATGTGGTCCCTCATCAATCTTGCCTCTCCCATGATGTTCGGCATACGGTCAATTCCCTTGGGAAAAAACACCGGTCTTTACGGAAATTTCGCGCTGCGTCAGTTGTATACATCCTTTGGTACGGATTTATCAGTACATCTGTATCCAATGTCAACAGGTTAAGCCCTTCGCCCTTCCTCAACAATTTGACTTCTGGTTATGGTGAAACTTAGCCTTGCGCGGGGTTTTATTCCTTGGAACAGAACGGTTAGGGCGGAACG
>JAITQK010000122.1 GCA_031288975.1 Treponema sp. | reverse complement strand
GAAGAAGAATAGATACTTTGTGCAACTTCGTGTAACTTAGTGGTTAAATATTTTACGGGTCAAGTTTAGAATGAAGGCCAAGGTACCGGCATTTATTTTTTTATAAGCAAGAAATCTATGATTTTGCAAGAAAAACCTAGTAATTTAACCACAGAAGAACAGTTCTTCTCCAAGCGAGTTTTCTTCGGGAGCGCCAAATGGCTGACCTTGCTTGCCTTCCAACTGGGCATCCAACTGAGCGTGTATTCTATGGAGCAATACTCCTCATAGGTCTCAATCGTAGCGCGTTCATCTGACACTTTTCTATAGTATCTCTTTTTGCCCTTTTGTCATCTACGAGGCCAGCATACGTTCTGGATCACCTCCAGCCGGTTTTGTCTTTAGGCAACGGTATAGATCATCCTCCCCTTATAGGCTATACTCCACCTATGACTACTCGGAATCAACTCGATAGACTTGCCGCAAAGCGGATCCTCATTCTTGACGGGGCCATGGGATCCATGATCCAAACGTTCAAACTAACAGAAGCGGACTTTCGGGGAAGCCGTTTCGCCTCCCATGGAAGTGCCCTCCTGGGCTGCAACGATCTCCTCTGTATCACCAAGCCTGAGATCATTGCTTCTATTCACGAAACCTACCTTCAAGCGGGGGCGGATATCATCGAGACCTGTAGTTTCAACGCGACCTCGGTGTCCCTAGCGGATTATGGCATCGAGGACCTGGCCTATGAGATAAGCGTGGCTGCCGCGAGGCTGGCCCGAAACACGGCAGACGCCTATACGACTCCTGATAAACCCCGGTTCGTGGCCGGGAGCATAGGTCCAACGGCCAAGAGCGCGGGCATCTCCCCGGATATGGATGATCCTGGTAAGCGGAGTATTACCTGGGACGAGTTGGAAGCTGCCTTTTATGATACTGCACGGGGGCTGCTGGATGGTGGCGTGGACCTGCTCCTCATCGAAACGGTCTTCGATACCCTCAACGCCAAGGCCGCCATCTTTGCCGTTACGCGGCTCATGGAAGAACGGCATATTGAGGTGCCCCTCATGATCTCCGCCTCAGTTTCCGATGCTGGGGGGCGGCTCCTTTCAGGGCAAACCGTAGAAGCCTTCTGCGTATCTGTGCTCCACGCCAAGCCCTGGTCCCTGGGGCTTAACTGTTCCTTTGGGGCAGAACGCCTCCTGGCCCCTATCAAGGCCCTTGCCACCATGGTCCCCTGTCTCGTGAGCGCCCACCCCAACGCGGGCCTGCCCAACCAGTTCGGCACCTATGATGAGACCCCCCAAATTATGGCCTCCCATATTGAAGCCTATTTGCAGGAGGGGCTGGTCAACATTGTGGGTGGCTGCTGTGGTTCTACCCCGGCCCATATTGCCGCCATTGCAGAGCGGGCCTTGGCGTATCCACCGCGGACCATCCCTGTACCAAAGCCCGTAACCTGCCTCGCCGGTCTCGAAGTCATCACCGTGGGCCACAATTCTCCAGGACAGGAACCGGGGTTCGTCACTATTGGTGAACGGACCAATGTGGCAGGATGCCGGAGCTTCCTCCGGTTCATCAGGGAAGAAAAGTACCTGCAAGCCCTGGAACTGGCCCGGAACACGGTAGAACAGGGGGCCAGTATCCTCGATATCTGCATGGACGATGCGCTCTTAGACGCCAAAACCGCCATGATCCGGTTCATCACCCTGGCCCTCTCAGACCCCGGCATTGCCAGGGTTCCCTTCATGATCGATAGTTCCCGCTGGGAGCTGATCGAAGATGCGCTCAAATACATCCAGGGGAAAAGCCTCGTGAATTCCATCAGCCTCAAAGAAGGGCCTGGTGAATTCCTCCGTAAAAGCCGCTTGGCCCGGGGTTACGGCGCCGCAGTGGTGGTGATGCTCTTTGACGAGCAAGGACAGGCCGCCACATATCAACGGAAAATCGAAGTCGCCGCTCGTTCCTACGCCCTTTTGACCAATGATGGCTTCCCCCCAACGGACATCATCTTCGATCCCAATGTACTTTCCGTGGCTACTGGTATTCCCGAACATGATCAGTATGCCCTGGACTTTATCCGTGCCTGTTCCTGGATCAAGGGGCATTGTCCCCAGGCCCTCATTTCCGGGGGCATCTCGAACCTTTCCTTTAGTTTCCGGGCTAAGGCCCCAATCCGGGAAGCCATGCACGCCGTATTCCTCAAACACGCCACAGACGCGGGCCTGAACCTGGCTATCGTGAACCCCGCCGCCCTTATTTCATACCATGCCCTCGACCCGTCACTGCGGGATGTGGTAGAAGCGGTGATTCTGAACCGTAAACCGCAAGCAGGGGAACATCTGGCCCCAACCCCCACAGACCGCCTCCTCGCCTTGGCCACAGAAACCGCCACTGACACACCGGCGCATAGATCCGAAGAAGGCCCTAGTCCCACAACGCCCCTCCTCAGAACTGCGGAGGAGCGCATTGTCTACGCCATGGTGAAGGGTCTTGATGACTCCATTGAGGCGGATGTACTTGCAGCCAGGCCCCAATACGGCCGGTCCCTGGACCTTGTGGAAGGCCCATTGATGAAGGGTATGCGGGAAGTGGGAGAGCGTTTCAGTGCAGGGAAGATGTTCCTGCCCCAGGTGCTCCGCAGTGCACGGGTGATGAAAAAGGCGGTTGCCGCCCTGGAACCTTTTATCAATCAGGAAAAAAACGCCCTTTCCGGTTCTGCGGTGTACGGACGCATCCTCCTTGCCACGGTGAAAGGGGATGTCCACGATATTGGGAAAAACATCGTTGCCGTGGTCCTGGGCTGTAATGGCTATGATATCCTTGACCTGGGCATCATGGTTCCGGTGGAACGGATCCTTGAAACTGCTGAACAAGAGCAGGTCAGCATCATCGGCCTCTCCGGGCTTATCACCCCCTCCCTGGAGGAGATGGTCCATGTTGCCCGGGAAATGGAGCGGTGCAGGATGACCATACCCCTCCTCATCGGCGGTGCTGCCACGAGCCTTGCCCATACGAGCTTGAGGATCGCCCCGGAATATTCAGGCCCTGTGGTTTACGTTTCCGACGCCGGCCGTTCTGCTGAGGTGGTCCGGGCCTTGCTTTCGGATACCCACCGCCCCCGTTTCCTGGAAGCACTGGAAACCGCGTATCACGAGGCAGCGGAACGGCATGCCTCCATCCATGGCCGGATTGAGCTCCTCCCCCTGGACAAAGCCCGGGAAAACAAGGTCCCCGGTCAATGGCCGCAACCGGAACCCCAGGTGAAGGGTATCCTGGAATTGAAGGAGTATCCGGTAACCCAGGTACTACCCTATATCGACTGGACCAGTTTCTTGCATACCTGGGATATGGGAACACGTCTTTCGAAAACCTCCCCGGAAGAAAATACGCTCTTGAAGGATGCCCAAAGCCTCCTGGAGCAGGTTACTTCCCAAGGGCTCCTGCAGCTCCGGGGTGTCCTGGGCTTTTTCCCTGCCTGTTCCGAAGGAGAGGATATCCGCTTATTCGATCAAGATCATGAGACCGCCCGGTTTTCATTCCTCCGAAACCAGGGGAAAAAACGGGCCGGTGCGTTTCATCCCTGTCTAGCGGATTTCATCGGACCCCAGGGGTGGATCGGTCTTTTTGCCCTGAGCGCCGGATTCGGCTTAACAGAAGCAGAGGCCGCGTACCAGGCCCGGCACGACGACTATGGGGCCTTGCTCCTGGGGAGCCTTGCCAACTGCCTTACCGAAGCCTTTACCGAAGCAATACACCGGCAGGTCAGGCGGGAATTCTGGGGCTATGCCCCTGATGAGGATGTTTCCATACCAGAGCTGCTCAAGGGGAACTATCAGGGGATACGTCCGGCCTTTGGCTATCCTGCCTGTCCGGACCACGAAGATAAACGAATCGCCTTTACCCTGTTACAAGCAGAGGAACGATGCGGCATGAAACTAACCGACTCCGCCATGATCATCCCTGGGGCCTCAATCTGCGGTATGTTCTTTTCAAGCCCCGCTTCCTATTATTTCAGCGTCGGCACCATCGGAGCCGACCAAATCCAGGATTGGGCCGCCCGCAAGGGAATCACTGTTGAGGAAGCCCGGAGGCGAATCGGCCAACGAACAAAAAGCGCCTAAAAGTTCGTGGGAACCCCAGTCCCCTGGAAGCGGCGCTGCCCTCACTATTTCCAGGCTTGGGGGGTGGTGCTGACAGGCTTTGGAGAATTCTCTGCAGTGGCTGCTGCCGCTGCTGCTGCCCGCTCTTTCATGACCTGCTTAAAAAGAGCGTCTGCGTCGATCTTCTCGTCTACGCCGAACTGGGGTATGATCCCTTTGCCCTCTATACTGCGGAACAGCACATCCGGGACGGATCCGTAGGCCCAACTGTCCTCATTATTGAGCAGATGATCCAGGACCGTAACCACCGAGAGGGTAAAAAACACCAACGAAGCATTGTTCCGTTTCTTGCTTCCCAAGAGCATATCAAGGCGCTTGGAAATGGGATTGGACACCTGAAAAACATACGCGTCCCAGGGGTTGTTAATACCGTCACAGGGCGCCTTTCGTTCCGCCCCGCCTTGCTTACTGCCTTGTTCGATACCTGCGGCTATGAGGCTCAGATATCGACGCAATTTCCTGACTTCAGGATACAAGGCGACAACATCCTTTCGCTGGAAGGGTGGTGCGGTGACAGTCTCGAATTTATAATAGGGAAGAAAATACAGCCGCTTAACCCAATGCAATTCATTGTATATCCGTTTGGCATAGGTTGAATTCCGGGAT
Source organism: Treponema sp. (assembly GCA_031288975.1). GTDB lineage: Bacteria > Spirochaetota > Spirochaetia > Treponematales > Breznakiellaceae > JAITNP01. The sequence continues at coordinate 6,591 of JAITQK010000122.1, read as the reverse complement.
TCAACGGACGTTTCCAAAAGCTGACAATACTCTACCAAGCGGGCAAGGTACTCCTTCGTAATACCAGTTTCAATATAATGGTGCCAGTTGTTTATGATCTCCACCAAAGTACGATCTATCGGCTCAGGCTCGCCATCAGGTCCAATGATCGCCCCAAAGGATACATACCGAAGCCCATAGAGCAATTCCTCAAGAATACGCATTAATACCACCACCTGCAGGAGGGGATCCAGGGGATTCAGCAGTTCATATCCCTTCTTTAAATCCAGGAGATTCACAAAGTAGGGATACACATCAGGATAGGAAGGAAGCCGGTCCCAGCCTGCCTTGGGAAACAGGGCTTCAAGGGTATTAAGCCCCCGTTCAACCGCCTTCCGCTGTACCTCATTGGCCTTCTGTTTAGCCCGTCGTGCATCGGTACCGGCTCCTTCGCCCTCCTGGCCCGAAGCGGTTTCATCTGCCGGTTTATCCGTTTGCCCCTCCGCTTCCTCAGCATTTTCACTCTCCTTTTTCGCTTTCATTTCCAGGACCAGAGCCTCGGGAGAAAGACGATCCGTCTCCTCTACATACAGAAAGGCCATGAACCGGTTTCTCCGCTCTATAAAAAAGCGATCATAGGGCAGCCAGCACTCAGAGAGGAGTTTCATTAAGAAAGGATACAGCAGGTAATGGATCTCCTTACGGATCGTCTCAAAGGACTCCAGGGCAGAACGGATAAGTTTCTGGTACTTCTCCTTTGCTTCTTTGGGGCTTTCTATGTATAAAAACTTGTAGAGTAACTTAAAAGCAGGGGAAATATGGGTTTCGATATCCAACTGTTCCAGGATAAAGAGGGGTTTATAGATAGACCGCAGGATATCCGCAAAATCACTGACGATGATATTCCGGGGATGGACCTGCATTCTGGCCATATCATTGGTGATCCGTTCGATGTTCCAATACCTTATGGTATCAAGCACGGAAAACATAAAGGGAGAGGCATTTTTTAACTGGGTCGTGCGTTTCAGGTTATTCCGTGGAAGCAAGGTCCTGGTAGAAACCACCAGCAGTTCAACGTGTTTATAGTACTCGTTGAGCCGCTTGGTGATAAACCGGGGATTTACATAATCAGGGGGGGTACTGAAAAACGAGAACATGGATGATAAAACCTGAAGCGAATTCTTTATCTCAAATTCCGAGTAAGCGGCATACTTGTCCATCTTGACCCGTTCTGAATACTTAATCTTTACCGGAATCGCAGGATCATCCTCCCGGGTTAATCCTTGCTGCTTCTGTTTCTTGCCAGATTCCGATGCAGAAGCTGTTTCAATCCGCTGCCGAGGCTGGCCTCGGGCAGCGCCCCCACCGCTGCTGGTCTTTTTCGAATGCGCCTTGATGGGTGTCTCAGGAGTCTTGGATTGTTCTACCCCTACTTGTCCACCGAGGACTTTAGCCATCCGCTTTGCTTCATTGTCGTCAACTCCTAAACGATTCCTTACCTGCCCCAGTTCACCAGGGGCATATACCGGTTTGTCTTTTGCCATAGTTATACCCTCAGATAAAGTTTTTCTCCTAAACCCCACAGGTTACGCACCTGTATCTGTTTCCCCTCAGCATCAAGGACCATGCCATTGAAATATCCCAGGGGAGTGTCATATTCCGCTGTAGTTACCAGTACATTCAACCCACTATGAATCTGCTCATAGGGAGTAAAAACCAGATCCACCATACCCTCCATATCCTGAATGATCCAATCCGATGCAACTCCCTGGGGCATGGTAATATGCACCGGCGGCAGGGGTGTCAACCTGCCATCTACCCACAGGGCGTTCTCGTTGTTTTTAAAGGTCTCCTTCGCCTGATTTTCCCCCAGACTGAAACCATAGCGCCGGTTCTCCCCATCAATGGTAAAGGCGGTACACCACACCGAACGCATTCGATACGGATAATACCCTTTAAAATCTCTGAAAATCCCCGAAGTTCTCGCCGGATCCAGGGAAATATGCCGTCCTCCGAACACCATATCCCCCCGTACTGCAGTAAAAACTTTATACACATACATACAACGCTGCTCGGAAAACAACAGGTTTACCGCCATAGGGGTATTCACCTGCTCATCCACATCATACTCAACATGAGCCGTAAAGGAAGGCCGCTTCCGGGTTGCCTCAATATCAAGATCCACTTTGATGGTATTCGCATCAAGCCAGTCGTGAATGCGGAAAAAAAAACCGTAAGACCGGCTATTGATGGATGCGTTGGAAAGCTCCCGGGGCATCCGCCATCCGCCAAAAGGTATGATCTTTCTAAACCTCAGCCGCTCCTTGGTATCCTTATCATACAAGAAAACCTGGGCCCAACAGTAATACTTCATATTACTGAGAATCGCTTCAAGATAAAAGTGGTCATCTTGAATCACAAAAGATTCCCATTCTTTTACCCGCCAATCCCGTATCAATCTTGGAAAGGGAAAAGGAAAAGGCCGCTGTATCCTCAGGAGATCCACCTCATCAAAGGCATGGGTCCACGTTCCCTGAAGGGGAGTTCCATTTTCAATCGGACTGCCCCGGGGGGCTTGTATTTCCCTGGTATACATTACTTCTATTATATTATAGGAAAAAATCTTTCTATACTTAAATATAATACTTTTTAGCCCCCCTCTTCACTGAAATATCCCCGATTTTCTGCTATATTCGGTGCAGTAGCCAGAGTATTTAAAAAATACGCCACTGGTTCCCAAGCCCGTTCTCCATAGCCACCAGCCATGATCCAGACCGAGGGGAGGTTCCGTTCCCGCAGATACCCATAGATCAACTGGCCTCGCTGGACACACTGCTCCAGACTGAGCTTGAGCAGGCTGCTTGAAGGGAGGCCGTCATGCTCGTAGGGGTCGGCCCCGTCAATCACCATGACGAGGTCTGGTTTTGCCCCGCCGGAAAGCCCCTCCAATTGCTGAAGCCCCTGGGCAAGTTTCGGAATATAGCTGGCTTCAGTTCCCGCTTCTATGGGGATTTCCACGTCCGCCGGGATGCAAGGCGCCCTTCCCGGTTGGGCAGCGTCCTCATCCAAGGGCCAACCCCGGGCCATGTGCACCGAAAGGTTAAGAATATCCAGTATGGTACTGCCCTGCTTACGCCCCAGTTCCCCCCGTTCCCTGGCGAACTGGACCAGTTCCGCGGTACCGCATCCCTTATGGGCGTCCACATCCACCACCCAGATGAGGGCTGCACGGTGTTCAGCCTGCAGTTTCCGCGCCGCTATCATAATATCGTTGACCAGACAGAACCCCGCTCCGTGGTCGTACCGGCCATGGTGCATACCGCCCCCCAGGTAATAACAGAAAGGCGGCGCTCCGGCTGTTTCAGTTCCTGACAGGGCAAGCCGGGCTGCCAGATAAGTACCGCCGACCTGGAGCAGCACAGTACGGAACAGTGCTTGCAGGGGCTTTACCGCCCTGTCCGGCTCATACCGGTTGGGCCGTCCCTGGGGATCAATGAGTTCCCAGGCATTGAGTAAGGCCCGTACCAAGCCACCGGCATCAGGTTCATCTTCGTAGAGCGCTGCGATAAACTCCTGAGCGTGCACCCGCTCCAGGTCCCGCCGGCTAATAACGCTGTTTTCAGGTGCTGTGTTCCCTGCAAAGCCTGTTTCCCCAAGAAAATCCAGGGCCTCGGCGGCCGTATAAACCGGTCCCAAGTTCGGCTGCTCCACCAGGGCCTGCTTCAGGAATGCCATAATCCGATCTGCCCGGGAAGGAGAAATCGGAAGCATGATACCATACTCTTTATAGACCATATTCAGGCCCGGATCATATAAAATCATATCATAAGTATAGTGTATTAGAGGTACGATGCAATGCCTAGGATCACCCTTCACCATAACGCCTCGTAACAAACCAGTTATGTTTCTAACCACCTTAGCCGATAAGTAAGCTATGGATATATTATCTTTATCTACAGCACTATCCCAGCAGCGGATACAAGAAGAAGCAGCGATACGAATTCAATCCATGTCGCTTCAGAACGCAACGGCTCAAGGCACCGGCCTCTTAAACCTGATAGATTCTGTTGCAGTCATCACCGATCCCAATCTGGGAAATAATCTTGACTTCTTCGCCTAGAAAGCACAACTTTTTAATGCCTCACTTTCCACCAGGGATTAACTCAAGGATTTCTTTGAGCGGCATACAGAGGTGTTCTGTTTCAAGGGAGCGTTCGTGTTCAAGGATGGCACAGGCGACATGCTTCATGGCCGGATAGGACGCACGAAGCAGATGATTAGCGTAGATGATGACAGATGCGCCCCAGGCGGCAAGTTCTTTTTCGGTAAACTGATTGTAGGTGGTCGGCACCAACACGAGCGGAATGTGGGTGTATGCAGCGTGGAAGGTTTCGCAAAAGGCTTTAATATCTTGCCCTGATTTTTCTCTGCTGTGTATCATGAGACCGTCGGCTCCTGCTGTAACATAAGCATGAGCGCGTTCCAGTGCGTCAGAGACCGAAAAACCGGCGATAAGACTCTCAAGTCGTGCGATGATCATAAAATCCCGGGTCACCTGTGCCCGTTTTCCTGCGCTGATCTTCTCACAAAAATCAGGAATAGGACAGAGTTCCTGGGTAACCTCAGTACCGAAAAGGGAATTCTTTTTTAACCCGATCTTGTCTTCGATGATCACCGCAGAAATACCGTTCCGCTCCAGAGTCCGTACGGTAAACACAAAATGTTCAGGCTTGCCGCCGGTATCTCCATCAAAAATAATGGGTTGGTGGTACATTCAAGGATATTGGTGAGGTCCTGCAAACGGGTGGTGAGATCCACTGCTTCAATGTCGGGCTTTCCCTTGCTCGTTGAATCGGTGAGACTTGAGGACCACATACCGTCAAAACTGTGCAATCCATCGTCCTTTTGTATTTCAAGGTGTTCGACGATAAGTCCTGAAAGCCCTGAATGAACTTCCATGATCCGCAGGATTGGTTTTATCTCAATGAGACGGCGAAGGGTCTTGAGTCTGAGGTCCGGGGTCGTACCAATTGCCCGCATCGCTTCATACAGGGCAGAAGCGTTGACCCCTTGGGTGTAGGGGATTTCAATGACGTCCCCGCCAAGTTCTTTCATCACCGCAAAAACAGCATCCCTTTCACTGCGTAGAAGGCCGGATTTCCAATCATCACCGTGGATGATCGCATCGGGCTTGTACTTCAGGAGGTTCGGCACATAACTCCACTCTTCCTGGGGTACCACTTGAGAAACACCTTTTATGTTTTCAATGACAGTTCGCCGCTGTTCATAGGTAAGGTAGGGAAGCCGCTTGTGGGTGGCAATGGCAGAATCAGTGAGCAGCCCGACCAGCACGTTTCCATGTTTTTCCCCTTCCCGGATAATATTGATGATCCCCGGGTGGATGATGTCCCCGCGCATTCCAAGATAAATCGTTTTCATAAAGTCCTCATGTATATTTCAAGCACCTGGGTAAAGGCGGTCATTTCATCTGGTTGTATATCCCCGATATTGGCAATACGAAAGGTATTGGCCTGTGCAAGTTTACCTGGATAAATAGTAAACCCGTGACGCCGGGCAAGCTCGTGTAAATCCTCGAAGGAGTATTTTGGGGAAGCAGGATCGATGATCGCAGTTATCAGTTTTGACTGTGCCTCTTCGGGAACCAGCATGGTAAGCCCCAGTTTCCGTACCGCCTTCACTAAGCGTTCCCAGCAGCTGGAATAGCGTTTGTACCGCTTTTCAATGGTTTCACATTTTGTTTCGATGATCGCCTGCCGCAGCGCGTAGAGACTCTGTACTGGTGGTGTAAAACGGGTCTGCCTGGTCTTCTTGAAGTGCTGATACTGATCCCAGAGGTTAAGATAGTAATTCCGCATAGGATACGATGCGAGTGGTTCAAGGGCTTCCTTGCGGCAAAATACAAAGGCAACCCCTGCCATACCCTGAATGTTCTTGTTTGAGGTAGAGGCCATGAAATCAAAACCATCCCTGTCCATATCAATGGGAATTGCCGCAAACGCGCTTACCGCGTCTACGATAGTGGTAATACCATGATCATGACAAAAACGGCAGAGTTCCGGCGCGGGGTTAAGGAGTCCGGTGGTGGTCTCATGGTAGACGATGGCAAAATGGGTGTATGCAGATTCCAGGAGCTTTGCCTTAATCGCCTCAATATCAAGGGGCGTAAAGCCTGAGCTTTTAAATACATCAAAGTTGAGTTTGTACACCGATGCGATTTTCGTAAAGCGCGCTCCATAGGCACCGTTATCCACAATGAGGAGTTTCCCGGTATCAGGAATACAGGAAGAAAGCATCACTTCGTCAGCAGCAGTACCGGAACCGCCAAAAAGTACGGTTTCAATGCCCCCGCGTTTCCCCGCCATGCATGAAAGTTCCACACTTATCCATTCCATCACCTCGCCGAATTCGGTTTCCCGGGGACAGATGTCCGCGCATACCTGAGCGTACTTTACGCTATCGCTGGTCGTGGTAGGACCAGGGTTGAGGTAACCGTTCACGGGGGTGGTTGACAAAATTTTGAGCAGTAGAGTAAAATAACGGTATGGAAGGAAACAATTTAGCCAAAATGGTTAAACAGCAGGCTGAACTCAT
>JAITQK010000112.1 GCA_031288975.1 Treponema sp. | reverse complement strand
CGCCCCTGCTTTGTAACGCCCTTGTCACATTGTAGGTTAAACAATCTTTTAAAAAGCCCAAAACGTCAAAGAGCGTACTTTTCCCCACGCCATTCGCGCCAACTATAACGCAAAAATATGGAATGTTGTTAATCTCTGTATCTTGAAATGTCTTAAAATTTTTCAACCGTATCGTTTCAATCTTCATAAGTTATACATCCCCTTCTCATATTTCATTGCGGCTGTTCTCCATGATACGACGCGCAGCAATTTCCTATACAATGACTATATCCATAATATGCCGCTTAGTCAAGCCCCTATTGACAATTTCATTTATGTCTCCTTGATTTTTTTCCCCGGTGTTCATTTATATACGAATAAATCACTGGAATAAAGAACAACGTGATGAGCGTTGAAGAAGCAAGACCGCCAATAACGGTTAAACCGATGGGTTGTATCATCATGGCGGATTCGCCGGGGAAGAAGGCCATGGGAATAAGCCCCAGCACGGTTGTCAGGGTAGTCATTAAAACAGGGCGCAGCCGCGACGTTCCCGCGTCAATAACTGCCTCCCGCACCGGAACACCCCGGCCAACGAGTAAGTTGGTGTAATCAACCAGCACAATACCGTTGTTGACCACGATACCCGCCAGCATGACGATTCCAATCATCGTGAAGGTACTCAAATTCTGTCCCGTGATAAGATAAATAAAAACGACACCGATAAGCATAAGCGGTATGGTACAAAGATTGATTAAGGGGTCTTTGAAAGATTCATACTGGCCCGCCATAACGCCGAACACCAAAAGCACCGCCAGGGTAAGAATGAGAATATAGATTTTCATGGTATCCTGTAATTCGCCCCATTGCCCTTCCCAGGAAATACTCATCCCTTCGGGAAGAATATACTGTTCGGCAAGAATCTGTCGTATTTTTTCTTCAACGCGGTCGGCGCGGTTTTCAGCGTTTTGACTAACTAAATTACCCGTTATGTGAATGATCCTTGATTGGTTTTCCCGCTTGATATTGACCGGCCCGGAACCTTTTTCAAGAGAGGCAAAATTGGACAGCGGCACCAGGCTTCCGGTGGAAGAAGATACAAAAATACGTTCTAAATCGGGAAGTTTTGCCCGGTCTTCCTCCCGCAGTTGAATGGCCACGTCATACTCGTCTCCTTCGTAACGGAAGGTGGTAGCGGTAACACCGTTCATGGAAGCGGCTATTTCGTTTGCTATGCCGGTTATAGAAAGGCCAAGATTGTAGGCCCGTTTGCGGTCGATAACAACTTCAACCTGGGGCAGTCCTTCATCAAGGTCAATCGAAATTTCGCCCAGTTCCGGTACTTCTTGTTTTATAATATCTGCTATCGCACTAGCCGCTTTAAACCCCACGTCAATAGCATCAATCTTGAGTGCAAGATCAATGTCGGAACTTCCCGCCATCATCCGGGCCCTACCCTGACCGAAACTCATGGTGGCGTTGGGAAAATCGTCAAAATGGGCGCGGAGTTTTGCCATAACTGTTTCGCTGGTGTCGGCAAGTGGGTTATCCATATCCAGCGTAACGCTTAATTCTCCGGCATTGGTACTACGGTTGTTAAAGCCCCTGCCGGAACTGCCCGCATTGACGATGATATTCTTTGCCCCCTTGATTTCATCTATGGCAAACTGCTGTACCTGGAGCATCACCGCCCTGGTATCTTCATAGGTAGTACCCAATGGAAGGATAACATTAAGGCTCACCGAATCTTCGTTCATGGGCGGCATCATGGTAAGTCCCATTTTCGGGAGACATAACACGCTGCCAATAAAAGCGGCGGCGACAATAATAAGCGTCCCGAAGCGGTGATTTACCGCACGATTAAGCAGTTTCCGGTAACCTGTTGAAAGGCTGCTTATACCCCCTTCGATGGCACTGTCAATTTTTTTAAGTATCGGGTTTTTCAACGGCGCCTGTGCGCGTGTTTTTAATACCAGGTATTTACTCGCCAGAATGGGAATAAGAAATATCGCGGTCGCAAGGCTTGAGACAAGGGCAATGCCTACGGTAATTATCATTCCCTCGAAAAGTTCTCCTTGCATACCAAGCTGGTTTTTGAAAAGGAATATCGGCATGAACACACAGATTGTTGTTAGCGTTGATGAAACGATTGAGGACATGACCTCATGGGTTCCGAGGATTGCCGCCACATCGGGTTTTGTTCCCCGCTCGCGGTACTTGTAGATATTTTCAAGGATAACGATGGATGAATCGACTATCATGCCGACGCCGAGGATAAGGCCGGCCATGGTCAGCATATTGAGGGTAAGGTCCACCAGGCTCATCACCAGCAAGGTAACTAATATGGAGAAAGGAATTGAAATGCCGATGATGATGGTACTTTTAATAGTACGCAGGAATAGAAAAAGGACTGCCATTGCCAAAAGCGCGCCAAGCAAGGCGGAATTGACCAGTTCATTGATCATGTCCCGTATCATGGTCGTATTGTCCTGGGTAATCTCAAGACTTATATCACTGGGTAAGGCGAGTTTTATTTCATCAAGCCGTGTATAAACTTTTTCGGCAACTGCGGCGGAATTGGTGCCGCTCTGTTTGGTAACCGAAACATACACGCCGGTTTCACCGTTAATGAATACCGTTGAGTTCTCGTCTTCAAAACCAAAGCTGACGCTCGCTATGTCCGTAAGCCGTATGTCAACACCGTTTCGGTGTGCTATTACAGTGTCCGCAATATCGGTGATGTGGGTAAATTCGCCGGTGGTACGGATACTGTAATTTTTTGCGTTGTCTTCTATGACACCGGCGCCTAATTCCAGATTTTGGCTCGCAAGGCTTCCGGCAATACCGGTAATGGTCAATCCAAAGGCTTCAAGCCTGTTTTGGGAAACTTCAACCTTGACTATTTTTGACCGTCCCCCCATTACATCGGTGGAGGCGACTCCGTCAATTTGTTCAAGCCTGTCTTGTAGTAGTTCCTCCGCAATGGAGCGCAGTTCGTCTTGAGTACGGTTATTGCCTTTGACGGCGATACGGAGTATGGGCATGGAGTTTGGATCGAACTGCATGATCTGGGGTGAATCAGCTTCATCGGGAAGGCGGCCTCGCACGCGGTCAATTTTATCCCGTATATCATTGGTCTTTGCGTCCAGATCCGTACCGTAGTCAAATTCCAGGCTAATCGTGCTGGAACCTTCCGATGAAGTAGAAGTCATATCAATGAGGCCGCTGATATTAACCAATGCCGATTCCAATAAACGGGTCACCGATTTTTCTACGGTTTCCGGTCCCGCGCCGCTGTAAGAAGTGCTGACCATAATAACGGGCATACTTGTTTCTGGAAAAAGGTCAATGGCAACATCGGATACAAGATACAAAGCGACAATGGCAACAAGTCCAAAAACGACCAGCCCCAAAATAGGACGGCTGACAACTTTTTCCGCAACACTCATATTACTGTGCTCCGCCTATAATCCGTACCGCCGCACCATCGGTAAGAAATTGTTGCCCCTGAATAACCACTTTTTCATTTCCGGTTAGTCCACTCCTGATTTCCGTTTCTCCGTCCACGCTTACACCACTTTCAACTTCAATAAACCGCACCACACCAGTGTTTGTGTTATTTGTGTTGATGCCAACGGATGCCTCCACAATATAGACGCCGTTTATTCCTCGGAATTCTGTGAGCGCCTCGGAGGGAATACTTATCACATTGGCATACACACGGGTTTTGAGTTTCATGCGGGCGAACATACCAGGGTTAATGCGGCTGTCACGCCGGTCAAAGTTGAGGATAATTCTTTTTGTGCGGGATACAGGATCAACCACCGGCGAGACCTGGGTAATGGTTGCGTTAAATGATTCCACGGGGAAAGCTTCCAGTGTTACTATTGCCTTTAATCCGGTTTTTAGTTGGCCTATTTCCCGTTCTGGTATATTTGCCTCTATTTGAATAATATTAGAAGCCGCAATAGTCATAATGGATGTGCCAGTTGTTACGGTTGAGCCAATCGCCACAGGACCGGAAACGACAATCCCCGCTATGGGCGCAGAGACCGGACTGAGGGAATAACTTGTACCAGGACGGGAAGGATCTACCTGGGCAATAATCTGCCCTTTGCGCACAGAAGAACCAAGTTGAACTTCCAGGGAAACCAGTTTTCCTGCAGCATCGGGTACAACGCTTACCTGCTGTTCCGCGACAATATTGCCGTTGATTTCGATATATGCCTGAAGGGTCTTATGATCAGATTGAGCGGTGCGGACCGAAAACACCGATGCTGTTTTTCCGCCCGCTCTGCCTCCGTTCATACCCATACCACCATCGAGTGGTACACCGCCGGGTGGCCCTCCTTGTGGACCACCCGCGCCGCCTTTTTCCGCGAGAAGCGAGGGAACGAATATAAAACCGACGGCAATCAACGCGGTTAATCCAACAATAAATACTGCTTTTTTCTTGCTGTTCATAATTATCTTTCCTTTAATTGTGCGTTTGTTCAATTTTGGCTAAATCGCCAAAGGGAACATTGATTTCTTTTTCCAGATCCAGTGCTGCCGCAATCAGTGTATAGTATTCCTGATAGAGACGATTCTTGGTTTGCGAAAGGCTATCTGCGGAGGAACGGAGTTGCTGTAAATCCGATGTGCCGTGACGGTAGGATTCAACATACATGGTATATGTCTGTTCCGCCAATTCAATATTTAATAACAGGGCATTAACGGATTCAATGGATTGTTCGATAGTTCTCATGTATTGACGCACCCGGCTTTGTTGATTCAAGGAAGCCTCCTGTATTTGGTTTTCAGCAACACGGATACTGTCATTAAGAGCATCTATTTTTGTCCGGGCAGCAGAACCGGGAAGCAGGGCGTCAAGGTTCATGCTTAAGCCCACGGAAAAAGAACCGTTAGTATCTGCCCAGGTATCGTTGGTATACGCAGGATTTCCATTCCATGAAAGAACGAGGTTTGGGATATATGTTTGATATTGAAGACTTTTGCGCTGTTGCTGCAATGATTCAATGGATTTCTTTAAAGCCAAGGTTGAAAACGACTCCTTGACACCGAGCATTGATACTATCGCTTTATGTTCGCCCGCTGGAGGCATGAGCGCGTCTTCCAGTGAGCCAACTATAGCTATTTGTTCCAGTTGAGGTAAACCCAACACAAGGGCAAAATTATCAAGGGCGTTTTCATACTGTGTTTGGGCGCTCCGTAAAACAGGCTTAAGGTTTTCCCGGTCTACCTGGGCCTGTAATTCTTCCAGATGGGACACCTGTCCTACTTTGGCAAGGGCTGCCGTTTCCTTATACCGTTCTTCGGCGCTGCTGATATTCTGCTGCTCAAGTTCCACATTAGAACGCAACAGTAAAATCTGGTAAAAATATTTACGGACCTCCAGTTCCAAGGATTGTTTTGCGTCCTTGTATGAAAGACCCCCCGCTTCATAATCCGCTTTAGTTTGCCCTATGGTGCTGATAATTGACGGGGACAGTCCAATGGAAGCGGAAAGTGAAATACCGGGCGTCCATTCTTCCCGGCCCGGACTTATGTCGCCAGTGAGGGAAGTCCCCCGGCTGACATTTGCCCCGGCGTTAATTTGCGGAATAAGACTGTTCCACGAACGGTCGGAAGCGCGTTTCTTCCCGTCCATTTCTATTCTGGAACGGGTAAGACTTAAATTATGTTCTAGCGCCAGGGAGACCGCTTCATCAATGGTGAGTGCGCTTAAGGGCAGCAGGCCTAAAAGAGCAATAATACAAATCAATAGTGTCTGTTTCATACTACTCAAAATAACGCCAAAGCAGGCGGGAACTCCATAAACAGGGGATAAAAATTTTATAATATTTTTTTATATTAGGAATGAACATTATCCGCAGTTGTTATCTGTAAAGAAATCACTATAAGGATGTTTTTTAAAAATTGTCAATAAACGCTGGCGGGCTCTAAACACCCTGATTTTAACCGCTCCTTCACTAATTCCAAGAATTCGGCCTATTTCCCGGTAATTGAATTCACCGTATTCTTTCAGTATTATTACTTTAAAATATGAAGAGGGCAGCTCTTCCAATATCATTTTTAGTTCCCGGCGGGTTTCTTCCTGCAATAGCAGAATTTCCCCGGTTTTAATTGTTATCTTTTCTTCATAACGTAGACGGGTAGTAACGTTGCGTTCAACCTTCTTATGTTTGACATAATTTAATGCGATGTTTTTGGCAACTCTGATGAGCCAGTATTTTATTTCATCTTTATTGGGAATAACTGGAGTTTTTTCAATAAACCGAATAAATGTCTCCTGACAAATATCCTCAGCAGCTTCCGCATCATGGCAGATACTACGGGTAACATGAAAAATAATCGGGAAAACCTGATTATACAGGGTACGAAACTCCAGAGCGTTTTTTTGGATATGATCCGTCTCTGGAGTTACATCCTGTAGAGACAATACGGTTGTCATCTATTTATTTATACCTTTATTTACGCCGGGTTGCTCCCATAGGCCGCTTAGTGGCGCGGAGGAGCGCCCGGCGTTCCCGGCTGTCCGCCCATGCCAGGAGAGCCGCTCGCAGTCCCTACCGTCGCATACGCTGAGGCGGTAAATGTCCCCACGGCGATTCCTTTGGTGTAGGTTGCGCCCGAGTAGAGGCCGTGAAAATCCATACCGCCTGATACGCTGCCATCACTGTACAACGTATAACTTGTACCTTTCACCATATCGCCACCGCCGAAAAGCATACAGACCGTTCCGCTGTAGCTGCGCGGCGGTTTTAATGTCATGATTTCGGCACCGTCAGATGATTCAATATGATAGAGCGTACTGTAACTTACATTGCACTCTACCGTAGATTTGGTCGTAGTACTCGCGGTTGGTTTGCTGGTAGCGCCACCAAAACCAATCAAGGTACCGCCTGTGACAGTAAATGTGTTGTTATCGCAGTCAAAACCTTCCTCTGGTGATGTTGTTCCCATTGAAATTATCGTGCCTCCAGAAATGGTGATGGTTCCGTTGCTGTCAATACCGTCGTTGTTGCTGGCGTTACAGAAGATGCTGCCGCCTGATATAACGATCCTGCCGCTCTTTCCGTCTTCGCCGCCTGATGCGTTTATCGCGTCATCGTAACTGTTAATCTCAATCGTGCCACCTGAAATGGTGAGCGCGTATTCACATTCCAGTCCTTCGGCGCCGTCGGTGTATGTCTTTATGGAAATAGTTCCACCATTGATGGTTAAGTTGTTGTCGCTTTTTATCGCCTTGGATTTGGTATCATAAGCGGAATTATATTTGTAGGTTGCGCCGGTGGTGGTAACGTCAAGGGTTCCGCCCGAAATGGTGATGTCGCCGTCAACGCTTATTCCCTTGCCGCCTGTTCCGGTACTCAGCAAGGTCAAAACGCCGCCATCAATGAGCAGGTCTCCGTCGCATTTTAATCCCGCGCAGCCGGATGTCTTGTCGGCTTCACTGCTGCTGGTATCCCAGAAACCATTACCCTCGGTATTCAGCGTTAGTTCGCCTGAATGAATGGTAAGATTGCCGTCTGCGCTCATTCCTTTCGAGCCTGACCCATACACGGTGATGGTCATATCAGGTGAAGATGTACCTGTTCCAGTCATTCCGCTTACGCCGATAACAATATCCCCATCGCTCTTTACGCCATGGGCCTTTACATCATCGGCGGCAGTAATGATGTTAAAATTCCCACCGGTGATAGTAACGCTCTCATCCCCCTGAATGCCATCCCCAACGGTCCGCGAGCTAAACGAACCGCCTGTAATATTCACCGTTTGGGCGTTAACGCCGTCCTTCACAGCTTCCTTTACCTGGATAGTCCCCCCGGTTTGGCTAAAAGCGCCTTTCGTGGCAAGGGCGTGGGATGCTTTTCCCCGCACTTCAAGCGTTCCGTTTCCGCCAACAGTAAAATCTCCTTTGCTGTAAAAAGCCGCCTTATCAACCGAAGCCGCTCCATCAATGAGGCGGCTTGTTGTCCCCTCAACCAGCGAAACAGTCATCTCTCCTGAGCCGGTGTTGTTAATCGCCGCGCCATTGGCGTTGGTAAGCCCTACGCCGTTAAGGTACAGGTTGAAGGCATAATCGCCTGAGAACGTGAGCGATCCATCGCTGTTTATCCCCTGCACCACGATGTTCGTGCTTTCCGCCGTGAGGGTTACCGCCACATGGTTTGTGTCCACGCTGACTGTCGCCTTTGCGCCATCGGTTACTGTGGATGCGACTCCCTCGTTAAAGCTGATGACCACCGGATTGGCGAGGCCAAGCGTACTCACGTCTTTGGAGGCGGGCACAAGGGCGTCGTCCTCCGTATTGCCCGGATCAACCTCTATAACAGGTGGAACGCCATTATCCGTGTTGTTCTCCTCTTGATTTGTACTGTTGGGGGTGGTATCAGGACAGCCAACCCATAACACAGCCAGAAGAACAGCGCTGCCAAAAAACAGGCTTTTATTTCTTTTCATATTAAACTCCTAAAAAACGTTTTAAAGATATCTTAACAAAAAGCCAAATTCAAAACGCGAAAGCAAGGACAAAAGAAAAATTGCGAAAACTATGATTAAAGCCCATATAAAATACATGGCTTTGCTTTTATATGCCGTATTTTCTTTTTTAGTCATAATTTACTCAACACCCTTCAATCCCTGTTGCGCAGGGACGGTTCTACGGGGTCGGGGGGATGGTTCGGTGCGTTAGGCGGTGGTGGGACGGCTGCGGCTAAATCGTAGTCTTTACTGCCGATAGTGAGCTTCGATACCCTCAGCATCTTTGAGTTCCCGTCCTGGGGATTCGCCGGGACGGCATACCCTTCAAGCGTCACTTTCGCGCCGTCTTTAAGGCCCTCAATAAAACCAGCGTAACGGAGGATCTCCGGGGTATAGTAGGTTACGCCATTTTCCGTTAACGCGATCATCCCCCGGACGATGCCTAAATTACCGGTAACGGTCACCTTTTCCGCCGGCTGCTGGGGAGGAGCCGGCGGCGGAGAACCTCGTCCGTCACGGCCCTGCATGGTGGACCGTGGAGGAGGCTCATCCTGCCAACTCCAGCTTCGACCCTGTGCGTAAGAAGCGGACAGCGCGGTTAGAACCAAAAGAACAAACAACATATTTCGTTTCATTGAAGAAACCTCCTAAAGCTTATGTATCAAAACAATATTTTATCATCCCTTGATTTCCTATATAAAACGGATAAAAAGAAAATAATTTTTTTTTATATTTGCCTTTTTTTACTTGTGCATTAAAACCATACTCTATATGATGATGAATATGCAGGGGAAAATATTGATTATTGAGGACATGAAAGAACTTGCCGATGTGGTTTCCCTCTACCTGGGCAAAGATGGTTTTGAAACCCGCATTGCCGGAAGCGCCGAGGACGCCATTACCGTACTCGTTGAATGGGAGCCGGAACTACTCATTCTGGACATTAATCTTCCCGGCATGGATGGGTTTGAATTTTTGCAACAATTCAGAAAGACGAAGGCCACGCCGGTAATCATCGTCTCGGCCAGGGACAGCGATGAAGACCTCGTTGCCGGTCTCGGCATCGGCGCTGACGAATTTGTCACCAAGCCATTTTCAACCAAAGTACTGGTCGCAAGAGTAAGGGCGATCCTCCGCCGGATAAGGAATCTTGAGGAAAAGACCGCATCGAATACATTCCGTTTCGGCCCCTTTGTCCTTGATTTGGACGCCTGTATACTGAAACGGGAGGATACAGGTGGTTTCCGCCGCATTCCCCTTTCGGCAAAAGAATTCGGCTGCCTTGCCTGTTTGATCGAAAATGTAGGTAAAACCCTCAATCCCGAAACCATTTACAAAAGTGTGTGGAAAAACAACTACGGTGATCTCACGGCGGTGGCGGTCTACATCCAGCACCTCCGCCGAAAAATCGAAGACGATCCGGCGAACCCCGTGTATATCGAAACAATTCACGGCATGGGGTATCGCTTTAACACAGAGAGACACTCAGCATGAAAATAAAAACACAGTTTTATCTATTGATTTTAGGAATCATTGCCTTGCCGCTTATGGTACTCATTATTCAGCATCTCTTGATAGAGATGCGGCAAAAAACGCCTGACAGTATTGCTACTCTGCCGTCATTTGAGCGGCCTTTTGATGAACGCTGTGGGAATAAAGAAAATGGGCGCCCCTTTAATGAACGGCGGGAAAACGAAGAAAAGGATTGGCCCGGCCCGTCGCTGCAAAAATCGCCTGAATCTTGGCAGCTGGAACGCCCCCAGCCTCCCGAAGCTTCCAGAGGGGAACTCCGCGCTGAAGGCCCGGAGGGTCCCGGTCCCAGACAACCGGGACAACGGCCTCTGAGACTGCGTTTTCATCCCCTGGTGTTTATCATCGTCCTTGTTGTCATTATCGCGCTCTTTGCCGCGCTCATGAGTTTCTTCATCGCCCGGTCCATCACGAAATCCGTGATGGTGCTTGAAGACGCGACCCGGCGTATCGCCGCAGGGGATCTCGACCTTGCCGTTGATGTCCGGGGAAGCAACGAAATCACCTCCCTCACCGCGTCGCTCAACCGTATGCGGGACGCCCTCAAAGAAGATGGCCGCCGCCGCGCCCGTTTTATCATGGGTGTAACTCACGACCTTAAAACGCCCCTCTCGATAATTCAAAGTTATGCCGAATTAATCGATGACGGTATGGCAAGTGATCCGGCATCACAAAAAACAGCAACGGAAATCATCCTTGCAAAAGTCGATCAGCTTGAGACCATGATAAATCACTTGATCGAATTTGTGAAGATGGATACCGGTGAATGGCAAAGCCAATTGTCAAACGTTAATATTGCCGATTTTTTAAAAACCTTTGCGCGGCGCTTTATCCTTGATGTGGAAGCCCTGCATCACAAAATGACCGCAAATATCACGATACCCGAAAACACCTTCGTGCTTCTTGATGAAAACCTCGTCATGAGGGCTTTAGAAAACCTTGTGGGAAACGCTATCCGTCATACGCCCGATGGCTCGCTCATCACTTTTGACGCCTCTCAGGATGAAAACAGTATTCATATTATCATAAGTGACAACGGC
>JAITQK010000089.1 GCA_031288975.1 Treponema sp. | reverse complement strand
TCGGACATCTAAAAAGCTACCTTGAGATATTGGATGGGATATTACTCGACAAGAATATCATCTCCAACAAAGAAAAAGCAATGCTAGACAGCCAACTGCGGGGTATGTAAGCCTCAAAGATGAACTGGTAGAAAAAAATCACCCAGAAGGTTTGCTATAAAGCATACTCATCCGCATAGCGCCGCAGGTAGGGGTTATCCGGGGCTAGGGCCAGGGCTTGTTTAAGATAATATAACGCACGGCGTTCATCTTTACGCTGGTGATATATCTCAAAAAGAGCGGTAAGGGCCTGCAGGTTCCGGGGGTCTTCAAAGATACTGGCCCGGAGCGCGTTTAGCATGGCTTCTTCGTCATCTTCGGTACGACTGCGGAGGTAATAATAGGTGCTCTTTATCGCCCCCCCGGGCATATCCGCCAGACGGTTTTCTATCATCTGCCGGGCCTCGTCTTGACGCTTCGTATTAATAAGGGCCGAAATATAGGCGATGGTTCCCTCTTCATTGGCAGGATCACCCTCATGGAGTTCCTGGGCAAAGACAAGGGCGGTTGCGCTGTTCCCCATGCCCTGGAAGACTTTATAGGCGTTGAGGAGGTCCTGCACAGAACGGCGTTCATCAAGCAGTCGTTCCAAATAGGATTGGGCCTCCTCCCAGGCTTCCCGGTGAATCGCGTCTTGGAGGGCCAGATCAAGCACCCCAAGAGAAGGCTGTTCGACCCTTAATAAACGCCCCAGGAGGTCCTGGCCCTCGTACTGATCCTCGATTCGGTTGGATTCCATGAGCATCCGGGCAGCGTAGACCGTCATTGCATCATCGGCAGTAGAAGATTTGAGTAAGGAACGGAGGTAGTTCAAAGCCGCGTCCCGGTTGTGGTACCCTTCGGCCTGCACCCTGGCCCGTAAAAACAGGTACAGCGGGTTATTCGGATTGATCGAGGCATACTGGTCCAGAGGGGTCTGGGCCTTGTGGAATTCCCCCTGTTCTACCAACACATGGGCCTGCATGAGGATATATTCACCGTCCCGGCTGTTCCGCTGGAGAAGCTCGGCAATGGCCGGTTCAGCGCGGGACCAGTCTCCCCGGCGATAATAGGCAAAGGCCAACTCCCGTTTGATGGAAAGATGATCAGGATACCGGATCACCAGGTCCTGCAGCAGACGGATCGCACCCTGGGCTTGTCCCTCCCGCTGCATGATCCGGGCAAGCCCCAGGGCCGCGGGGTAACATTCCTCCGACAGTCTCCAGGCCCGGTTATATTCGATCCGAGCCTCATCCCTCCGGCCAGAACGCTCATACACAAGCCCCAGAAAATAGGGAGCCAACACCGCACTTGGGTTTAATACTTCGGCCCGTCTGAGATCCGGTACGGCGTTCAAGAGTAGTTCTGCCTTGGTCTCGGATAAAAGCGCCATAAAGGGAAGCACGTATTCAAGATAGTCCTGGGAACCAGATAGGGGAGCGACGTAGTTCCCCCCTTCGGCCTCCCGGAGTATCCGGGTATAGATGTGATTCCGGGAGGGGGTCCCGAGGGGAATGTTGGTCCCTATATCGGGGTATACTTTCTGCATGAAGGTGAGGATGACGATGTTCATGGTTCGGCCAAAGTCCCCGCTCCCCAAGTCCCGGTCCCGGATCAAATCCAAGGCCCGCAGGAGGGACTGGGGGGTTCCGGTCTCGGTTAACAGGCGGATCCAGTCAACAAGACCGCCATCAGAAGACCGGATGAGCGCCGGGGTCTCAGGCGTTACGGGGATCTGTATTGAGAGCGGGGTTTCCTGGATCCACGATGCGCCTGTAGCGCAGCTCATGAAAGCCCCGGTAAAAAAAACAATCTTGATATAAAGAAGCCACTGCTTGCTATTTTTTAGTACCAAGGGATATTAAAACCAGGATCAGCCCTGCCAGAACGACAATGATGGGCCACCAATTCAGGATGAATTGGGCAAACGAAAAGGGAATCACCTTAAAGGAAAAAATGAGGAGCACTGAGCCTAAAATGACAAAGGCCAGGGAGGGAACCACATAGTGGCTCCGCAAGGCCCCATAGCGATGCCAGCCTGCGGGAAAGAGGGCAAGTCCTGAAAACACCGATAGAAGGGGCCAGTCTTGCGCAAAGGTCACTGGAAAGATACTCAGAGCGGATAAAAACAGGAAAAAACCGACTAATATGAAAAAAGCGGCGAAAAACAGGTAGAGGGAACGCTTGTTGAGCTTTATGGCCAATACCGCAAAGCCTGAACCCAGAATAACGAAGAAGAAGGCTAATAAAATCGATATCCGGGAAATACCGACCAGATGTCCCAGAAGAAAAGCACTTCCCAGAAACATGAACAAAAGACCGATAATAAAAACAAATCGTGCGATGATTCGACGCGTTGAAGGAGGGTACATATATTGTACAATATACTATAAAAATATGCTTTATGAGAAGGGGGTTGCCGGCCCTTGTCAACAGGCGGTTTCCATGGTAGACTTTTATTGGTGAATACTATTGTTTTGAGACTCAAAGTCCTCAGCCTCGTTGGTATGTTTATCACCCTGGGTTGCAGGGCGGTGAATATCCCGGCCAATCCTCCTTCCGTAGATCTGTATTATATCACCGGAACCAAGGCAGAGCGGGAAATTATCACGAACCTGTTGGTGCTTTTAGCGGAGGAGGAGGAACCGGGGGAAGCGCAGTTTGCGGTGATCCGGGAGCTTTCCAATATGTATGCCAGTATGAAGGAATACGGTAAATTAATCAATTTTCTCAGTTCCCGGACCAGCGCTCAGGATACCTATAATGCCTATTACCTGTTTATGATCGCCTACGCCTATATGCAGCAAGAAGCAGATGCAGTAGCGGCCATCTACTTCGATTTGATTATCAAGAATTATCCTGATTTGATGGTCCAGGGGAAGTCAATTCATCTGGCCTGTCTTACTGAACTGATTAGGCTGGTGGATAATCCTGAACGAGAGGTACGGTATTACCAGGAATTAATAGCCCGCTTTCCCAATGATATAGATCAGGGGATTGCCTACTTCATGCTGGCCCAGGCATACGAGCAAACCGGTGAATGGAGCAGGGCCATTCAGGCATATACCCAGTATCTTTCCTATAGGGGAACCACCATCCCCGGCTTTCCCAATGCGGATCATTACGCAAAACAAATGGTGGATTTTAACAATTCTCCCAAGAACTGGACCTTTGAGAGCGTCAACGCCTTGGTTGCCGCCATTAAAGGGGCTTTTGATGGGGAAAGTATTGTCCGCCTGCGGCAATGCCGAGCTAAGGTCAATTTCTTTGCCCGCTCCTGGGCACAGGAAGATACCGATGATTCGGGGATGGCGGAATTCGACCTTGCTGATTTCATGCGGGGAAACCCTATTCGTTATGCGGATAAACTCGACGCTGGTTCCAACGCCAACGAAGCCTATTTACGCACCTGGGGCTGGTCTCGCTATATTTCTACCTGGTATCTGTATTTCAGAAAGATATATTTTCCCCTGGACCCGGAAATTCATGGCCGCTGGGAATGGGCGGGGATTTATTATGGAGAAAAATTTTGATGTCCATTATTTTTAAGAAAAAGACAATACTCCTGAGCCTGGGAGTGTTTATGTGCTTGTCATTACAAGCTGAATCCACCGGGGAAGGTTCCCAAACAAAACTGCTCGATGGCCTACCAATAGCCATTTCAAGGGAACTACCGATAGCTGGTTCACCGGAAACTTCTGTATCCCTTCCGGTAGTGGAAAGTGTGCCCCTCGAATCAAGCGGGGAAGCGCCACTGGAAGTGCTCCCCGAGACGTTGCGGGAAGCGCTCTCACAACTCCCACCGAAAGTGTCCCCGGCTCCGGCACGTCCTCTGCGGATAACGGCCTTTGCCCGGCCCGCTCGTCTGATTTCCCCGGCACACACAACGGGTATTCCTGTGTTTCAGGAGCGGATACCAGGGATAAACCAAGCCCTGACCCAGGAGTACATTGAGCGCTATTCCAGCCCTGGAGGTATCGCCTGGCTCAACGCGGTCATGCGCCGGGGTAGCCCGTATCTGGCTTTCATCCAAAAGGAGATTGAAACCCGCAAGCTACCCCAGGAACTATTGTTCCTGCCGGTTATCGAATCGGGATTCCTTGCCTCCGCAGTAAGCCGAGCCGGCGCCACTGGGCTTTGGCAATTCATGAAGAACAGTATGGGCCCCTACGACATGAAGGTGGATGAGTGGATGGATGAACGTATGGATTTCTGGAAATCCACCATTGGAGCCTTACGCAAACTGGAGGAAAACTACCGCCAACTGGGGGATTGGGCCTTGGCCTTGGCAGCGTACAACACTGGCCTTGGTGGCGTCACCAGGATTATCCAGCGGACCGGAATCAAAGATTACTGGGTGCTCGCGGAAAAAAAGCAGTTTACCACTGAAACTACCCACTATGTGCCTAAATTACTGGCAGTCTCGTATATCATATCCAATCCCCGGTACTTCGATGGTATTAACCCCCTCTGGCATGAGGAGATCGAATGGACCAGGGTTCCCATTGGCCGAACCGTGGATTTGGAACTCCTGGCAACTGAGGCAAAGATCGATAAAGAGGAACTCAAACGGGCAAACAGTGAACTGATTTTCAGGGTTACCCCACCGGATAAGAACTATCAACTCAAGGTACGAGCCACTGATGCCCCTGCTGTTGCCGCAGTCCTGGCCCGGCAAGACCTCATCCTCGTAAAATACTATTTTCATACTGTAAAAGCCGGGGATACCCTCTTCGCCCTGGCCTTGCATTACGGTATATCCGTGGATCACATCCTCAATGCCAATCCCGGAACCCAGGCCCGGTATCTCCAAATCGGCAAGCGGATCCTGATTCCTGCCTTCAAGGATGTTGGTCCCTACCAGAAGCAGCCGAGTGGAACCCAGAAAACCGCACCTACCTTTGACGGGACTCACCTGGTAAAGCGAGGGGACACCCTCTGGTCCATAGCCCTGGCTTACGATGTAGACCCGGAGACCTTGGCTCAAGCGAACGGGATGCGCTTAAATGATATCCTCCGTGAAGGGAGATACCTAAAAACGCCGATAAAATAGGGAGGAGGAGTGTGTATGAAAACAGGCATCGTATGTTGTTTTTTGCTTTTTTTGGGGGTGGGTGTCTATGGCCAGACCCAAGTTGATATAACTGGATCCATCGAATGGGATCGTATGGAAATCAATGCTGCCGTAACCCTGAATCTCGCCTCAGCGGGGATCCGCTTGCCCACGGGAAGAAGCCTGGCTGAGGAAATGCTCAGTGATGAATATCCCCGCCTGGTACAGCCTTTTCTCCTGTCCATACCGGTTGATTCATCCACCACCCTTGGGGATTTGGTAAACCGGGGAGAATTTTCCCTCTATCCTGCACAGTATACCGCCCTATCTATCCGCCAGGTTCCCCCAGCTTTATCCACTGATTTAGCCTTCTTGTCCGCCCGTTATTCAATCAACCTGAATCAAGTCAGTGCCGAACTCATCCGGCATAGTGGTCCTGCGGAACTCATGCGGACCCTTACCCCCATTCCGGTTCCTTCTTATACGGGGATCATCATCCTTGTCAGCGACGAGCTGCCCATTCATGGAAGAAACACCACAGCCTTGGCCGTTCCCTGCATCTTCCCCAAGATATGGGATACCAATATGAACCTGATCTATGAACGGAACATGATGGATCCCCAAAGCACGAATACGATGGTCCGGTATGTATCCCCTGACAGCATATTCCGCCCTTCCCCCTCGGGGTTGGATCCGGAACTCGTCAAACTGGTGGGATCCAATCCCCTGCGCATCATAGCCCGTGGGGTCTTCGGTATCCGTCCTACAGACCCCATTATCGATGAGGATGACGCGCTGCTCATCATTTCCACCGAGGACAACCGCAAGCTCCTCCGGGAGGGCCGGGTCGCCTTGGTACTGAACGGCAAGGTCCTGAAAAGTCCCCTCGACTCCGGTAGAGCGAAATGATGGGCTTATCCAGCAGGGCGATCATCCACCTTCATCAACGGGTTGTTTAATACCAATAATAACTATTTTAAGAAAGTTTCCTGGTGGGTAGAACCGGAGAGTTACCTCCCCAGTTCTACCTGGCGCTTGCATTCTTCTGCGAGGAATAAGTAATGCCCAAATGTTTGAGCTTCTCTTTTAATTTTTGTGCTGTTTTTAAGATACAC
Organism: Treponema sp.; assembly: GCA_031288975.1. Taxonomy (GTDB): domain Bacteria; phylum Spirochaetota; class Spirochaetia; order Treponematales; family Breznakiellaceae; genus JAITNP01. The sequence continues at coordinate 14,680 of JAITQK010000089.1, read as the reverse complement.
CACAATCTCCCTGGAAGTGCGATGATAGGCATAAATAAGCCATATTTTATTCGATTTTTTTTCCGATATTATGACAATGGGGCAGTAGAGTTTTATGGTCATGTTCATTTTTCTATACTATCTCTTTTTGCCCTTTTTGTCATCTACGAGTCCGGCATACTTTCTGGATCACTTCCCCCGCCTTATCTATAGGCCGAACTACCCCCTTGAAGAGGACTCCAAAAAGCCTCTTGAGCATTGGCGCCGTTTTATTGGACCTCCTGTTGCTGAAGCCGATTATAGGCTTCCACGGCCTGTGCCAGTTGATCAGCACAGGAGGTTGCCTTCATGCCGCATTGAACCCCTTTGAGCTTTTCGATAAGGGTTCCGGTCTCCATTCCCTCTACCAGTTTCGCAATCGCCTTTAAATTGCCGTTACAGCCACCTTGAAAGGAAATGTCGTACATTTTACCATCCCTTATGTCAAAATGAATGGCACTTGAACAGGTACCGCTGGTCATATATTCATACATACATGCCTCCTCGTTTCTATACTTAGAATATATACACGTTACCGGCTGACGGGCAAGGTTTCCCCTTTCGCTGGATCGGTGTTTTAGGTTGATTTTTTGAAGAAATTTCTGATGAGGTCGATGGTACCGGTTCCCCAAGGGCTATTGATGGTGTACAATCTTACCGGAAGTAGGTAATGGATCAAAATACGACAGATACCGATGGTGGCCTGGCTGCGGCCCGGGGAATTGTGGATGCCTGCCGAAAGGAATTGGCTGGGCACATCATCGGCCAGCATGAAATGATAGATGGCCTTTTAATGGCCCTGATTGCCGGAGGGCATATACTCCTGGAAGGGGTGCCGGGGCTGGCAAAAACCCTGGCGGTTAAGAGCCTTGCGGATATTACGGGACTGGCCTTTAAACGGATACAGTTTACCCCGGACCTGCTCCCTGCAGACCTCACCGGGACCCTGGTGTGGGAACAGGCTTCGGGGACCTTTTCGGTGCGCCGGGGACCGGTATTTGCCAATGTGATCCTGGCGGATGAGATCAACCGTGCCCCTGCCAAGGTGCAGTCCGCCTTGCTTGAGGCAATGGAGGAACATCAGGTTACTATCGGAGAGACCACCTATCCGCTGCCAGCTCCTTTTTTTGTCCTGGCGACTCAGAATCCCATTGAACACGAAGGGACCTATACCCTCCCGGAGGCGGAACTGGATCGGTTTCTCCTTAAACTGCTGGTACGTTACCCCAGTCAGGAGGAAGAAATCCGCATCATGGATTTCGCCACCCAGAACAGCGTATCCTGTGCTGCAGGGGACACTCCTTCAGAAGGAATGGCGGCACTGAAGCCAGTTTTAGATGCCGCAGCCCTGGATATCCTGCGCTCCGTCGCGGATTCCATCCATATTGATGAGCGTATTGCAGGGTATATTGTTTCCGTAGTCGCGGCTTCACGCCCAGCCTCTGGGCGATACGCAGCCCCTCGGCAGCGGAGCGAAGTCTTTACTCCCCGCGGGCAGCCCTTGCGGTCCGATGATGCCGCGGAAAAGGCAGCACGGGAGGGGCTGTACCGGTATCTTGCCTTTGGCGCATCCCCGCGGGCCTCTATCGCCCTCTACCGTTGTTCCCGAATCCGGGCGCTTTTTGAAGGCCGGGCCTTTGTTACCCCTGAAGACATTAAGGCCATTGCCCTGCCGGTCTTACGGCACCGTATTGTCCTCTCCTATGAGGCTGAGGCAGACGGCCTTGACCCGGACGGGATCATCTCCCGAATTCTGGCCTTGGTGCCGGTTCCCTGATAGCCTATGGATCGCCATGAACTTTTGAAGCGGATTGCCACCTTTCCCCTGCTTGCCCCATCCCTGGCCGAGGGGCTGCTGGCCGGGGATCTCCGTTCGGTCTTCAAAGGCCAGGGGATCGAGGCCGATGAGGTCCGGCATTATGAGCTGGGGGATGATATCCGTTCTATTGATTGGAATGTGAGCGCCCGTTTTGGTACCCCGTATGTCAAACTCTACCGGGAAGAACGGGAGATGATGGTGTCCCTGGTGTTGGATTGTTCCGCCTCCATGCATACTGGGGGTGGTCCCTTGAGCCGGTATGATCAGGCGGTACTGACCGCTGCGCTCATGGCTTTTTCTGCGGAACAGGCAGGTCAGCGGGTGGGGGCTGTGTTTTTTAACCAGGGCATAACCCAGGTCTTCCCTCCGCGCAAGGGCCGCTCTCACATTATGGCGATGATCAGTAGCGCCCTCTCAGCCCCAGCCAGCGGCAGGAGCAGCGATTTGGGGGCAGCCCTGACCGGTGTGGGAAGGCTCCTGAAACGGCGGAGCCTCGTGGTGATTATTTCCGACTTTTTTTGTGTGCATTGGGAACAGGAGCTGGGGGACCTGCGCCGGAAGCATGATGTCCTTGCCATCAGGATAAGCGACACCCTGGATGAACACCTATCCGGCCTGGGTCTCATCACCATAGAAGATCCGGAAACAGGACGCCGGTACCATGTACCCGCAGGGTTCGCCTCGTTCCGTGCGGCCTGGTCCGCTTGGCATGAGGACCGGCTTACCGCGTGGAAGAGCCTGTGCCGCCGTGCAGGGGTTGCCTGCCTGGCGCTGTCCACTACCGACGATGCACCTACGTCCCTCATCCGGTTCTTCGGCGGATGGAGTGAAAGACGGGGGAGCCGCTAGGATGAGGGGAGCCGTGATTCCAGTGGATAGCCCTTTTCCATGGTGGGTGCTCCTCTTGGTGCTTCTGATGGGCCAGGCCGAAGCCCAGGTATCGGAACAGGAAACTCCCTATCTCATTCCCCAAACCGTCTATGTGGGGGACCGTGCCCGGCTGGTGGCGCCCTTGGGTCCGGCCTTTTCCAATGTCGAAGCCTTTATAATGGAGGGGACTGAGGCGTTTCGCCCCTCAGAGGACCTTATCATCAACCGGATTGCAGTGGAACACCGGGGAGGCCAGACCAGGCTGCTCATTGATTTTATTGCATACAGACCAGGGGTTTTGGAGCTGCCGCCCCTGGGCATCCCCTCCCTGGCCCTGCGGGGCTTCCCGGTTTCGGGTATTCAGGTGCACATCACCTCGATCCTGAGCGGAGATTCTCTGGTGCTTTCTCCGGCGGTCCCGCCACTGGTGGTGCCGGGTACCATCACCCTGATCTATGGAACCGTGGCGAGTCTCGTCCTGTTGGCCCTCCTGGGGCTTGGCATCAGACTCTGGGGCCGGGGCAGCCTTCAACAGCTCGGCGAATGTTTCAGGCGGTGGCGGCTTATCCGGTTTATGAAAAAGCGTCTCCAGCACCTGCGGACCATGGTGGAGGGAGCTGCGGATGGACATGATGCGGGGGAGCTGCTTGCCCTGGTATCCTCCGAATTCCGGGGCTTTTTGACGCTTTTTACCGGGATCAATTGCCGGGCTTTGGCAGCAGGAGAATTTACGGGACTGCCGCCTTTGGTGGTCTGTGACACCCAAGCCCCAGATGACCAGGGGATAGTGACGGGGACCTTTCTTGCCGGGATCTTCCGCCGCTGCGATACTTTGCGTTTCAGTGGCACCGGCATATCACGGGAAGCGCTCCTGGATATGCTGGATGGGCTAGAGCATTTTATCGACGCCCTGGAGGAGGTCGAAAAACAAAGCCACCGCGGTAAGGGCGCTCCGCTCCAGGGGGCGCTTGCGCCTAAGGGGGCGGCATGAATCTGGCCTTTGAGTATCCTGCGCTGATTGTAGCCGGCCTTGTTGTGATCATCCTGGGCTGGTCCCTTTCCCGCCTCTTTAAGGATGCCCTCACCCTGGTGGTCCCCCTCGGTCCTCCGGGGGGGACGCCCTTTAAGCCGCCCTATAATCTGGATATCATCATACACCTCCTACAGGGCCTGGAAATCACCGGCAGCTTCCTCCTCTTTATCGCGGCAGCAGGTCCCCTGGTCATATCCACCGAAACGGTGTGGCGTAACCGGGGTATGGATATCCTGTTTGTGGTGGATATTAGCCCCAGCATGGCGGCGCAGGATATGGCGGGAGCCAGCCGTTTTGATATGGCCCGGAAGCTGGTACATGACTTTGCAGCGAACCGGCCTTCTGACGCCATCGGACTGGTGGCAGTGGGAAACGACGCGGCCCTCCTGATTCCCCCTACGGTGGACCGGTCCAGTCTCTTTGCCCGGCTTGAAAGCCTCGGCATCGCCGAGTTGGGGGATGGAACCGCCCTGGGAATGGGATTGGCAACTGCGGCCTTTCACCTCAGAAATTCCACTGCTCCCCGCCGGGTGGTGGTGCTGATCACCGATGGGGAAAACAACGCCGGGGCCATACATCCCGAAACCGCCGCTGCCCTGCTGCCGGAACTGGGGGCTGCTCTCTGGGTCATCGGGGTGGGGAGTGACGGAGAGGTGCCGATCAACTATGTGGACCCGGTAACCAAGATGCGCCGAATCGGTACCTTCGAGTCCCGCTTTGATCCGGCAAGCCTCAAGGCCATAGCCGAAAAGGCAGGAGGTGTCTATATCGGAGCGCCCTCGGTAGATACCTTTGCCGCGGCTTTCTCCCGTATTGACCAGGGGGAAATGAGCGTCGGCCGTTCAGGAACCCTTACCCGAACCCGGTCCTTAGCAGTGCCCTTTATCATAAGCGCCCTGGTCCTGCTTACCCTCGTCAGGATCATCCGCCGTACTGTACTGGGGGCCTTCTTGTGAATGAGATACAGGCGTTCCGTTTCGATAACCCCCTGGTTTTAATAGGCTTGGCCGGCTTGATTCCCGTGATCATCCTGGCATTCCTGCATTATCGCCGGTACCGCCCTGATTTAGGGGCCTTTAGGGCATCCCCCGGCATGGAGCGGGAACTCCGGCTCCGGTACGTTTGTTCCTGTCTCGCCTTTGGGCTGTTCCTCGCCTCCCTCATCATCGCCCTGGCAGGTCCTCGGTGGGGAAGACGGATCGTGCCGGAATATCGCCGGGGAGTGGATGTGGTCCTGGCCCTGGATGTATCCCGGAGCATGGAAGTCCGGGAGGGGGATATATCCCGGCTGGACCGGGCCTTGCTGATTGCCCATGACTTTGCAGAGCATGCCGAGGGCCGTCTTGGGGCGGCTATTGGCAAGGGAATCGGGGTACTTGCCGTGCCCTTAACCTATGATACCGGCGCAGTGCTCACCTTCCTGGAAGGGCTGACCGGGTCTGCCGTTACCGGCAGGGGGACCAATCTGGAAACCTTGATCGATGCGGCTTCCAGGGCTTTCCAGACCGCCCTTCCAGCCCGGCAGGTGATCGTCCTTTTTTCCGACGGCGAATCCCTCTCAGGCTCCCTCTCCGCCGCGATTGACCGGGTGCTGGAGGCGGGCATTACCCTGGTTGCCGTGGGCATGGGCAGCGAAACCGGTGGCCCAGTCCCACAGGCCCTTGATCCCCTGTCTCCAGAGGGGGCGCCCCTTGATACCAGGGGAATTCCCCCCATAAGCTATCGTCGGGGGGAGATACTGAGAGGCGCCGCCGAACGGACCGGTGGCCGGTATGTGGACGGGAACCGGGAGGACGCAGTACCGGTGCTCACTGCATATATCCGCTCCCTCACCCCGGAAGCGGGGGTAAGCGGCTATCACCTGGAAACCCGGCCCCGACAGCGGCTCTTTATCCTTATTGCCCTGCTGTTTCTGGGGGTATCGAAGGGGTGTGAAAAAAGGCGGAAGAAATTGATTCCCTGATCCGGTTTACCGTAATGCCCCTTATGCCGGTATGGTTTTGGAGTCTAGGGTATGCAATATGACCATGAACGACTCCTTTTCTATTAAGTCGATGAGCCGGGCTTCGGTAAACCGTTTTGCTTCGTCGGTGAAATTGCCCACCGTCATACAGATACCCTTACCGGCCTTCACTTCTTTCAAATGGGAATGAAAATCCCGGATGATGAGTTCTCCGATGGCGCCTTCGGTTCTGATAAACCGAAATATAATCACATCCGACTCTTGGGGGGTATCCAAGTCCGCGGTTATATCAACCCAATCGTTCTGCGTAGCGACTATATTGGTTATTTTTGTTTTCCCCCTGGAATAATAGGTCAGCACGATCTTACGGCAGAGGGCGATAAAATCCGCGGAAGAAGCCATCAGAAAAATGTGAAGGTTTTTGTTCTCGTAGAGTTCCTGGTACTTATCTATCAGGGTATGCACATCTTTATATGTCGGATTGATGGCTTCAATTTGATGAAGCAGGGGAAGGGCATCACAAAGCTCATTCTGCTCCAGATAGATGGACGCCAGACGGTATTTCAACTCGGACAGCACCTCGTTCTTGATATTTTTATGTTTCAGACCAATTTTAAAATCTTCTATCGCCTGTTCATTATTATGAAGACTTGTATTGAGGGTCCCTGAAAACAGAGACGCATTGGGGCCTATCACCGGATCCGCCCGGAGATGGGTAAATATCCGTAACGCCTGATCGGTCTGGTTGCTCTCATAGTAACATTGCCCCAGTACGTAGAGGGATTCCTTATCACCTGGGGCCAGATCAATGGCCTTACGAATATACATCATCGCTTCCCGGTGTTTGCCCAGTTTAAAATAGCTATGTCCCAGGTACCGGAGCATCAGCGCATGGTCCGGGTCCTTGGTATAGGCCTGCTTGAAGCGCTGGAGGGCTGTTTCATAGTTCTTTTTCTGAAATTCCATGATACCAAGATTGTAATTCACCGCAAAGTTATCTGGATTAAGCTCCCGGGCTTCGGAAAGACCTTTATACGCCAGGCTATATTGCTCCAGGTTTAATGCCGCAATGGAATAACGCAGTTTAGCTTCAAATTTATCAATATGCACATCCAGCTCCGATGAGGCGACCAGTATCTCGTAGATTCTATAGGCCTTATCCCAGGATTCTTCCTGAAAATAAATATCCCCCACCTGGGCAAGGGCCTCCGCATCCCGGGGCTTTCTGGCCAGCCGTTGATTTGCCTCTTTCAGTATGGTCTCCCGGTCCTTCACCTTTTCCCCTTTACCGATCTTTATATTACCTAAGCGGATCATCATAAATACACCGACGCCGACGCCCAGGACCAGGATAAGAATAACAGCAGTCATATTAGTATTATCGGTAAAATCAAACTATATTGCAAGGGACTGATATGATAGTTAATTTTATAGATGAATCACGGTAATTGTCAAAATACCACTTTCGATATAAGCTATATAAGAAGGAGCAGGACCAATGGCGTCAACTATTGGCATTAAAATCGCCAATGGGGAATTTTATCCCGTTATTGAGGAAAATTCTACCGAAAAGAAGCGACTTATTCTTACCACGGTTCATAATAAGCAAAGTAGCGTCTTGATCGATGTGTATAAAAGCAACCACCTGACCATGACCGATGCCCGGTATATCGGCAGTCTGATGGTTGAAAATATCAAACCCAAGCCCCAGGGAAGCCCCTCAATAGAATTGGTGATTTCTGCCAATAAAAATGGGGACCTTCAGGCAGATGCCCTGGATTTAGACGCCTTTCCAGAGGGGCAACCCCATTCTCTAAAGGTATCCCTTAAGTCCCTGGGGCAAGAGCAGGAGGAACCTGCAATTCCCGACTTTGAATTGGAACAGCAGCAAGCGCCTCCTATGGGGTTATACGAATATGACACATCCTCGAAAAAGGTCTGGCTGGTCATTGCGCTTATCGCTATTGGTATGCTGGTGGCCGGTGGTTTAGCCTTTTTATTTTTTCGCTTCCTGCCCCAGCCGGTTATAGTGGCCCCTCCATCATTTCCGTCGGTAGTATCTGAAGTTCCCCCTCTGGTTCCACCGGTTCAGCATGTTCCCGAACGGATTGTGCTGCCCGAACCGGTTCTTCAGGTTGAGCTTATCCCGGAAATCCTGAACCCAAGCGTCCCGGAAGCTATTGTTCTTCCCCCGGCTGTGCTGGTTCAGGCAGCATCCCCCCCGCAGCGTGCAGTATCAAGGCCCCCACCGCCGGTAGCTACATACAAAGTACCGGCTACTATCCCTCGGAAAGGGGTTATGTATAAAATACGGTGGGGAGACACCCTTTGGGATATATCGGAGGCTTTTTATCGTAACCCTCGGCTTTATAATTACATTGCCCGGTTTAATAAGATTCGTAATCCGAATCGTATTATTCCAGGAACCATTATTCGTATTCCACCACGGAACTAAGGGCTTCTCAGGATTGCCCACAGTGCCCTTTCTTTTCCTGCTCCTCTGCAATTTCGGAGGCTGCACCGCTGAAACGGTCGTCAATCAGAGCCGGAATGAGGCGGCGGAACAGCTTAAAGCTGGGGATATTTCCTTTATTCTGAACATGGACCTTTCAGAAATACCGGAGATAAGCCGAATTCACCCTTCGGCGCCTTTTTATGCCGGCCTCCTGGTCCAAGCGGCGGCTCTGGACAAATCCGGGGATACTACTGAAGCGAAGCGGGTCCCCCCGGAGGATCTCGCGGTGGCTTTGTTTAAAACCGCCCTGAAAAGCACTTCGGGCAGGGTGCGGGAAGCAGCGGCCCAAAAGCTGATAATCCCCGTGTTAGAAAAGAGGCATATTGCCCGCCAGGTCTTGGACCGGATCGAAACCGGTTTTACCGATGATACGCCTTCTTTTGTAAGCCTTCGAGGTGCGGCCTTGTATAGGCTGGCCGATTTTGAGGAAGCTGCGGAGTGTTTTGAGCGCTATGGGGTTAGTTCTTCCTGGGACCAGGCTGTTTCCCTGCTGGCGCTCCTGCGACAAACACCGGGAGCCGCAGGCGGAAAAAGCAGCCCTGAAACGTTTTCCCGGAATGTTCTTGGGTTTTTTCTCTCAGGCGTGCCTGACCAGGCATACCGGTGGGCGTTGAGCGAAATACAGACCTGGGCGGCTCCTGATTTTTTTACCGAAGCTGAACAGGCCGCCATTGCCGGACGGCTCGCCCTATCCCGGTCTTCTTTTGGAGAAGGGATGAAGCAGTTCCGCCTGGTATTGAACCAGAACCGTTCCCTCTTTTTTCAGTACCCTGCGTTACTGACCGAGCTGGGCCGCGCTTTTCTCGGTACCGGAGCCTTGGCAGAGGGGGTGAACCTGTTTCTGGAATGGGATGATGCGTTGTCTGGGGAGATCGAACCCAGCATGGGCGGCGAGGGGGTTCCGGTCATTGATATGCGGAATATTCGTTTCAGGCTCTATTATTTTGCAGGAAGAATGGAACGCCAGAGGGGGCATCCTGCCCAGGGGGCAGCCTATTTTACCCAGGCCCTCCTCTTTGCCCCTGATGCCCAGCAGGAAGACGCCTGTATTTGGTATATCTTACAGATAAGCCTGGGGGATAAACCTGAGGATCTCCCGGCCCTGGTGTATACCTACCTGCCGCGGTGGAATGTGGACTCTTACTTTAGTGATATTTTAGACGGTCTGTGCCGGTATCTCACCGCAAAACGGCAATGGAAGTCCATGTTGACGGTATTTTCCCTGATTAAATCCCGTTCCGATGGGGTCAATATCGCAAAATACGCCTATATCCTGGGCAGGGCAGTCTCCCTCGGCTATATCCCCCCTGGGGAGGCCGCATCGTATGTGAATATCTCCGCCCTGGCCCTGGCCGGTCCTGCGGAAGCCCTCAAAACCACGGTGGCCCAGACCTTTTTCAGGATAGCCTTTGAGGAAGGACAGGCATCCTTCTACTATCGTGCCCTGAGCGCCTCCTATTTAGGGGAAACCATGGCGCCCATACCGATGGAACCGGAGGAACCGGAAAAGCCGGCCTGGAACTGGAAAAAGAAAGCAAAGCATGCGGCTCCCCGGGAATTTGTGCATAACGAGGAAATGGAACTGCTCCTCGGTTTCTTTGAATTCGGGGCTGCCTCATATATCACCCCGTATCTTGAGGAGTTGCGGGATACCCTTTCCCTGCCGGAACTGCGGACCATAGCAGCGGCCCTTGCCGTTGATGGGCAATGGATAGCGTTGATCCGCCTCATTACCTACTGCACAGGCCGGGAGGATTATGAAGTAACCCATTTTGACATGGAACACTATTATCCCCGGCCCTTTCAAGACTTAATTGAGCAGCAGGCCCAGGACGCAGGTGTACCGGTGGAGATACTCTACGGCCTTATCCGTACTGAAAGCGCCTTTACCGCGGATATTGTCTCCCACGCCGGCGCCATAGGGCTTACCCAGCTCATGCCCCAAACTGCCCTTGAGGAGGCAGGCCGCATCCTCAAGCAGGGGGGACCGAACTATATTGAGGGGGGCACGATTCCGCTCCGTGATCCTGGGATCAACGTACATATCGGCGCATCCTACCTCGGATATCTCATTGAGCGCCTGAAAAGCCCGCTCCTGGCCTTACTCTCCTATAACGGCGGTATGAACCGGATTCGGCGTTGGCGTAGCGCGGAATCGAAGTTCCCGGAGGATCTGTTCCTGGAAACCATTGAATATACCGAAACACGGGAATACGGGAAACGGGTCCTCGCAGCAGCGGCGGCGTATGGATTTCTGTATTATAATCTGAGTATGGAAGAAGTTGTTGCCGATATATTGAAATAGGCTCATGTGGAGGATCTACTATCGGTGTTCTTGCGTTCATTGTTAACCCGGCCAATATCCCAATTCCGTATTGCTGCAATTGTGGGAGCCTTGGTATTGGGGAGTTTTTCTATTATATTGGGAATTTCTATAGGTGGCTCTCTTTTTGCACAGTCAGGTATTTTGCCCGGCTTAGGGGGCTTCTTTGTAGATGCTTATGGACTCTTGGCCTTTATCATTCCGATCTATCTCTTGTATGCCGCGTTTTTACTGGCAGATCCTGTATACCGGCCAAGCCGTGTTTTTATACTCTGTTGTGCGGCGGTTCCCTTTTTTACCCTGGCCATGGGTTTTACCTTTATCCGGGATTTTGAGTTCTGGGCAGAGCAATTTGTCTTCCTGGACCTCGCGGGAAAAGGGGGCTTGAGTTTCATTGTTATCCTTTTGACCCTCCTGGAAGTCCTCATTATCATTGCTTTTGTCAATCTCTTGTTTTCCGGAGAATCAGGCGTGGGGGAATACGAGGAGGAGCTTTCGGCATCTGTCGAGGAACCGCCTCAAGGGGACCCCCCAGCGCACAGCGGCCAGGACGATGTATCCTCTTCCCGCAGGCGGCGGCCTCGGCAGCGTTCTAAGAAATCCCTGGTAATCCTCCTGCCAGGTCCGCGGCTGATGTCCTATGCCAAAGCAGCCGCTTTAGAGGGCGCAAACGAAGAATACGAAATCCCCCCCTCTAGTATGCTCAATGTAACCGATCTCCAGCTCCCTGAACCCAAGCCCCTGGCCAGTGCGGCGGCTTTTAGTCAGCTTGAATCAATGTGTAATGGGGAACAGGATGAAGAGGAGTATGACGAAAATATTCACGAAATTATTATTGATGAATACAACGATGAGCGGGTGGAGATACCCTACGAGGTGCCAATAGCGGGGATCCTCAACCAGTACCCCGAAGGGGAATACTGGATCATCGATCAAGCCACCAAAGACGCGGCCCTGGTATTGGAAGAAACCCTCAAAGAATTTAACATTCAGGCTGAGGTTACGGGCATCAAGAAAGGGCCGGTCATCACCATGTTTGAAATCCTCCCTGCCCCCGGGGTAAAACTCTCCAAAATCGTCAGTCTCCAGGACAATATCGCCCTCCGCCTCGCCGCCGCTTCCTTACGGATTGTGGCCCCTATTCCGGGAAAACATGCGGTGGGCATCGAAGTTCCCAATGCCAAGCGGAACCTCGTTTCCTTCCGGGAACTCATCGAAGGGGAATTCCTGGGAGAGGACAATCCCATGGAAATCCCGGTGATCCTGGGAAAGGAGATTACCGGCGAAGCCCGGACCGTGGACCTGGTACAGATGCCCCACCTCCTCATCGCCGGCGCCACCGGTTCAGGGAAATCGGTCTGCGTCAACGCCATGATCCTCTCCATCCTGTATCAGCGCACCCCAACGGAATGTCGGCTTATCCTCATCGATCCTAAGATCGTAGAATTGAAGCTCTACAACGATATTCCCCACCTTTTGACCCCGGTGATCACCGAACCCAAGCGGGCCTTCCAGATCCTCCAGTACTGTCTGTATGAGATGGAACGCCGCTACGCAAGCCTCGATGCCCTGGGGGTCCGGGACCTGCGGAGCTACAACAGGCGGATCAAAGAACGGAACCTTGCCATCGAACCCATGCCCTATATCGTGATAGTGATCGACGAATTCGCGGACCTTATGGCCGCCTCGGGAAAGGAACTCGAATCCGCCGTAACCCGCCTTGCGGCCATGAGCCGGGCCGTGGGCATTCACCTGGTGCTGGCAACCCAGCGGCCTTCCATCGACGTCATCACCGGGCCTATCAAGGCCAATATCCCCAGCCGTATCGCCTTTATGGTGGCCAGTAAAATAGACAGCCGCATCATCATTGATACCATGGGGGCGGAAAAACTCCTGGGCAAGGGGGATATGCTCTACGCCGGGACCGTGGACCCTTTTCCCATCAGGATACAGGGGGCTTTTGTTTCTGAGGAAGAGGTTGAACGGGTGGTGAACCACGTCAAAACCCTGGGCCTCCCGGACTATATTGACGAGGGGATCTTCTATGATGGGGAGGAAACAGGTATTGCTTTTTCTGAAGATACAGACCCCCTCTATGAGAAGGCCCTGGAAATCGTCCTTGAGCAAGGCCGGGCCAGTGCCAGCTACATTCAACGGCGGCTCAAAATCGGGTACAACCGGGCGGCCCGATTGGTGGAACAAATGGAATACCGCGGAATTGTCGGTCCTGCCCAAGGCTCCAAGCCCCGGGAACTCTTACGGTGAGCAACTAACCAACAGTGACTCCGGATAGCGTAGACGCGATTCTCATGGCCGCAGGCTTTTCACGGCGTTTTGGCAAGGAGAACAAACTCCTTGTCCCCTTTCGGGGGAAACCCCTTGCCCGGTATACCCTTGAAGTGGTAAGCAGCCTCCCCTGTTTTAACCGTGTTTTCTTTGTGGCCGCAGAAGCGGGGGTGATCAGCCTCGCCAGAAACCTTCCGGTTAGGGTTATTCAAAATGACCAGGCCGAACAGGGACAGCGCGAAAGTATACGCCTGGGCGTGACCGCTTCGGATGCGGCTCACTACATGTTTTTTCCCTGCGATCAGCCCTTCCTTGATGGGGAGACGATCCGTCAGCTTCTGGCCCTACGGCGCAGGGGCCGCATTGTTCAGCCCGCCTATCAGGGCGTCCCCAGCACACCGGCTATCTTTTCCGCGGTGTTCCGGGAGGAACTCCTTTCCCTGGCCCCGGGAGAGCATCCTCGTGATATCAAGGGCCGTCACCGGAGTGCGGTTACGACGCTGGAACTTTCAAGTCCCCTGCCCCTCCTTGATATTGATGATCCTGTAATGCTGGAAAAAATGCAAACCCCGGATAGTGAAGAGTATAATCCAGGTGTTGTGTTTCAGTGATACCGGACAGCAGTGCCCATACTGCCCGTTAAAAAATCTTGTTGACAGATACATGAAAATGTTTTAGACTATCCATCATGGATATGTATACCAAGACAATCATGGACACGTATACAATCATACCAAAACAAGTCTATTTGAAATAACAGGAGACAGCAGCATGGGAACGAAGTATCAGTACAATCCTTACCCAGACATCAGACAGCTTTTGAAAACGCACAAGGCGCTTATTGAGCGAGACGATTACGAGCAGGGAAACCGCTGGATGGAACATCTTGAACAGGACCTGATGAAGTTCTGGAACAAACCTTCGGTAAAGGAAATGAAGCATGGCTTATGGCGGAGCTTCTTCACTGATGATGGAACACCCTTACCGGGATTGGACGAGGTAGAAAAATGGCCTAAAGAGCTTCAAGAAGCCATCGCGCCCAAGCCTGAGGGCGGCTACGCGACCGAAGCGGGCGGCCTGCTTGCAGGCGATAACAACGCTGACAAGAATTTTGTCCGTTCCCATTCCCGCCAGGTGTTCGCCTACGGCATCGCGTATCATATAACCGGCAAGCAGGAGTATTTTGACCTATGCCGTGCAGGTGCGTATGCCATGCTTAACCTTGTGGATAAAAACACCGGTTCCATGTATACCAAGCAGGCGCTCAAGGACGGCGTGTGGATTGAAGATACCGCGACCCGCACCAGTCAGGACCTTGCCTATGGTATGACCGGCATCGCGTTTTACTATTACCTGACCCATGATAAGCAGGTGCTTGAAACAATTCTAAAGCTGAAAAACTATATCTTTGCCACCTACTACAGCCCCGGCAAAGATATATTTACCTGGTTGCCCCAGACCGATATCAGTGACAAGCAGAGCGTGGAACTCGTATCTCACCTTGATCAGCTTTACGCCTATATGCTGTGGCTCACCCCGTCCCTGCCGAAGAATGAGAAAGAGCAGTTTAAGGCGGACATGAAACACATAGCCGGCATCATGATCGAGCGGTTTTATACCGAGGTCTATGGCACGTTCTGGGGAGCCAGCAATTCCCCGGACATGAAAGTGCTGGGAACCGACCACACCGATTTTGGCCATTCGGTAAAAGCCATGTGGGTCATCTATATGGTTGGGGTGTGGACAGGGGAGATATACTATATCAACTTTGCCCGGCAGAAGATTCACGCCATTCTGGAAAACGCCTTTGACGGCGATACCGGCGCGTGGAACCGGCGGATAATGGAGGACGG